>NZ_JAKKRY010000011.1:0-163379 GCF_025653795.1 Shewanella sp. SM73
AGCACAGCCAGCTGAACTTTGTGTCACCAGGGCAACGTCATGCGGGGCAAGATGGTGATATCTTAGCCAAGCGAAAAGAAGTGCTCGAAGCGGCAAAGGCAAGAATGCCCGAGCGTTGGTCCAAGGAAGTCAGAAATTGTGATGCTGTGGGTCCAGTCACGTTAAACCCAGATAAGGCACCCGCAAACAATGTAATAAATGCAGCTTAATATTTAAGCAAAGAGTGACAACTACCTTGAAAAACACCGCTGTTTATCACCGTAATGTTATTATTGCAAGAAATCCTGATTATGCAACGACTAATACAGCTTATAGTTATCATCAAGGAGCTAAAAATTTAGTAGGGAAAACATTATATATAGATGGTGATCTATTAGTTGAAAAAAATAGTATGCTAGATTTTCTTAAGACTGCAAGCTCTGTTGATGTTTTAATAGGGGTGGCAAAAGCAAATAGTGAGCAAGCTGTATATGTTGGATTGGAAGGAGAATCTGTCACCTATTTTAATCGAAATTATCAAGGTGAAGAGTATGAATGGGCAAACGTTTTTGTCGCACCTAGTAACTTCTTGACAAAAATAGATGGTTATGTTTTTGAATCAATAGAGTTAACTTTACCACTTCCCTCAAAAGAGATCGTATTAAGGGAAGTTGATACTAAAGATGATCTAGAACAAGCTATTCTATTTTGTCGTTCTTGGTGATCTTTTTAAGATGTAATATTAAAAGTAGATAGTTATTTCTATCTACTTTTAAGTTGAAAACTCAGCTCAAATGGGTTTCTTTTGTAATAAACTGGGTATTTCGTATTCAAGAAAGTCCGCTAGTGCTAACCAGTCCTGATTTTCTTGGGCAGTTAGCATTGGAGAGATTATTTTAAATATTTGACTTTTAGCATCTGCATCTAATGTTTCAATAATAGGTTCAATTATATTTAGGCATTCTCTTAGTTTTTTTGAACCATCAGCTTCTTGTCCTAGCCTGAAATGATGTGCAGTGTTAATTAATTTATCTACTAGCTCTTGCAATCTTAGTTCATAATTCATCGATTAAAATCCTTAAACTGTGTCCCCTGAATTCGTGCACCTTCAAGGCTTGATTGATAAAATCTCACATTAGGCTTGGTCTTAATGTAATTTTCTAAACTACGTAGATAACCTCTGAAATTCAAGTCTGTTGGTACTCTTTTCCCTCGTCCATTCAGGATCCAATGTTTAGCATTCTTTATTTTTGGCCCTAATGAGCCATCAGGCCAAAATGTATGAGTTTTGTTTTTTGCATAGCAAAAGTCACAACCAAACATTGATATTTCATAAGCGCCTAAATAAATTGCTAAATCTATAATTGGATGAATAACACTACCATTAGTATATAAACGAAGTTTAGGGTAATAATTAGCCAAAGCGTCGTATTGTTTATGCTTTGAGTAAGCACAATATTTTTTCCCTTTCCATTGTTCTATTACTTCAGGCGCCAATTTAGGAAAGTATACTAATGAGATGTTATCTGTAGCTTCTATAGCGAAATGATCTAGGCGAATATTTATATCGATACTGATCACTATGTCGGGATAGATTCCATGGCTTACTAACCCTCTCAACGCAGTGTCTGCTGCAATCATTAATGGTCTTATACTGTCAGGTAACTGTTGCTGTTTAAAGAGATAATCGTAATGATCTTCAAGGGTTGGGCCTGATGCTATGACAAAACACTGTGGCTTGTTATATCGCTTTATTAACAAATTTGCGCTTGGATCATTTTCTATATTTTTTATATTGGCCTTAAATCGAGATTCAACTCTCTCATTATTAAGATGTTTTTGATTGGCATACTGACGATTTAATTCAAAGACGATCAAATCGCGGATAATTGCATTTTCATTGCTGACTAAATTGAGTTCAGGTGTTATTGCAATATATGGAAAACTCAGTGTTTTTCCTGCCTGTTCGTATAAGGTCACATTAGGATGACTTAGCCATTCTCTCTGATCGGTATAGCAAAGCAGTAACGCGAATACGGCTAAATTTAAAATACATACCTCAATACGAGCATAGTGAGGATTTTCAATCAGGAGGCTGGGTACATCACCCATACCAACTCCATAAACAGTCACCTGATGGCTTTTGCTTGGTAATGTTTTGATAAAAAGCTGTGCTTCGGCGATGCGGTCATGACGACTACTGAGCTGAATACCATTAACACTGATAGTTTGATTACGACCGTTGATAAGGTGAGCATCTAATTCATTGATGGTTTGGTTTTTAATCGCAGCAGCTACGATAGGCCAACGCTTAACGATAATATTGAGATTAGACGCAAATAGCTCGGTCATTCCGCTTCTCCGGAGGATTTCTAGGAGTTTGATATCACCAAGGTCACTATCTGGTCTCTCCACAGGGACTCGAACCCCGATCGGCCGCTTAGGAGGCGGCTGCTCTATCCTGTTGAGCTATGAAGAGACGACAGTGATTATACTGGTTTTATCTTTGATTAAAAGGCTTATGATTTAGTTGCTTAAATCTTAAGCGCTATGTCGTTTATCTGCACATTGTAGGCGGCATTTTGGTCTACAAGTACTGCGGTAGCGCTTTCTTCGCTTACTTGCTCAATTTTTACCGTTGCACGACTTTTGGTCGCGACGGCGCGCATTTCATTGAGTCTATCGGGTAAGTTTTGTTGTAATACTACTTGGAATTTATCACCGACACGAATGCCATGTTTACGGCCTAGATTTAATATAATCCTGTCTGCTTGTCGGCTAACGACTTGGCCAAGTAATGGCCTGCAATTAAGTGTGCTGTCTAAATCTCGGGTAGCTTGCAATATTAATTGAGTAATACTTTTTCCATAGGAGGAACGCCAGAATCTATTACTGTTGGGAGCAATGATAGCCTGTTCTTCAAATTCCCATGGGGCCGATGTGCTGTAGCTTTTGCTCCAGACCTCTTCGCCACTGATCCCATGATAGAGGCTGAGTTTGAATTGAAATTGCCTTAGCGGAGCTTCATCCCAAAATCCTAAGAAGGTGGGTTGTACAGGCTCTATCGATATATCAATGATCTGCGGTTGAAGAATATATTGGCTGTCGGTAATTTCACTGAGCCAGCTTGGGAGTCGATAACCGCGAATATCCACTAGGTCTTGTTCAATATCGAGTCGCTCGTTAGCATGGATGTGACTAAAGCCAGTTGAAGAGTAATCTTCTATAGTGTTCCCTAACGCCTCTGAAATGACCTCTTCAAAGCCTGAAAGTTGTCCATATCTAAGCTGAGAACGATCTTTTATTTGTGTTTGAGGTATTAAAATAGCGGCCTTTAATTGGCCATTAGGACACTGTTGTGTTGGATCATCATTTAGATCGAGGCGTAGGGATACATATATTTTATTTCCCTGAATTTGTTCACTTACGAGTTGGATGTTTATGGCTTGGGCGTTGCGATTTATCGCAAAGTTATTTTGTGTGAGGTTACCATTAGAGGTTTGTTGCTCGCTGGATATTTGAATACCTGTGCTTAATGTCGCATAGCTAACAGCTTGATTAATTGCTTCTTCCCTTGCTTGAGCTGTATTACCATTGATAATAGTTGCTTCTCCGCTGGCTTCTATCCATTCGGCTCTGGTGGGCAAAGAAAGTAGTAAAAGGCTCAAAATGATGAGCGAAGCTGAACCTGGTATGTGCATCAATTCAATCCTTATCGCTAAGCTAATGGCGATATTACCAATCGAGCCAGTTTTCTGACTCTTAACCTAATATGGCAATAAAGCAAATTTCGTGCCTGAGTATGAGAACTTTTGATAAAGTTTCCATTGTTACAGTCGATATACTGGGTAATAGAAGAATATTGTCGGACTGAGGTTAATATTGGTCCGAAGATTGCTGGTTTTTGTTACTCATTAAAAATTTGAAGCTTAGAAAGTGAGTCACTTGACTGCCAATGCACCCATAGATGAGGTAAATCCAATGCTAAAGCGTGTGATTATTCCCTTAACATTGATAATGTTAGGTGGATGTGTAGCTAAACCGGTTACGCCGCCCAAACCGAGTTTAGTGGATGGCAATGGGTTGCCGCCAACGGCAGTGATTAACCATTTAGCACAGCGAATAGTGACTGAGCTTGTTAAGCAAAATGATGCTTTGCGTTCTGATCAACCTATCGTAGTTGCAACACCAGTATTAGTGGGCGATTTGAATGGCACTAATGCGTTAGCGCAACAGTTACAGCAAGGATTAATGACGTCGCTCCATAGCTTTCAGTTTAATGTGGTGGATTTAAACTTAGCTGATGGCTTGAGAGTCACATCTGACGGGGATTTTATTTTGACGCGAGATTGGCAAAAATTGTCGAAAGATCTTCCTGTTGAGCATCTTGTCGTTTCGACTATGAGCGTAGTAACCAATGGTATGGCGATCAATACTCGGATTGTGAACATTAGTAACAATCGCGTGGTATCGGCATCTCAAACTTTTGTGACTCAAAAAGAGTTGGCAAACTACATGCAGCCTTCGGAGCAAATTGTGTCACAAAATGGCATCTTATATCGTCAGGCGAGTCCGGGCATGAATGAAGTACGTGTCTTAGGAGATGGAAAATGAAACACTACCTTTTATTACTTATCACGGGGCTAATGCTAACTGGCTGCGCTGCTAAAGATAGATATGTGCAATGGGAAGATGTGCCGCCGCCGAGTTTTCCTAAGTTAACGGCTATAGGATATGCGCCCTTAGCGACTCAACCGGCTAAAGAGCAATCACAAAGAGTGTTGATGGCTATGCAGGCATCAAAAATTGTGGCTTATCGTGAATTAGCGGAACAAGTTTATGGGCAGAAAATAACGGCAAACAGCAGTGTTAGTGATTGGATGTTGACGGACGATAATGTCAAAGCGTCAGTTTCTGGCGTGATCCGCGGCGCACGAGTCGTTAAGAGTTATCCAGCAGGCGAGCATTATGTGACTGAGTTAGAACTTGATTTTTCACAGGTTTGGGCGCTTTATCAACAACAGAACCGTCCACAACGAGTGAAGGAAGTGACGTATTTCTAGCGTTATTGAATGTATGTTCAACAGCATGTATTGAGCCGCGTATTAACGCGGCTTTTCTTTTTGTACAAGACATTAAGATCTAATCAGAGCTTAGAAAAGGGAATGCTAAGTGGGAGTGATGCGCTTGTTAGGCCTTTAAATCATTGCCTAAACTTGAGATAGTCGAGGTCTTGCCTTTATCGTTATAGGTGAGGCTGGAGGCGTTTCTACTGGCTTGTAAAGCTTGAGCAAAGCGATTTAAACTCGCTAAATTCATCTCAATTAAACTGGCATTTTGTTCGTTTAATTCTTTGCATTCAGTCAATGCGTCTTTGATCTCGGCCATTTTATGCACGAGTTCGACTTGCTGAGTGAGTAGCGATTTATCACTGTGTTTTGCCAGAATATCATCATTAGTCTTTAGTTCTTTCAGACATTGCGATTTTTCGTTAGCAAGGGAAAGCAGTAAATCGGCGTTTTGGTCAACCAAAGCGCCTTTTTCCTTGAGTATGATTTGCTTAAGAACAGCCAAATGGGCGTGTTGTAGATCTACCAGTTTAGCTATTTCAGTCATAGTTACTCTTTATTTAAGTCATTAAGTTCGGCTTCAAAACTTGCAATATTGGCAGCCAACTTTTCTGGGTCAATTTTATAGCGACCTTCGGCAATAGCTTGTTTGATTTCTGCTACTTTCTTTTGATCAACTTCAGGAAGGCTAGCCATTTTAGTCTGAGCTCCTTGAAGTTGTTGTGCCTGGGCCGTAATGACCACAGAGTCGCTTCTTTGTGGTGTTGTCGATTTTGTAGCAACTTGAGCAGATTGATCGCTGCTCGTTTTCGTTGCACCTGAACGAACTTGCGCAGTCGTTGCAGTGTTGAGTTTGCTAATATCAATTGCCATTTTAGGCTCCAGCGTCGTGTGTACGGGATTTCTTAACTGGGGTATCGGCAGCTTACAAAAAAGCTTTAGATTATTTTACATTCTTACTTCAACTTCGCCAATGCCTGTGACTATAGCATCTAGTTCTTTGTTTGAACTGCTATTTTTGACTCTGATCCGATCACCTTTATTGCCATCTTGTAGGGCTTCGCCCACTGTTTTGAGCTCGAATGAGCCAGAACGAACGTAGATAGATACCGAATCATTTTTACAAACGAAGCATAAGTTGTTGCTTAATATGGGATTATCTTTTGCTACTCGTCGTTTTACTCGCACGCCAGCCAATTTACTCGGGTCATCGAATTCGGCACCTCTCAAGCTATTTTGTTCAATGTAACGGACTTCTACTTGACTAGGAGAGATGAGTTCGCCTGGTGCTAAGATTTCGGTTGAGACAACAACGGGGAATAAGATATCCACCCGAACCGAGATATAGATTTGCCAAGGGTAAGCTAAGTCTTGTGTATCGCAGCTGACTTTTAAGGTGTTATTACGGCTAATTTCCCTATCGCTAGCCAGTTCAACTTTCATTGGAGACGAACATTGTGACGGCAGCATTCTTGCGTCAACCATCTGTGGCGAAATATTTACTTTGGCATTTTCTGGAACGGATATTTTTTCTGAAATAAGCGCTTTAGCTAATTCTGAGATTGCCGATACGGTGGGGACAATAGGCTCTGCACTCGCTAAAGCGGGCATGAAGAGGGGGAAAAGACTAAAAAAACAGACTAAATTTACTTTCATAATGAAGAGACTAGCTTGTAACGCCAGAATGCACCTATACTTTTATTAAGTTCGAAGCTGACTACTGTAATAATAATTTGCATCACTGTCAGAAGATTGACTCAGTTTCGACTATGTTTATCGATAGATAAGACGTAAGCAATTAATATGCCTATACTCAACTGAGTTATAGGGCCGAACATAAACAGAACAACAAGGCAGAGTTATGTCGAGTATTCTTGATTCAGTCAACAAACGAACCCAGCTCGTTGGACAAAACCGTTTAGAATTGCTGCTTTTTAAATTAAACGGTCGTCAACGGTTTGGGATTAACGTGTTTAAGGTGAAAGAAGTACTGCAGTGTCCACCACTGACCACTTTGCCTAAACTTAATCCTTATGTGAAGGGTGTTGCTCATATTCGTGGAACAACCATTTCAGTGATTGATTTGAGTGCGGCAACAGGGGGAAAACCTTTAGCAAGCACTGAAAACTGTTTCATCATTATTTCTGAATATAACCGCAGTGTTCAAGGCTTCTTGGTCAGTTCTGTTGAGCGGATCATCAACATGAATTGGGAAGCGATTATGCCTCCGCCGCAAGGTGCTGGCCGTTATTCTTATCTGACAGCTGTGACTGAAATTGAAGGTGAATTAGTTGAAATTCTCGATGTGGAAAAAATCTTAGATGAGATTTCACCAGTTAAAACGGCTATCAGTGAAGAAGCCAATGAAAAACTGACCCTCGACAGAACTCAGCATTATCATATTATGGTTATTGATGATTCTGCCGTGGCGCGTAAACAAATTATTCGTTCACTCGAGTCATTGAATTTACAAATTGATACCGCAAAAGATGGTCGCGAAGCATTAGATAAGCTTAAAGAGATCGCCAAAGAGATGGATAATGTGGCCGATGAGATCCCCCTCATAATCTCTGATATTGAGATGCCTGAAATGGATGGCTACACCTTGACCGCTGAAATCCGAGATGATCCTAAGCTTAAGCATATTAAAGTGGTACTGCATACTTCGTTAAGTGGTGTATTCAATCAGGCAATGGTTCAAAAAGTGGGGGCTAATGACTTTATCGCTAAGTTTAATCCTGACGAACTGGCCGCTGCTGTGAATAAGCATTTAAGTTTGTAATTGCTGTAGGTTAGTACCTAGATACGCTTTACGCTATAATCTCGACTTTATAACATGATGGTTTCGCACTGATTTTGGTGCTTGCTATAGGATTTAGGATGTGAATGTGCCAAATAAATCACTCGCTGAGGCTGAATATAATCAATTTCGGTTGTTCTTAGAGCAACACAGCGGCATCGTACTGGGTGAAAATAAGCAATATCTTGTGCGCAGTCGTCTTGCTCCTTTGATGGGCAAATATAACCTGCCATCCTTATCTGATGTGGTTAAGCATTCGATGAAGCCTACTGAGCGTGCGCTCAGAGCTGAAGTGATCGATGCTATGACGACCAATGAAACTCTCTGGTTTCGTGATCGTTATCCATTTGAGTTGTTGAATAATGTCCTACTACCTGAATACAGTCGTCTGGGGCGTCCGCTCAAAATTTGGTCTGCGGCTTGCTCGTCAGGCCAAGAGCCGTACTCATTGGCTATGACTATTCTTGAGTATCAACAGAAGAAGCCTGGTGCCTTGGCTGGTAGTGCTTCGATTCAAGCAACGGATCTATCTCCTTCCATGTTAGAACGCTGCAAAAATGCCGAGTACGATAGTTTGGCATTAGCGCGTGGTTTATCTGAAGAACGTAAGCGTCAGTTTTTTGATGCATTACCTTCAGGCAATATGAAGTTAAAGGATAATGTGAAGCGGTTGGTGAACTTTAGAGCGCATAATTTGCTTGAGAGTTATAGTCTACTTGGCAAGTTCGACATTATCTTTTGCCGCAATGTGCTGATTTATTTTGCACCAGAGGCAAAGGCAAAAATTTTGCGGCAATTCGCTGCCGCTCTCAATCCCAAAGGGATTTTATTTCTCGGTGCATCAGAATCTATCGCTGGTTTAACGGACGAGTTTGATATGGTTCGTTGTAACCCTGGCATTTATTACCAGAAAAAGACTTAACTCAGCCGCTCTAAAGAAAATTACCGACAATTGTCGGTAATTTTTTACCCATCACTTGCTCATCCTTATTGTTATTCTCAAAATTTTCCTGATGTTGGCACATGAATTGCTTTATTTTCGTGAGAACACGAGGAGGCAATTTTATGGCGATCAATTTTGATAATGCACTGGGTGTGCATCAATACACTCTCGGTATTAGAGCGCAGCGGGCAGAAGTCATTTCAAGCAATATCGCTAACGCAGATACGCCACATTACAAAGCCCGCGATGTTGATTTTTCTGCGGCAATGCAGGCCGCTCGAGGCCAACAGCAGCAGCGAAATAGTCTTGAAATGCAAGAGCCAGATAAGCATTTTGGGCTTGCGGAGTTGACTGGGCAATTTGTTAAGTTCCGTGTGCCAAATCAACCCGATACCGGTGATGGTAATACTGTTGATATCCAACAGGAACAATCGGCATTCATGCAAAATGCACTTGAATATCAAATGTCGCTAGGTTTTTTAGATAGTAAGTTTAGTGGCATGAAGAAAGCGTTGAGAGGGGATTAATCATGAGTTTATTTAGCATATTTGATGTTGCTGGCTCGGGAATGTCTGCTCAATCGGTCAGGCTAAACACCACCGCGAGCAACATAGCCAACGCGGATTCCGTCTCGAGTAGTGTAGATAAGACCTATCGTTCTCGTCATCCCATTTTTGAAGCCGAAATGGCTAAAGCCCAAAGTCAGCAACAAGCTTCTCAAGGCGTTGCGGTAAAAGGCATTGTAGAAAGTGATAAACCACTACTGAAAGAATATTCGCCCGATCATCCAATGGCGGATGCGGACGGCTTTATTTATAAACCGAATGTTAATGTCATGGAAGAAATGGCAGATATGATTTCTGCTTCGCGCTCATATCAAATGAATGTTCAAGTCGCTGAAGCAGCTAAGTCTATGTTGCAACAAACACTTGGGATGGGTAAATAACATGTGTTACTTAGGAGGTAAGCTGTGAGCCTCATTAATCAAATTAACCAAGCGTCGGCGCAGACGGCTCAAAATAAGAGTCAGCCAAATGCCGTTACGACGAATTCATCAACCAGCTCAACGGGTAATCCGTTTCTTGATGGCATACGTTTGCCAAAAGATTCAATAGTACCGGAAGCCAAAAGCCAGCAGTTAACTCAAGATGACTTTTTCTCGTTATTAAGCCAACAGTTATCGATGCAAGATCCCTTTAAGCCCGTCGACAACGACCAAATGATTGCGCAGATGGCATCATTCTCGACGGTTGATGGTATTACTAAGTTGAATAAGGAAATCGTTAATTTAAACGGTGTTATGACATCAAGCCAAGCATTACAGGCATCAGGACTTGTTGGTCGCAAGGTGTTGATCCCAACTGATACAGGTAACATTTCAGCTGAAAGCCCAACAATAAAAGGTGTGATTAGCACGCCAGCTAAAATTCCTGAAGTTACTGTACGTGTTGAGGATGAGAAAGGCCAAGTTGTGACCACCTTTAAAGTTGATGGCAGTAAGGGGGGAAATGTCGATGTTAACTGGGATGGCCTCGATAAAGATGGAAACCCTGTAACCGCAGGTAACTATACGATCAAGGCGAGTGGTTTAGTGGATGGGAAATCCCAAGAATTGCCAGTCTCGACCTATGCTCATGTGACCAGCGTTTCTCTCGGTACGGCCAGTACTGGCGCGATTCTTAACTTGAGAGGCGGTATGGGCATCAAGTTAACCGATGTGTTAGCTGTGTCTGAAACCTAAGTTTGCCTAAAAGAATTTTTGCAGCATCCGAATTGGGCGTAAGTCGCTCATAAATGAATTGAGTCAAGTGTAGAGGTGAATTATGTCGTTTAACATTGCATTGAGTGGCATTTCTGCCGCGCAGAAAGATTTAAACACTACGGCGAATAACATTGCTAATGCGAACACCATTGGCTTTAAAGAGTCCCGTGCTGAATTTGCGGATGTTTACGCTAATTCTATTTTTTCAAATGCTAAAACTGCTGTCGGTGGTGGTGTTGCGACGAGCCAAGTGGCACAGCAATTCCATCAAGGTAGCTTACAGTTGACGAATAACTCCCTTGATATGGCGATTAAAGGGGGTGGCTTTTTCGTTACTGCCTCTGAACTGGGTACATTAGACCACTCGTTTACCCGTGCTGGAGCATTTAAGGTCGATAAAAATAATTACATGGTTGATTCTGCTGGTAATTATTTGCAAACTTTCCCAGTGGATAAAGATGGGAACTCGACATCAGTGAGTTTAACGACGGCTAAGCCGGTACAAATACCAGACACTGCAGGTAGCCCTGTAAAGACTGAGAATGTTACTTTACAAATGAACTTAAATGCTAAGGAAAGTGCACTCGACCCCGCGGCATTCGATCCTCTAGATGCAAAAACCTACAATAACGTTACATCAATGACAATTTATGACTCACTCGGTGAGCCACATATTATGACCACTTATTTTGTTAAGCCCAAAGATGGTTCGTACAATGGTGAGAACAATTGGGTAGCTTACTATGCTGTTGATGGAAAACAAGTCGATCTAGCCGGTCCTGCTGGTACTTATCAAACAGATACCACTGGCGATGGTACACCTGATGCAACGGGCACGGCTCAAACTGCTGGTGGTTGGAAAGGCTCTGTCCTCAAGTTCAATTCTGTTGGTGTCTACACTGGTAGTGATCCTGCTATAGTCAAGACTGAGGCTTTGGGCGTCAGTGGTGCGGGTGTTTTAGGGCCAGGTGCCGATGGTACTCAAGAGTTGACTGTGAAGTTTAATGCCCCAACGCAATATGCGGCTCCTTTTGGTGCAACTGAGTTGACGCAAGATGGTACGACTGTAGGCCGCTTAACTAACGTTGAAATCGGCGAAGATGGTTTAGTGACCGCGAGTTATTCTAATGGTTCAACCGTGCCTTTAGCACGGGTTGCTTTAGTTCGTTTTGCTAACGAACAAGGTTTAACGCAAGTGGGTAATACGTCGTGGAAAGCCAGTTTAGCTTCAGGTCCTGCGTTAGCGGGTGAGGCAAATAGTGGAACTTTTGGTAGCATCAGTTCATCTGCGTTAGAGCAATCGAACATTGATTTGACGACTGAACTGGTTGATTTAATTTCGGCGCAGCGTAACTTCCAAGCGAACTCCCGTACGCTTGAAGTGAACAACACGCTGCAACAAACCGTATTACAAATCCGCTAATCATTACTTTATTTAACTAAGTGTTGCCGCCAGTGGCAACACTTAGCCTTTATCCTGCCGTCAAATCACTTCATTTTCATATTTTTCAATTCTATCAGTAAATTAAACGTTATTTTTTGTTGGCATGATGCTTGCTTGGATATTGTCATGTAGAAAATTTGACGGAGCAGTCTGTGGACAAATTCCTTTATGTCGCCATGAGTGGCGCTAAGCAAAATATGAATGAGCTGGCACTCCGTGCGAACAACTTAGCCAATGCTAATACCGATGGTTTTAAATCAGATATGGCGCAGGCCAGATCGATGCAAGCCTTCGGTGAAGGGTTGCCTTCAAGGGTGTTTGCGATGACAGAATCTCCGTCAGCTAATTTTCGCTCTGGTCCGATAAAAACCACTGGACGGGATCTCGATGTTGCCATTAAAGGCGATGGCTGGTTTGCCGTTCAGGCGAAAGATGGCAGTGAAGCTTATACCCGTTCAGGTAGTCTCAGTTTCGATGCGACGGGCATGTTGTATAACGACAGAGGCAATCCAGTAATGGGGGACGCTGGCCCGATAGTGCTGCCATTACCTATTGATAAAGTGTCAATTTCACAGGATGGCATAGTGTCTGTTCGCCCTCAAGGGGCGACTGCTGAAGTGATAGAAGAAGTGGCGAGATTGAAGTTAGTCAATCCCGGCAATGCGCAGATGATGCGTGGTGAAGATGGATTATTTCGACAAATGTCAGGTGAAGCAGCACCAGCTGACCCTTTTGTCGCAGTTGAAAGTGGCGCGGTAGAGGGTAGTAACGTTAACCCTGTTGATGAAATGGTGTCTTTGATTGATCTTCAGCGCCAGTTTGAATTGCAAGTCAAGATGATGAAAACCGCGGAAGAGAATGATCGCGCTTCATCTTCATTAATGCGTATTAGTTAGGAGATAGATTATGCATCCGGCGTTATGGATTAGTAAAACTGGCTTAGACGCACAGCAAACTGATATTTCAGTGATTTCAAACAACGTAGCGAACGCTAGCACTGTGGGCTACAAAAAAAGCCGCGCAGTATTTGAAGATTTACTCTATCAAACAGTTAACCAAGCGGGTGGTGTTAGTGCATCTAACACTAAGCTACCCAACGGATTAAACATAGGTGCGGGTACGAAAGTCGTCGCCACTCAAAAAATGTTTACTCAGGGTAACATGCTGACGACGGATAACTCACTGGATCTCATGATTGAAGGTCCTGGATTTTTTGAAATCCAGCTCCCTGATGGAACCACTGCTTATACTCGAAATGGTCAGTTTACCTTAGACGATACGGGTCAGATTGTGACGCCAGGTTCTGGCTATTTGCTACAACCCGCGATCACTATTCCTGATAATGCGACCAGTATTACCGTTTCAGCAGAGGGTGAAGTTTCAGTAAAAACGCCGGGTACCGCTGAGAACCAAGTCGTGGGTCAGTTGACTATGACGGATTTTATTAATCCATCGGGTCTAGATCCTATGGGACAAAACTTATATACGGAAACTGGTGCGAGCGGCACGCCAATTCAAGGTACCGCTTCGTTAGATGGCATGGGTGCTATTCGTCAAGGCGCCTTAGAAACCTCTAACGTGAACGTGACCGAGGAACTGGTGAACCTTATCGAAAGTCAGCGCATTTACGAGATGAACTCCAAAGTGATTTCAGCGGTAGATCAGATGCTGTCTTATGTGACTCAGAATTTATAGAGGCAAACATCATGGCTAGATATCTTGTGTTGGCCGTCGCGTTATTGCTTGCAGCCTGTAGCTCGACGCAAAAGAAACCCCTTGCGGATGATCCCTTTTACGCGCCGGTATACCCAGAGGCGCCGCCGACAAAAATTGCCGCAACTGGCTCTATTTATCAAGACAGCCAAGCATCTAGCTTGTATTCGGATATACGCGCCCATAAAGTCGGTGACATTATCACTATCGTATTGAAGGAATCGACTCAGGCGAAGAAGAGTGCAGGCAATCAGATCAAAAAAGGCTCAGACATGAGCTTAGATCCCATCTTTGCTGGTGGTAGTAATGTGTCCATTGGCGGAGTGCCAATTGATTTGCGTTACAAAGATAGCATGAACACTAAGCGTGAATCGGATGCGGATCAGAGCAATAGTCTAGATGGCAGTATCTCGGCAAACGTGATGCAAGTGCTGAACAACGGCAGCTTAGTGATCCGTGGTGAAAAATGGATTTCAATCAATAATGGTGATGAGTTTATTCGTGTCACTGGTCTCGTTCGCTCGCAGGACATTAAACCCGATAACACTGTCGATTCAACGCGAATGGCTAATGCCCGTATCCAATACAGTGGCACCGGCACTTTCGCAGATGCTCAAAAAGTGGGCTGGTTAAGCCAGTTCTTTATGAGCGACTGGTGGCCCTTCTAAGGAGTCGTATCATGAAATATAAACTGGTGTTAGCCGTTGCCATGCTAGTGTTTTCTCTACCTAGTCAGGCTGAACGAATTAAAGATATTGCCAATGTGCAAGGTGTGCGTAGTAACCAGTTGATTGGTTATGGCTTAGTGGTCGGTTTACCGGGAACGGGGGAAAAAACCAGTTATACCGAGCAGACCTTTATGACTATGCTCAAAAACTTTGGGATTAATCTTCCTGACAACGTCAAACCGAAAATTAAAAACGTTGCAGTGGTAGCCGTACACGCGGATATGCCTGCCTTTATCAAACCTGGTCAAGATCTTGACGTGACGGTATCTAGCTTAGGCGAAGCCAAAAGCTTACGCGGTGGCACCTTATTACAGACCTTTTTGAAAGGGGTAGACGGTAATGTGTATGCCATAGCCCAAGGTAGTTTAGTGGTGAGTGGTTTTAGTGCCGATGGTTTAGATGGTTCAAAGGTGATTCAAAATACGCCAACTGTAGGTCGTATACCGAATGGCGCGATTGTTGAGCGTAGTGTAGCAACCCCATTTTCAACTGGCGATTATTTGACGTTTAACCTACGTCGTTCGGATTTCTCTACTGCGCAGAGAATGGCCGATGCGATCAATGATCTATTAGGTCCTGATATGGCGCGTCCTTTAGATGCGACGTCTGTTCAGGTAACTGCTCCACGTGATGTATCACAACGGGTCTCCTTTTTAGCAACGCTTGAAAACCTTGATGTTGTTCCCGCAGAGGAATCTGCCAAAGTGATCGTTAATTCACGTACTGGAACCATAGTGGTTGGGCAAAACGTACGCTTACTCCCTGCGGCGATTACCCATGGCGGCATGACTGTCACGATTGCGGAGGCGACACAGGTTTCGCAGCCTAACGCGTTGGCAAATGGTCAAACAACCGTCACGAGTAATAGTACGATTACAGCAACAGAAAGTGACCGCCGTATGTTTATGTTTAATCCAGGCACTACGCTGGATGAGCTGGTTAGAGCGGTTAACTTAGTCGGTGCAGCCCCTTCAGATGTGTTAGCAATACTTGAAGCGTTAAAAGTGGCAGGAGCTTTGCATGGTGAACTTATCATCATCTAATTTCTGTCGGGAAAATCATGGAAAAGCTTTCAAGTTCATCACATTTTCTTGACCTGGGCGGGCTAGATTCACTCCGCGCCCAGGCTCAGAAAGATGAGAAGGGCGCCTTGAAAAAGGTCGCCCAACAATTTGAAGGTATTTTCGTGCAAATGCTGATGAAAAGTATGCGCGATGCCAATGCGGTTTTTCAGTCTGATAGTCCACTCAATAGCCAATACACTCAGTTTTACGAGCAGATGCGCGATCAGCAGTTATCGGTCGATTTATCTGACAAAGGTGTATTGGGCCTTGCCGATATGATGGTGCAGCAACTCTCTCCCGAAACAAGTCATTTCACGCCTGCATCGGTATTGCGTGACGATGGTGGCATGAAAATGCTCCACGACGATAAAGCGCTTAATGTGCCTATGCAGAGTTCAGCCGCTCCTGTGGTTGAACCCACAGTTGTAAATCATGGTGTGCCGGCTGCTATCGCTCGGCCTGTATTTGAACCGGATAGAGCTGAAGATGCCAATTCATCAATGGACATTGATACGCCTAATCGTTCACTGGCTATCGATACGCCTAAGCCGAGCTGGAGTGAACAATCACTTTCAGTGGTAGAACCTGTGATTAGCGGCCAAGTTTTGCCGACGGCAGCATTTAGGGAAACCCAAAAGATTGTCAGGTTTGGTAGTCGAGAAGAATTTTTAGCGACCTTATATCCACATGCTGAAAAAGCCGCAAAAACATTAGGTACCCAACCAGAAGTATTATTGGCGCAATCGGCACTGGAAACTGGCTGGGGACAAAAAATCGTCCGCGGCAATAACGGTGCGCCGAGTCATAACCTATTCAACATTAAAGCTGATCGTCGTTGGTTAGGCGATAAGGCTAACGTCAGTACCTTAGAATTTGAGCACGGTGTTGCTGTCCAGCAAAAAGCTGACTTCCGAGTTTATAGTGACTTTGAGCATAGCTTCAACGATTTTGTGTCCTTCATTGCCGAAGGTGAACGTTATCAAGATGCGAAGAAAGTGGCCGCTTCCCCAACTCAATTCATCCGAGCTTTGCAGGATGCGGGTTATGCCACTGATCCTCGATACGCTGAAAAAGTCATTAAAGTGATGCAGTCGATCAGTGAAGAACTGAAATCAATTCTGCCAGGAGAAGACAAATGATGAATCTTACAACCCTGTTTGTTCATAGGAGTGTCAACTAATGGCCGTTGATCTACTGAATATAGCGCGAACTGGGGTGCTTGCCTCCCAGTCGCAACTGGGTGTTACCAGTAATAACATAGCTAACGCCAATACCGCTGGTTACCACAGACAAGTGGCAACCCAGTCGACTCTTGAATCGCAGCGTTTTGGTAGTAGTTTTTATGGCACAGGAACTTACGTTAATGACGTTAAGCGTATCTACAATGACTATGCCGCAAGAGAGTTACGCATTGGCCAAACAACGTTAAGTGCCGCCGAAGCCAGCTACGGTAAATTGAGTGAGCTAGATCAGCTGTTTTCACAGGTAGGTAAAGTTGTGCCACAAAGCTTGAATGACCTGTTTTCGGGGCTGAATAGTGTGGCTGATTTGCCTGCAGATTTGGGTATTCGGAGTTCGACCCTAACAAACGCACAGCAAGTTGCCAGCAGTCTTAATCAGATGCAGTCGTATTTGAATGGCCAGCTTAATCAGACCAATGACCAGATCACTGGTATGACTAAGCGTATCAATGAGATCAGTACAGAACTGGCAAATTTAAACCTAGAGTTAATGAAGTCGCCGAATCAGGATGCGCAGTTGCTTGATAAGCAAGATGCACTTGTTCAAGAGTTAAGCCAGTACGCTCAAGTGAATGTTATTCCATTAGAAAATGGTGCTAAGAGCGTAATGCTCGGTGGCTCAGTGATGTTGGTTTCTGGCGAAATTGCTATGACGATGGGAGTCCAAGCGGGTGATCCATTTCCGAATGAGCTCCAATTGACTTCAAGTATTGGTTCGCAAAGTGTCACTGTTGATCCGAGTAAACTTGGCGGTCAGTTAGGGGCCATTTTTGATTATCGTGATCAAACGTTAATTCCCGCGGGTCATGAGCTCGATCAATTAGCCTTGGGCGTGGCTGATAACTTCAATAAAATGCAAGCACAAGGTATTGACCTCAATGGGCAAGTTGGTGCCAATATCTTCAAAGATATCAACGATCCTATGATGTCTTTGGGCCGTGCAGCAGGATTTTCTGGTAATACGGGTAATGCAACGTTAGGCGTCACCATAGATAACACCAGTTTATTAACTGGTGGTGCCTACGAACTGTCATTTACCGCGCCTGCAACTTATGAACTGAGAGATTCGAAAACGGGGGCAATTACGCCACTGACGTTAAATGGCTCGACTTTATCGGGTGGATCTGGATTTTCAATTGACATAAAAGCGGGCGCTATGGCGTCTGGCGATCGTTTTGCCATTCGCCCGACAGCGGGTGCTTCAAATGGCATTGAAGTGGTCATGAAAGACCCTAAAGGCATTGCCGCCGCATCACCAAAGATTACCGCAGATGCCGCTAACTCTGGCAATACCCAAGTGAAGCTGACTCAAATTAGCAATCGCAATGCCGCAAATTTCCCTGTAACGGGCAGTGAGTTGACGATAAAGCTCGATACCACAGTTGTGCCTCCAACCTATGAAGCATTCGACGCCGCTGGAACATCCCTTGGGGCTGCAGCCCCTTATACGCCTCCGAGTATTAGCGCTTTTGGTTTTACCTTTGAAGTTGACAGCAAAGCGGCTGCAGGCAATGACAGATTTACCTTCGATTTATCCTTCGCAGAAGGGGATAACTCTAATGCTGTCGCTATGGCTAAGTTGAGCGAAAGTAAGGTGATGAATGGGGGAAAGTCGACCCTAGCTGATGTGTTCGAGAATACTAAGCTCGAGGTAGGCAGTAAAACGAAAGCGGCTGAAGTGCGTGTCGGTTCGGCAGAGGCCGTGTATCAACAAGCTTATGCGCGAGTAGAGAGTGAGTCGGGTGTGAACTTAGATGAAGAAGCAGCAAATTTAATGCGTTTTCAGCAAGCCTATCAAGCCTCTGCGCGGATCATGACGACCGCACAGCAGATTTTTGACACCTTATTATCCTCAGTGCGTTAGGAGATTTAACTATGCGATTATCATCCGCGCAGATTTTTAATCAAAGCATTACCAGTGTGCTGCAAAAGCAAACGGCTACCAGCAAAATTCTTGACCAATTGAGCAGTGGTAAGAAAGTCAATACTGCTGGTGATGATCCTGTGGCGTCACAGGGTATTGATAATCTGAATCAGAAAAATGCACTCGTCGATCAGTTTATGAAAAATATTGACTATGCGACAAATCGTCTTGCTGTGGCAGAAAGCAAACTCGGTAGTGCTGAAGATTTAACTGGCTCTATGCGTGAGCAAGTTATGCGAGCGATAAACGGCACACTCTCAGGAACTGAGCGGCAAATGATTGCCGAAGAGATGAAAGGCAGCTTAGAAGAATTGCTCTCTATTGCGAATAGTAAGGATGAATCTGGCAATTATATGTTCTCTGGTTTCAGTACCGATAAAGAACCTTTTGCTTTTGATAACTCGACGCCGCCTAAAATAGTGTATAGCGGCGATTCTGGCGTCAAAAATAGTTTAGTACAAACGGGTGTTGCCATGGGGACAAACATCCCTGGCGATAGCGCGTTTATGAAAGCACCCAATGGACTTGGTGATTATAGCGTCAATTATTTGGCCAGCCAGCAGGGGGAGTTTAGCGTTAAAACAGCAAAAATTGCTGATGCTGCAACTTATGTTGCTGATACATATACATTTAACTTCACTGATAATGGCGCCGGCGGTACTAACTTGCAAGTGCTCGATTCTGCAAGTAATCCCGTCGCAAACGTAGCTAACTTCGATGCCACTAATCCCGTTAGTTTTAATGGTATAGAAGTTAAAATTGATGGAAAACCCAGCTCTGGCGATAGTTTCACCATGGAGCCGCAGGCCGAAGTCAGTATTTTTGATACGATCAGCAGTGCGATTGCATTAATTGAAGACCCTAATTCTGCCAACACTCCCCAAGGGCGAGCTCAGTTGGCACAGATATTGAATAACATCGATAGTGGCGTCAATCAAATTAGTTCTGCCAGAAGTGTGGCGGGGAATAATCTGAAAGTTGTCGAAAGTTACAAAGAGACTCATACCGAGGAGAAAGTGGTGAATTCATCAGCGCTATCACTCTTGGAAGATCTCGATTATGCATCAGCGATTACGGAATTTGAAAAGCAACAGCTTGCATTGAACGCAGTCTCTAGCGTGTTTAGTAAGGTGGGTTCTGTTTCCCTGTTCGACTTTATTTAACAGAAAGCAAGTACCTATCCATCTGTAAGATAAATTGTTAAAAATTTAGCCAAGCTCCAAGCCTTGGCGGTATAACTAGGAAGAGGAACTCAACATGGCTATTACAGTAAATACCAACGTGACTTCAATGAAGGCACAAAAGAATTTAAATACTTCCAGTAGCGGTTTAGCGACCTCAATGGAACGTTTATCCAGTGGTCTACGCATTAACAGTGCGAAAGACGACGCCGCTGGTCTAGCCATTTCTAACCGCTTGAACAGCCAAGTGCGCGGTTTAGATGTGGGTATGCGTAACGCAAATGATGCGATTTCAATTGCTCAAATTGCCGAAGGTGCGATGCAAGAGCAAACCAATATGTTGCAGCGTATGCGTGATTTGACTGTTCAAGCAGAAAACGGTGCGAATAGCACTGATGACTTGACTGCATTGCAAAAAGAGATGGATCAATTAGCAGAAGAAATTACTGCTATAGGTGATAGTACGGCGTTTGGTAATACCAAATTAATGACTGGTGGATTTTCTGCGGGTAAAACCTTCCAAGTAGGGCACCAAGAAGCTGAGGATGTCATTATTTCGGTAGGGACAACTAATGCTGCAAGTTTATCTGTCAATTCGCTATCCGTAGCGACTTCTGCTGGTCGTTCAACTGCACTTGCGAATATTGATGCTGCCATTAAAACAATTGACAATCAACGAGCCAATTTAGGTGCGAAGCAAAACCGTTTGGCCTATAACATTAGTAACAGTGCTAATACTCAAGCCAACGTTGCTGATGCTAAGAGTCGTATCGTGGATGTCGATTTTGCGAAGGAAACTTCAGTTATGACTAAGAACCAAGTGTTACAACAAACGGGTTCTGCAATGCTTGCACAGGCTAACCAGTTACCTCAAGTTGCATTATCTCTTCTTGGTTAATGTTATTTGCGTGATGTTATATGAAGCACTTTTGCCTACTTGTTCTAGAATTATCTAGAAAAGTAGGCAAAGTTTTATAGGAGTTGATATTTATGTTTATGATAATTAGAATTATTTTTTAAAATCAAGATATTTTAAAAAATAACTCTAAAGTTAAAAAAGATGCTGCCGTTAAATATACTGTAACCACTAAGACCCGCCTGGCTTAAGTAGACAGGCAAGTTCACAAGCCAGGTATAAAGAGGAAACGATCATGGCCATTACAGTAAACACAAACGTCACTTCATTAAAAGCTCAAAAGAATTTAAATACTTCCGCAGGCGGTTTGGCCACATCTATGGAACGTTTATCCAGTGGTCTGCGTATTAACAGTGCCAAAGATGACGCTGCTGGTTTAGCGATATCGAACCGACTAAACAGCCAAGTGCGTGGCCTTGATGTTGGTATGCGCAATGCTAACGATGCCATTTCAATCGCCCAGATTTCTGAAGGTGCGATGCAAGAACAGACTAACATGCTTCAACGTATGCGTGATTTGACAGTACAAGCAGAGAACGGTTCTAACAGTACTGACGATTTGACAGCATTGCAAAGCGAAATTGATGAACTGGCATTAGAAATTACAGCAATCGGTGATACAACTGCATTTGGTAGCACAAAATTACTGAATGGTGATTTCTCCGCAGGTAAGACCTTCCAAGTCGGACACCAAGAAGGCGAAGACATTACGATTTCAGTAAAAGCAACGAATGCTGGTGCGTTATCTGTTAATAGTTTGTCGGTTGCAAGTTCAGCTGGCCGTTCAACTGCACTCGCTGCGATTGATGCTGCCATTAAAACGATTGATAGTCAGCGTGCTAACTTAGGTGCTAAACAAAACCGTCTAGCATACAACATTAGTAACAGTGCTAATACTCAAGCCAACGTTGCTGATGCGAAGAGTCGAATTGTGGATGTGGATTTCGCGAAAGAAACATCACAAATGACCAAGAACCAAGTGTTGCAACAAACGGGTTCTGCAATGTTGGCCCAAGCCAACCAGTTACCTCAAGTGGCCTTGTCACTGCTGTAGTTTTAAGCAGAATAGTGAGAAAGTGATAAGGGAGGTTCGGTAACGGATCTCCCTTTGCCACTTTAAAAGGTTAATGTAGTTTTATAGGGTAATTTTAATGTAACCATTTAAAGTTATTACTAAATTTGCTGAGGTATGGCTATGGATATCAATATAGCAAGTTCACCTTCTATGCTTCACAGTAAGGTTGATTTAGCTCAAACGCCGCTAAAAGCATCTGCTCCAGATGCTGAATTAAAGCGAAATACGGCTATTGAACAAGCTGTGGAACAAGATGTAACGAAAAATGAACAGAATCCAAGTAAGCTGGCTCAAGTTGCCACAGAGTTGTCTGATATGATGTCTATGATGCGTAAAGGTTTAGCATTTAAGGTTGATGAGAACTCTGGACAAGCTGTTGTGACTGTACTTGACCGAGATACTGGTGATGTGATTAGACAAATGCCGAGTGAAGAAGCATTAGCCTTGGCAGAAAAACTATCAGAAGTCACAGGGCTTTTGATGAAAACAGAAGCATAAATATTTGTAAGTACGTTTGATTGAGAGGTCTATATGGCATTAACAGCGACAGGCATGGGATCTGGCCTTAAAATTAGTGAAATTGTGCAAGTTTTAGTTGATGCCGAAAAAACACCGAAAGAAGCGATGTTTAATAAAACGGAAGACAGCATCAAAGCAAAAGTTTCAGCTATGGGAACCTTAAAAAGTGCGTTGTCTACGTTTCAAGATGCCTTAAAAAAACTTCAAACTGGCGATGCCCTCAATCTGCGTAAGGTTTCTGTTAGTAATCAAACTTATTTGTCAGCAACAACAGACAAAACCGCACAAGCGGGTAGCTATGGTATTAAAGTTGAGCAACTTGCGGTAAATCATAAAATTGCTGGAAAAAACGTTGCAGATCCAGGATTACCTGTAGGTGAAGGGAGCCTTGATTTTGGTATCAATGGTAAGAATTTCTCCATTGATGTTTCGGCTACCGATTCACTTGCTGCCATTGCTAAAAAAGTTAATGAATCCCCAGATAATGCGGGCGTAACTGCAACTGTTATTACCAGTGATGCAGGCAATCGATTGGTTTTTAGTTCAGATAAGTCAGGTGAAGACAATCAAATTAGTATTACAGCTAATGACACGACTGGAACTGGACTCAATGATATGTTCGGTGCTGGAAATATCTCCACGCTTCAAGATGCTAAAAATGCAGTTGTTTATATCGATAATCAGAAAGTTACCTCACAAACTAATGAAGTTAAAAATGCTATTGCAGGGGTGACGTTAAACTTAACTGATGCCGATGTTTCTAAGACGACTACGTTAAAAATTGAACAAGATGATGATGCAGTAAAGGCAAATGTAAAAGCTTTTGTCGATGCCTATAATAGTTTAGCGACTGCAGTTGATAAAATGTCATCCTATGATAAAGAGAAAAAAACAGCAGCTGCATTACAGGGCGACTCTATGATCCGTTCTATAGAATCGCAACTCCGAAGTATATCGAGTGAACGAGTGCCAACTGATAGCGGCAGTTCGATAGCATTATATGATATTGGTATAAAAACAGATAGATATGGTAAGTTGTCTGTCGATGATACTAAACTTAATAAAGTCATCTCTGAAGATATGGCCAGTGTTGAGGCATTATTCTCGACACCAGATAAAGGGCTTGCTAATCGCTTTAATGATCTTGCTGATAGTTATGTCAAGTCTCGAGGATTAATTGCGTCACGTCAAACCGGATATACTAATCAACAAAGCCAGCTTACTGATAGAAGAGAAGCTTTCACGCTTAAAATGGATCAACTAACAGCCCGTTTAACGAAGCAATTTAATGCGATGGATCTTGTCGTTGGAAAACTAAATCAGCAGAGCAGTGGTCTTGTTGATCGTTTGAATTCGCTTCCTGGAGCTGTTAAAAAACGATAGTGAAATTATAAATGAGTAAGGGGAGTATAAGTGAAACAACTCGATGAGCTTAATGTCCTTTTGAGTGAAAATTTAAATAAACTGACTCAGCTTCCTGCTGAAGAGCCTCAATCTGACGAGTTGGTGTCGAACTTGCAAGTACTGGTTGGAGAGCGTCAAATTTTACTCAATGTATTAGTGGCTGATGCTAATATGACAGATGTTGATTATCTTCAACATCAGCTTGAACTTACTCAAGAGTACACAAGTAAAGCAAGTGTTGTTATGGCAGATAGACAAGCATTATTACATGCAGGTAATAAGAATAAGCGCCAGATTAGTGTTTATGAGACTATAGATTTAAACAGGTAGGTGTTTATGAGAGGATCACTGCAATCGTATCGTAAGGTGTCTTTAGAGAGTGAAATTACTGTTGCGTCACCACATCGTATTATTCAGCTTATGTTTGCGGGGGCACTGCAACGTTTAGCACAAAGTCGTCTTGCGATTGAACAAAATGACTTGTCTAATAAAGGTATGTACATTGGCAAAGCTATTGGGATTATTACTGGTTTAAACAATAGCCTAGATATGGATGCTGGTGGCCAGATAGCTAGAAATTTGAGTGATTTATATGACTTTATGTTGCGTAGAATTTCTGAAGCTAACGTAAATAATGATGTGAAAGCGATTGATGATGTATGTGATATTTTACGTACTATCAAAGAAGGTTGGGATGCAATTCCTGCAGATAAACATAATATTTCTGCGCATTCTGAAGCGGGTTAATATCTTATTTCGTTATTAAAAATAGACGCACTGGTTGCGTCTTTTTTTTGGCTAAAAGTCAAAGTATTGACGTTTTAGACTAGAATCATGATGTAAATGAACTAAAATCAATTCAGTTTGGCATAAACCTCATCTGAGGCTTGCTTCTCGTCTGCTGATAATACAATATTCATCACAAGTAGTGATGGTGGCACAGATTGTTACATTGAATTTGTTAAGCTTTTACAGCAACTAATCATAAATAATTAATGCGAATTAATACATATTAGAGCTTTACGGCCTACTGAATGATGCAAACAGATCAACGAATTTTACTTATCGGCCCTCCATCAGAGCGATTAAATCGCCTGTGTTGCATTTTGGATTTTTTAGGTGAGCAATTTGTACAAATTGACACCGAAAAATTAAGTGCTAGCCTCCAAGATACCCGTTTTCGAGCTTTAGTTATCCTAACTGATGTTATGGATGCTGATGGGCTTAAAAACATCGCAGGTCAACATCCATGGCAACCTATGCTGTTGCTTGGCAATGTTGACGATCTGCAAGTGTCTAATATTCTTGGACATATAGAAGAACCTTTAACGTATCCTCAGCTCACTGAATTATTACACTTTTGCCAAGTATTCGGTCAAGTTAAACGGCCTCAAGTCCCTACTAGTGCGAATCAAACAAAGTTATTCAGAAGCTTAGTGGGACGCAGTGATGGTATTGCGAATGTGAGGCACTTGATAAATCAAGTAGCAACATCTGAGGCAACCGTGCTTGTTCTGGGTCAATCAGGTACAGGTAAAGAAGTGGTCGCCCGTAATATCCATTATTTGTCTGAGCGCCGTGATGGTCCGTTTATCCCTGTTAACTGTGGTGCGATACCGCCTGAGTTATTAGAGAGTGAGCTATTTGGTCATGAGAAAGGGTCATTTACTGGGGCAATCTGTTCTCGTAAAGGCCGTTTTGAATTAGCTGAAGGTGGTACACTATTTCTCGATGAAATAGGAGACATGCCACTACAAATGCAAGTTAAATTACTCCGTGTGCTGCAAGAGCGGGTATTTGAGCGCGTTGGTGGTACTAAGACAATTAATGCTGATGTACGCGTAGTTGCTGCGACACATAGAGATTTAGAAACCATGATCAGCGTTAATGAGTTCCGTGAGGATCTTTATTACCGCCTAAACGTATTCCCGATTGAAATGCCCGCGTTGTGTGATCGCAAGGACGATGTGCCTTTGCTATTACAAGAGTTAGTTAGCCGAGTCTATAACGAAGGCCGTGGTAAGGTGCGTTTTACGCAGCGTGCGATAGAGTCTCTGAAAGAACATGCTTGGTCGGGCAACGTGCGCGAGCTGTCTAATTTAGTCGAACGCCTCACCATTTTATATCCGGGTGGACTGGTCGATGTTAACGATTTACCTGTCAAATATCGCCATATCGATGTGCCCGAATATTGTGTAGAGATGAGTGAAGAGCAACAGGAACGTGATGCTTTAGCTTCTATCTTTAGCGATGAAGAGCCGGTTGAAATCCCTGAAACGCGTTTCCCTAGTGAGCTGCCGCCTGAAGGTGTGAACCTTAAGGATTTGTTAGCAGAACTAGAAATAGACATGATACGTCAGGCGCTAGAGCTACAAGATAATGTCGTAGCTCGCGCTGCTGAAATGCTTGGAATACGCCGTACAACGCTTGTAGAAAAAATGCGTAAGTACGGAATGACAAAAGATTAGTTTTCTATTTTATTGTTATATAAGTTGTTTTAACCTCTAAAGTTCAATTTCCAATTTGGCATAGATACTGCAGTCACCCCGTCATAAGCAATTTTTTGACGGAGTGACTATGTCAGCCAACCCACTAGCGCAAATTGAGTCATTCAAGCACACTAGCAAACAATGGAACCAACTGCGTGAGGCCGCTAATATGTCCAATCGAATGGAGCATATTTTACAGGCTATGCCATCCGGCGTGGTGATTATCAATGGCGACGGTATAGTCACGGATGCTAATCCGGTAGCAGTTGAATTACTTGAGCGCTCCTTGTGTGGTGTTCGCTGGATTGATGTGATCCACAGTGCCTTTGCGCCACAGGACGATGATGGCCACGAAGTGTCACTGCGTAATGGCCGCCGCGTTAAATTAGCGATTACGCCATTGACGCCAGAGCCTGGTCAATTAATTGTGCTAACTGATCTGACTGAAACTCGGTTATTACAGAAAAATATCTCCCATTTACAACGTTTATCTGCACTGGGCAAGATGGTAGCAACTTTGGCTCATCAGGTGCGCACGCCTTTATCAGCCGCTTTGTTATACGCTTCAAACCTTGCGAGTCCGAAGTTATCCGATGCCGCTAAAGCTAAATTCCAACAAAAACTTGTTGATAGACTCAATGAACTCGAGCGGCAGGTTAACGACATGCTATTGATGGCGAAAGGCCGTCAGGATGAACTTGGAGATCTAATCTCGTTGGCTGAGGTTATCGACAATGTTTTGGCAAATTGTGAGCCAATAGCGGCAAAGCAAGGCTGTGACTTGTTATTTGATGATGCGTCAAGCAGCTCGATGTTAGCTAATTCCAATGCATTAAGCTCGGCGATTAATAATTTAGTCATGAACAGCATAGAAGCCGGAGCAACTGAAATTCGTATCCAAGCGAAGGAAGAGGGCGAACGGTTATTATTGGACGTCATCGATAATGGTAAAGGCTTAGACGCCACTATGCAGCAGAAGGTATTTGAACCTTTCTTTACGACTAAGTCGCAGGGAACTGGGCTTGGGTTAGCCGTTGTGCAATCTGTGGTGCGCAATCATGGGGGGCAACTGCAACTCAGTTGTTTACCGAATAAAGGCTGTACTGTGTCTTTAGTATTCCCACGGGCTAAATCCGCGGTGATATTACCTTTGGAGATTACCCATGTCTGAAGCAAAGTTATTGCTCGTTGAGGATGATGCTTCATTACGTGAAGCCTTGTTGGATACCTTAATGCTGGCTCAGTATGAGTGTGTTGATGTTGCCTCCGGTGAAGACGCTATTTTAGCCTTGAAACAACATCAGTTTGATTTAGTTATTAGCGATGTGCAGATGCAAGGTATTGGTGGTTTAGGTTTATTGAACTACCTGCAGCAGCATCATCCTAAGTTGCCAGTGCTGTTGATGACGGCCTACGCGACTATTGGTAGCGCGGTGAACGCTATAAAATTAGGCGCTGTTGATTATTTAGCTAAACCTTTTGCACCAGAAGTGTTACTCAATCAAGTCTCACGCTATTTGCCATTAAAACAAAATGTGGATCAGCCCGTCGTCGCTGATGAAAAAAGTTTAGCCTTATTAGCACTTGCTCAACGGGTTGCCGCCTCCGATGCCTCTGTCATGATCTTAGGTCCTAGCGGTTCGGGTAAAGAGGTTTTGGCCCGTTATATTCATCAACACAGTAGCCGTGCTAATCAAGCCTTTGTGGCCATTAACTGTGCCGCTATTCCTGAGAACATGCTCGAAGCCACCCTTTTTGGTTATGAAAAGGGGGCATTTACGGGGGCTTATCAAGCGTGTCCGGGGAAATTTGAGCAGGCTCAAGGTGGCACTTTGCTGCTCGATGAAATCTCTGAGATGGATTTAGGCTTACAAGCTAAGTTGTTGCGGGTTTTGCAAGAGCGTGAAGTTGAGCGTTTAGGTGGCCGTAAAACCATTAAATTGGATGTGCGCGTGCTTGCCACATCCAATCGTGATTTAAAGGCAGTGGTCGCAGCTGGCAGATTTAGGGAAGATCTCTACTATCGAATTAACGTATTTCCTTTAGCTTGGCCTGCGTTAAGTCAACGTCCTGCAGATATTTTACCTCTTGCGCGTCATTTACTGGCTAAACATGCTAAGGCATTGAATGTTGCCGATGTGCCTGAGTTGGATGAGAATGCGCGTCGACGTTTATTGAGTCATCGCTGGCCTGGGAACGTACGTGAACTCGACAATGTGATCCAGCGTGCTTTGATATTAAGAGCTGGTCAATTGATCACTGCCAATGACATTATTATCGATGCGCAGGATGTGATTTTAAGCGGTGAAGATCTAGACCCATTTTCTTCTGAGCCAGACGGTTTAGGTGAAGAGCTCAAAGCTCAAGAACATGTGATTATTTTAGAGACCCTTAATCAATGCCAAGGAAGTCGTAAGTTAGTCGCCGAAAAGCTAGGAATTAGCGCACGAACCCTAAGATACAAGATGGCAAGGATGCGTGATATGGGGATCCAACTGCCAAATTAGTCTATAAATTCAAGTTATCATCTCGCAGCCTCCACATTGAGTGTGAGGCTGTATTTATTAAAATACACAACCGTAAAAGTGGCTCATTTCATCCAAAATCCTTAGATATTGACATCTTCTTATCCCGTCAATTTATTATCAATCACGACCATCTGAAAACTTGGCCGTTATTTTGCATTGTCCCGTTATCGGTATTTTGATCGTCAAGAATTCGACGACTGGGAGCTCAGCATGCAAATAGGCGCAAATTCATTCCTGCAGGAAATGCAGAAACTCCAAGGCGAAATAACGCCGTCGTTTGGCGTTCAGCCAAATATCATGCAGCAAGTGAATAACACCAGTGGTGCAGACTTCGGTCAGTTGCTATCGCAAGCCGTCGGCAATGTCAGCGGCTTACAGTCTGCATCGTCAAACCTCGCGACACGTTTAGAGATGGGTGATACTACCGTTTCTTTATCGGACACTGTGATTGCCCGTGAGAAAGCAAGTGTCGCTTTCGAGGCGACAGTGCAAGTGCGTAATAAGCTTGTCGAAGCCTACAAAGAAATAATGAGCATGCCTGTCTAGGCCAGTGAATAACCCAATTAGCAGGTACGAATCGTGAGTACAGAAATGATTGTCGGATCCAATTCCGGTTTAGCTGACCAAGGTGTCCAGCAAGAACATAAGTCAGGAATGATGGGAAATCTTGGCGGTGTCGATATGATGCGCCAAGTGACTATGATTTTAGCCTTAGCGATTTGTTTAGCCTTGGCGGTCTTTGTCATGCTGTGGGCACAGGAGCCAGAGTATCGTCCATTGGGTAAAATGGAAACTCAGGAAATGGTTCAAGTGCTAGATGTACTTGATAAAAATAAAGTTAAGTACCAAATCGACGTGGACGTTATTAAAGTTCCTGAAGATAAATATCAAGAAGTCAAAATGATGTTGAGCCGTGCAGGTATCGACAGTCCTGCAGCCAACCAAGATTTTTTAAATAGAGACAGTGGTTTTGGTGTCAGCCAACGCATGGAACAGGCTCGTCTTAAGCATAGCCAAGAAGAAAACCTCGCCCGTGCGATTGAGCAACTACAAAGTGTCAGCCGTGCCAAAGTCATTCTTGCGTTACCTAAAGAAAACGTCTTCGCCCGCAATGCCTCTAAACCGAGTGCAACTGTGGTGATCAATACCCGTCGCGGTGGCTTAGGCCAAGGTGAAGTCGATGCTATCGTCGATATTGTTGCTTCTGCAGTACAAGGTTTAGAACCATCAAGGGTGACGGTAACTGACTCTAACGGCCGTTTATTGAACTCTGGCAGTCAAGATGGCGCGTCTGCGACGGCTCGCCGTGAACTTGAATTAGTACAGCAAAAAGAAGCTGAATATCGCACTAAGATTGAATCGATTCTGGTGCCAATTTTAGGTCCTGATAATTTTACCTCTCAAGTCGACGTCAGTATGGATTTTACTGCTGTTGAGCAAACATCTAAGCGTTTTAACCCTGATTTACCGGCACTGCGCAGTGAAATGACCGTTGAAAATAACACCACTGGCGGCTCTTCTGGTGGGATCCCTGGCGCGTTATCCAATCAACCGCCAATGGAGTCTAATATTCCAGAAGATGCAACAAAAGCGGCAGAGTCAGCAACGGCTGCAACAGGTAATTCGCACCGCGAAGCGACCCGTAACTTTGAATTAGATACCACCATTAGCCATACTCGCCAGCAAGTTGGTGCAGTGCGCCGCATTAGTGTGTCAGTCGCGGTGGACTTTAAACCTGGTGCCGCTGGAGAAAATGGTCAAGTAGCCCGTGTTGCCCGTACCGAACAAGAACTGACCAATATCCGTCGTTTGCTTGAAGGCGCGGTTGGTTTTAGCTCACAACGGGGTGATGTGCTGGAAGTGGTAACCGTTCCCTTTATGGATCAATTGGTTGAAGATTTACCCGCACCTGAGCTTTGGGAGCAACCTTGGTTTTGGCGTGCGATTAAGCTTGGTATTGGTGCGCTAGTGATTTTGGTGCTGATTTTAGCTGTGGTACGTCCTATGCTGAAACGCTTAATCTATCCTGACAGTGTGAATATGCCTGAGGATGGCAGATTAGGTAATGAATTAGCAGAAATTGAGGACCAATATGCGGCTGATACGCTAGGGATGCTCAATACTCAAGAGGCGGAATACAGTTATGCTGACGATGGTTCAATTCATATCCCTAATCTTCACAAAGATGATGATATGATTAAAGCTATCCGTGCGCTCGTGGCGAATGAGCCTGAGCTCTCTACTCAAGTCGTGAAAAACTGGTTACAAGACAATGGCTGAGAATAAAACGAAAGAAGTGGCTCCTGCGGCCGCACCTGCCTTTAATATCAAAGATATTAGTGGCGTTGAAAAGACCGCTATTTTACTCCTCAGTTTGAGTGAGGCTGATGCTGCATCCATTTTAAAACACTTAGAGCCGAAGCAAGTGCAAAAAGTGGGTATGGCCATGGCGGCAATGGATGAGTTTGGTCAGGAAAAAGTTATCGGGGTACATAAGCTGTTTCTTGATGATATTCAAAAGTATTCTTCAATTGGTTTCAACAGTGAAGAGTTCGTCCGTAAAGCCTTAACTGCTGCGCTGGGTGAAGATAAAGCGGGTAATCTGATTGAACAGATTATCATGGGCAGTGGCGCTAAAGGTTTGGACTCGTTGAAGTGGATGGATGCGCGCCAAGTGGCGACCATTATTCAAAACGAACATCCACAGATCCAAACCATTGTTTTGTCTTATCTAGAACCCGATCAAGCGGCGGAAATTTTTGGTCAATTCCCTGAGAATACCCGCTTAGACTTGATGATGCGCATTGCAAATCTTGAAGAAGTGCAGCCTGCTGCACTGCAAGAGCTGAATGACATCATGGAGAAACAGTTTGCCGGTCAAGGTGGCGCCCAGGCCGCGAAAATGGGTGGCTTAAAAGCGGCCGCCAACATAATGAACTACTTAGACACGGGTATCGAAAGCCAGTTGATGGAAACCATGCGCGAGTCTGATGAAGAAATGGCGCAGCAAATCCAAGATTTGATGTTTGTATTTGAAAACTTAATCGATGTCGATGACCGCGGTATTCAAGCCCTGTTGCGTGAAGTGCAGCAAGATGTACTGATGAAGGCGCTCAAAGGTACAGATGATCAGCTGAAAGAAAAAATCTTGGGTAACATGTCAAAACGTGCCGCTGAATTATTGCGTGATGATCTTGAAGCCATGGGCCCAATTCGCATCAGTGAAGTGGAAGTCGCCCAAAAAGAAATCCTGTCTATTGCTCGTCGCTTAAGTGACAGCGGCGAAATCATGTTAGGCGGCGGTGGTGGCGATGAGTTCCTCTAATCCGAGCGACAATAAATTGTTGAATAAGGTCTTGAGCGAAGGAGATGTCGAATTTAGTCACTGGGCGCTGCCAGATGTGACTGAAGCCGATGATGACTCTATCTCAAATCTGTTCGGCCATTCAAATCATCAAGCCGCTAAGTCGACTACAGTGGAAAGTGTTTCTCCACCGACTATTGCTGAGATTGAAGACATTCGCGCCCAAGCCGAAGAAGAAGGCTTTAGCGAAGGTAAGCAGCAAGGGTATGAGCAAGGGCTAGAAAAAGGGCGTTTAGAAGGGTTAGAGCAGGGCCATACTGAAGGGTTCTCCCAAGGGCATGAGCAAGGATTAGAAACCGGTTTAGCCCAAGCAAAAATATTGCTCTCGCGTTTTGAAACCTTATTAGCCCAATTTGAAAAACCATTGCAATTGCTCGATGGCGATATTGAACTCTCGCTACTAAACCTGAGTATGACATTAGCGAAATCTGTCATTGGCCACGAATTAAAAACTCATCCAGAACAAGTGCTTTCGGCATTGCGCTTAGGTATAGAATCGCTGCCGATAAAAGAACAAACGGTCACAATCCGCTTGCATCCTGACGATGTTATTTTAGTCGAACAACTTTATTCCAGCGCTCAATTGACCCGCAGTAAGTGGGAACTTGAAGTTGACCCTTCCTTAAGTCCAGGTGACTGTATTCTCAGTAGTCATCGTTCTTTAGTGGATTTGACCCTCGCATCGCGTATCGATGCTGTATTTGAGTCCTTACGGAACCAACATGCTCACTTAAGTGACAAGCAGCGTCAACTGCAAGAGGCGATAGAGGTTGAAGATACCGCAAAACACATTGCTGCTTCTGAGGCTGTGGGATCAGAGCTTGATGATCAGGTTGTCGATACGGTTTCTCAACATGCTGAGGATATACAATTTGCCTCAAACACAGGTGAGCAATTAGAGGCAGAATCAGATGCAAAATCGCCAACATCAACTGCTGAATAGGCTTAATCATCATCAGGGTAAGGTGCCGCCATTTCGCGCTGTGGCCAGTGGTCAACTGGTGCGTGTTGTCGGCTTAACCTTAGAAGCAAGCGGTTGCCGTGCGCCTGTGGGCAGTTTATGTTCGATCGAAACCATGGCGGGCGAGTTAATAGCCGAGGTGGTCGGGTTTGATGGCGAACTATTATATTTAATGCCCATTGAAGAATTGCGTGGTGTATTGCCTGGTGCGCGGGTTGTGCCTTTGGGGGAACAAACTGGACTCAATGTTGGTTTATCCCTGCTAGGACGCGTACTCGATGGTAACGGCGTGCCTTTAGATGGTTTAGGCGCGTTGCAAACGGACCAACAAGCGCCAAGACATAGCGCTGCCATTAATCCTTTATCTCGCCGTGCTATTACTGAACCGCTGGACGTTGGCGTTCGCGCTATCAACGCTATGCTGACCGTGGGCAAAGGCCAACGTATGGGCTTGTTTGCGGGCTCAGGTGTCGGTAAGAGTGTACTCTTAGGTATGATGACTCGCGGTACTACCGCCGACATTATTGTGGTTGGGCTAGTGGGTGAGCGTGGCCGGGAAGTGAAAGAGTTTATTGAGGAAATTCTTGGTGAGAAAGGTCGAGCGCGTTCAGTCGTTGTTGCTGCGCCTGCGGATACATCGCCTCTGATGCGCCTTCGCGCCTGTGAAACCTCTACTCGTATTGCCGAATATTTCCGCGATTTAGGCTATAACGTTTTATTGCTTATGGACAGTTTAACGCGCTACGCCCAAGCGCAGCGGGAAATTGCTTTGGCTGTGGGTGAACCGCCTGCGACTAAAGGTTATCCGCCCTCTGTGTTTGCAAAATTGCCACGTTTAGTTGAGCGCGCCGGAAACGGTGGCCCTGGACAAGGTTCAATTACGGCATTTTATACTGTGTTGACGGAAGGAGACGATCAACAGGATCCCATTGCCGATGCTTCGCGGGCGATCCTCGATGGTCACATTGTCTTGTCACGTTCGCTTGCGGATTCGGGGCACTATCCTGCAATTGATATTGAAGCTTCTATTAGCCGAGTCGCGCCTATGGTGATTTCCAATGAACATTTGGAGGCTATGCGCCGCGTGAAACAAACCTATTCTTTGTATCAGCAAAATCGAGATTTGATTTCTATTGGGGCCTATGCCCAAGGAAGCGATCCTCGCATTGATAATGCGATACGACTGCAGCCAGCAATGAATGCTTTTTTGCGACAAACCATGCGTGATGCATTTAGCTTTGCCGATAGCCAAGTCATGCTTGGGCAACTTGCTGCACAGTGCAAATAATGGCGTCATCGAATTAATCGAGGTCTAGTATGGCTAACGCCGATCCCTTGTTGTTAGTGTTAAAGCTTGCCAATGATGCCGAAGAACAAGCGGCTTTATTGTTAAAATCGGCGCAGTTAGAGTGTCAAAAACGGTTGAATCAACTCAGTGCTCTGAATAACTATCGCTTAGAATACATGAAGCAAATGCAATCCCAGCAAGGTCAAGCCATCAGTGCTAGTCACTATCACCAGTTTCACCGTTTTATTCGTCAGATCGATGACGCAATTATCCAGCAAAATCGCGTCGTAGCCGACGGTGAAAAGCAAAAAGAATATCGACAACAACATTGGTTGGAAAAGCAAAAAAAACGTAAGGCAGTAGAATTACTCTTAGCCAGTAAAGAGAAGAAGCGTCAAGTGGTTGAACAAAAAAGGGAGCAAAAAATGACCGATGAATTTGCTTCCCAGCAATTTTATCGCCGTCATCAACGTTAGTGAAATGATAGGCATCTTTACTGCTCGCTAGCCGGATAGGCTCTTTAGTTTTTTTGTATTGATGGCATAAGCATCAATTCGGCACCTCTCAGTGTTAATTCTTTTCGATATGCTGTCGTAAAATCTGATGTTTTGGCATCTTATTTGCTTTGATTTAGTCCATGACCCTGCAACCGCAGTGTTTAATTGACGTTTCTACCTAGCCATTTCTTTTTTTGCTGGGTGATGTTTGGGAGCACTTATGCAACAAATGACCAATATCCTGTTAAGTAAAACAGGCAACTCTGCGGCCAATTCCGCTAAGACATCTTCCCAAGAGTCTAATAATGAAGACTTTTCATCTACACTTGCGTCAGTCACCGCTAGCTCATTTTCTATTTCTGCGTCTAAAAAAACCATTGCTAACACTGATGATGTGCAGGTTACCTCTGCTGATAAAGTAAAAGATGACGATATATCAACTGATGACGCCGACGTGAATCTCATTTTTGCCCAAATTAGCATGGCAAATGATATGAAGAAAACGGCATCAGATGGAGATAGTTTGCCGCTAGCATTTTTAAATGCTGAAGAAGATATAACTGGTGAAGAAAATATTGATACTTCATCAGCTTTATTAACCGGCTCAGCATTGGCATCTACTGTTTCTGCTGAGATTGAACTGGCATCAGATATAGATGCCGATGAAGCGGGTTTTTCTGCTGAATTACAAAAGTTAGTTTCTACTAGCCCAGATATGGCAGCAATTTCAATCGCAGATGACGTGAAACCATCTTCTTTGACTGATAAGTCACTCGTACATATTCTTCCCATAGACCCAAATATACTTGAAGCGTCAGCGGATAGTGATGCTGTGATTGATCCAAATTTGACCGATGACGCTTCAGAATTACCTTTAGAAGACACTGAGCTTGTCTCTGCCACTGAAGTCGGGGTGAGCATAGATGAGTCTTTAGTTGAGAATGATGTCACACTTAATGCTGTGATTAATCAAGCGGGCTTAGCGAACAGTGCAACGATAAAGTCGGCAACCAACACTGCGGCAAAAGCAACGACTAGCAGCTCGACAGTGAATAGTCCCAATACGGGTAATATCGCTACCTCGGGAAATACTTTCGACCTGAATACCTTAGGCTCTTCAATTTCATCTGAACCATTAGATACAACATCTGTAACAGAAAGTGATCTTGATGGGAGTCCCAATTCCGATTTGGCTGCTAACCTATTACTGAAAGATGCTAAATTGACGGTTGCAATGGATATTCCCAGAGACGAAAGTTTTATGGATGATAGTAATACTTTCTCAGAACTTAAGTCGACATCATCCATACAGACACTCTCGATGTCACAATTAAATCGCCAAGAAACCATGCAAGTTCAGCTGTCATTGCGTCAAGGAGTAGAACAGCAAAACCAAATGCAGGAGATGATCCAACGATTTTCACCTGTGATGAAGCAGCAATTGATTACTATGGTGAGTCAAGGCATCCAACATGCAGAAATCCGGCTCGATCCCCCTGAGCTTGGGCATATGTTGGTAAAGATCCAAGTGCATGGCGACCAAACCCAAGTACAGTTCCATGTTACTCAGCCGCAAACGCGTGATCTGGTTGAACAAGCTATGCCAAGATTACGTGAGTTATTGCAAGAGCAAGGGATGCAGTTGGCTGACAGCCATGTTTCTCAAGGCGATCAAGGTGAGCGTCGGGAAGGTAGTTTCGGTGATGGCAGCAGTTCAAATGCGGCTGATATGGATGAAATCTCGGCAGAAGAGTTACATTTAGGTTTAAATCAAGCGATTAGTGTAACTTCAGGTATAGATTATTACGCTTAAGCAGGTAACCTATAGCAATGACTGACATAATTACGTTTCAAATAAAACTGTAATGAGTTTCCGCCTAAATTAAAGAGAATAGTGATGGCTAAGGAAGAATCGTTAGAACTTGAAAGTACTGAAGAGCCTAAGAGTAAGAAGAAACTATTTATTTTTGCTGGTGTAGGCGTTTTAGTCGCGCTGTTAATCGGTGGCGGTGTCTGGTTCTTTATGGGAAGCAGTACCGAAGAGGTTCCCGCCGTAGCAGCAGATAGTGCTGTTCAGGCTGAAGTCCCAACATCAGGAGAAGTGGCTACCGCATCATACGTACCTATGCCGCGTCCTTTCTTATTCAACTTACCTGGGCCTGATAGGGCTCGTTTAGTTGAGATTAAAGTGCAGCTTATGGTGCGTGGTACCGATGATGATGTGCTAACACAAAAACATATTCCGCTGATTGAAGATGCGCTTTTAACGACCTTTAGTGGTGCAGATGTGCAAAAGCTCAGCACGCAAGCGGGGAAAGATGAGTTACGGCAGTTAGCACTTCTGAGTGTGCAAAATACTCTACAGTCAGTAACTGGGCGTAAAGTTGTCGAGAAAGTACTATTTACCGGTTTTGTAATGCAATAACCCTTTAACTTCAGCACCAAAAGAGGCGAAGGCAATATAGTGAGTGATTTATTAAGCCAAGACGAAATTGATGCGCTATTGCACGGGGTTGATGACGTCGATGATGACGAAATTGACGCTGTTGGAGAAGATGCCCGTTCCTACGATTTCTCTTCCCAAGATCGAATAGTTCGTGGGCGTATGCCGACGCTGGAAATCGTGAATGAGCGTTTTGCGCGCCATTTGCGCATCAGCATGTTTAATATGATGCGCCGAGCGGCCGAAGTGTCGATCAACGGTGTACAGATGCTCAAGTTTGGTGAGTACGTACATACGCTTTTTGTTCCAACTAGCTTGAATATGGTGCGTTTTAGCCCACTCAAAGGCACAGCATTGATCACCATGGAAGCGCGACTGGTATTTATCCTAGTGGATAACTTCTTTGGTGGCGATGGGCGTTTCCATGCCAAGATTGAAGGGCGAGAATTTACGCCGACAGAAAGACGAATCGTACAGTTACTGCTTAAGATTATATTTGAAGATTATAAAGATGCTTGGGCGCCCGTAATGGATGTTGAGTTTGATTATTTGGACTCTGAAGTCAATCCTGCCATGGCGAACATTGTTAGTCCTACCGAAGTTGTGGTGATTAATTCATTCCATATTGAAGTCGATGGAGGTGGTGGTGATTTTCATATCACTATGCCTTACTCCATGATTGAACCTATCCGAGAGTTACTCGATGCGGGTGTGCAAAGTGACAAGCAAGATACTGATATGCGTTGGTCACAGGCATTGCACGATGAAATCATGGATGTGAAGGTCGGGTTCGATGCCAATATTGTTGAACATGAATTAACGCTCAAAGAGGTCATGAATTTTAAAGCGGGCGATATTATTCCGATTGAGTTACCCGAGTTTATCATGATGAAAATCGAGGATTTACCGACATATCGTTGTAAAATGGGCCGTTCTAGAGATAACCTAGCGCTTAAAATATGTGAGAAAATCCCTCGGCCAGAGACAGTTAAATCTGAGCTGCAATTGGTGACGCGTAAGGGTAAATCTCGTGATATATCAGAATTATAAGGTGAAGTAAGATGAGCACAGACGATACGGATGATTGGGCTGCAGCAATGGCAGAACAAGCGTTAGAAGAAGCCAACGCAATTGAACTCGATGAGCTGGTTGATGATTCAAGACCTATTTCTAAGGCTGAAGCGGCTAAGTTAGATACAATTTTAGATATTCCTGTCACCATTTCGATGGAAGTGGGCCGTAGCTATATTAGTATCCGAAACTTATTACAACTTAACCAAGGTTCTGTGGTTGAGTTAGATAGAGTCGCAGGTGAACCGTTAGATGTGATGGTCAATGGCACGCTTATCGCTCACGGTGAAGTGGTGGTGGTAAACGATAAATTCGGTATTCGCTTAACTGATGTGATCAGTCAAACTGAGCGAATTAAAAAGCTTAAATAATTCGAGATGTAAAAGTCGTTGGAACTTTAAATGAGCACATCGGTAATACAGAGTTTAGTGGTAGCGGTTCAAGCGAGCACCGATAGCCTCGGTGGGGAAGGCGCAGCGAATATTGCTTCAATAGCGCCTGCTGCTACAAAAATGGCAGAACCTTCTCAAGTTGCGACCTTAGCAAGTATGTTAGGCGGCTTGATTCTGGTTTTATTATTAATTTTCGCGTTAGCTTATTTACTGAGAAGGTTTAATTTAGTCCCCACGACCAATGGCGTGCTAAAGACTATTGCTGTGACTTCCCTCGGTCAAAAAGAGCGTTTAGTCTTAGTTCAGGTGGGCGAACAGCAATATTTGCTTGGGGTTAGCTCGCAGCAGGTGAGTTTGATTGATAAGTTAGCTGAACCTATCCATCTAGAAGCTGATTCGTTTGCGAGTCGATTACGCCAGGCGAAATTAAAACAATGACAACACGTATCCTCGCGTTAGTTGGGTTAGTTATGCTGCTATTGATGCCGTCAGCATGGGCCGCAGATGGCGTCTTACCTGCTGTAACAGTAACAACGGCGCCAGATGGCTCAACGGAATATTCGGTCACAATGCAGATTTTACTGCTGATGACATCGCTGAGTTTTTTACCTGCGATGCTCATCATGTTGACCTCTTTCACGCGGATTATCATTGTCCTGTCGATATTACGCCAAGCCATTGGATTACAACAGACTCCATCTAATCAAGTCTTAATTGGCATGAGTTTGTTCATGACTTTTTTTATCATGGCACCGGTATTCGACCGGATTTATGATGAAGGGGTGAAGCCTTATATCGATGAGCAATTAACCTTGCAGCAAGCGTTTGATAAAGGGAAAGAGCCGCTGAGAGGCTTTATGTTGGGCCAAGTAAGAACGACGGATTTAAAGACCTTTATTGAGATTTCTGGCTATAAGGATATTAAGTCTCCCGAAGAAGCACCCATGAGTGTGTTAGTGCCCGCTTTCATTACCAGTGAGTTAAAAACCGCATTTCAGATTGGCTTTATGCTATTTGTGCCTTTTTTAGTACTCGATTTAGTGGTGGCGAGTATCTTGATGGCTATGGGGATGATGATGTTATCTCCCATGATAGTGTCGCTGCCGTTTAAGATCATGTTGTTTGTGCTCGTAGATGGTTGGAGCTTAGTCCTCGGGACATTAGCGAATAGTTTCGGATAGCCAAGGGAGAGTAAACACATGAGTCCTGAGGCGCTAATTGATATTTTTCGTGAAGCTCTCGCTGTTATCGTTATGATGGTGTCTGCTATTGTGTTGCCTGGGCTGGGAATTGGGTTAATCGTTGCTGTGTTTCAAGCGGCGACTTCTATTAACGAGCAGACCTTAAGTTTCCTTCCGCGTTTGTTAGTGACACTTTTTGGCCTAATGTTTATGGGACATTGGTTAGTTGAAACCCTGATGGACTTTTTCATCGAGATGGTGAATCGCATTCCTCAAGTGATAGGCTAACGCGATGGAGCTGCTGCTCGATACCTTAATGCAAACCATTGCCGCTTATATTTGGCCATTGTTTCGCGTCGCGAGCATGTTGATGGTCATGGTAGTATTTGGGGCGGCAACGACACCAACACGAGTTCGCTTATTATTGGCGATGGCAATTACCTTTGCGATAGCACCCGTTCTTCCTCCAACTCAAAATGTGGATTTATTTTCGTTAAGCGCAGTATTCATCACGGCGCAGCAAATTATTATCGGTGTTGCCATGGGGTTTGTGACTCAAATGGTGATGCAAGTCTTTGTGCTCACTGGACAGATCATTGGTATGCAGACCAGTTTAGGCTTTGCCTCTATGGTTGACCCTGGTTCTGGCCAACAAACACCCGTTATTGGTAACTTTTTTCTTTTATTGGCGACATTGATTTTCTTAGCTGTGGACGGCCATCTTTTGATGATCCGTATGCTAGTGGCAAGCTTTGAAACTTTGCCGATTTCTAATCAAGGCTTAACACTGACAAGTTATCGATCGCTGGCTGATTGGGGGTCGTATATGTTTGGTGCGGCACTCACTATGTCGATATCTGCGATTATCGCCTTGTTATTAGTCAACTTGTCCTTCGGGGTCATGACCCGCGCCGCGCCACAATTGAATATTTTCTCTATTGGTTTTCCGATCACTATGATTGGTGGACTGTTTATTCTGTGGTTAACCCTAACACCGGTAATGGCACACTTCGATGAAGTATGGTCGACGGCTCAAGTGCTGCTTTGCGATATGTTAGCGCTCCAATGTAACGCTGATGGCTTGATATGATGGGATTAGGAGAAGCCCATGGCTGAAGAGTCAAGTGATGAACGTACAGAGGAACCCACGGGGAGGCGTCTAGAACAGGCGCGAACAAAAGGACAGATTGCACGTTCGAAAGAACTTGGAACTGCAGCGGTATTAATTTCGGCAGCATGTGGGTTTTATATGCTAGGCCCAAGTTTGGCCATTAGCCTAACTCGGGTGTTTGAAATTGTATTTACCATGGATAGGGCGCAAATTTTTGATACGAATGAAATGTTCAAAGTGTGGGGCGTTGTTGCGAGTGAAATAGCCTGGCCCATGGCTAAAATTATGCTACTGATTGTGGTTGTTGCGTTTATCGGTAACGTCTCTCTTGGAGGGATCAATTTTTCGACCCAAGCTATGATGCCAAAAGCCAGTAAAATGAGTCCCCTTGCTGGTTTTAAACGTATGTTTGGCGTACAGGCTCTGGTTGAACTCACCAAAGGTATTGCAAAATTTTCGGTAGTAGCGTTTTCTGCTTATTTTTTATTAAGCTTCTATTTCAATGACATTATGTTGCTGTCTAGCGACCATCTTCCAGGTAATGTTTACCATGCATTAGATTTGTTGGTTTGGATGTTTATCCTGTTATGTTCCTCGATTTTATTTATTGTCGTCATCGATGTGCCGTTCCAAATTTGGAATCACAACAAGCAACTTAAGATGACCAAACAAGAAGTAAAAGATGAATATAAAGACACTGAGGGTAAACCTGAGGTGAAAGGGCATATACGGCAGATGCAACGTGAACTAGCACAAAGGCGTATGATGGCTGAAGTGCCAAATGCCGATGTGATTGTCGTTAACCCTGAGCATTTTGCCGTTGCGATTAAATACGATGTGCAGCGCTCTGCGGCTCCCTTTGTGATAGCGAAAGGTGTTGATGATGTGGCCTTTAAAATACGTGAGATTGCCCGCGCGCACAATATTGCGATTGTCTCGGCCCCACCACTTGCAAGGGCGATTTACCATACGACTAAGTTAGATCAGCAGATCCCTGAAGGTTTGTTTACTGCTGTCGCACAGATTTTGGCTTATGTATTTCAGCTGCGCCAATATCAAAAAGGACGCGGCCGTAAACCTATTCCTGTCCCACTCAATCAACCTATACCAGATGAATTGAAATATTGAACCACTAGTCTCAGATGGTAGTCATTGGTAAAGCTGATGATGTCGAGTTCATTTGTTTTTTATGGCTAATTTTATGTATATCAATCAGTCACAGTACATATCTTTCCTTCATTAATGGCTTTAATCTTGTTGGCGCGTTTTTTGCTTCATGCTATTACACGTCAAAGTTTAGGTTATAGCGAATGGATGTTAAAGCGACTCTTGGTCAAGTAAAACAAATTAGGCTCAGCACTTTTAAAGGCATTGGCACGCCGGTGGTTGTGCTTGCTGCATTGGCCATGATTGTTTTACCTATCCCTCCATTTCTATTAGACATACTCTTTTCATTCAACATTGCGTTAGCTCTCATCGTATTGCTGGTGGCTATTTATACCGATAGACCCTTAGATTTTGCTGCCTTCCCAACTGTGTTACTGGTGGCGACGTTATTACGCCTTGCGCTCAACGTTGCCTCTACTCGTGTGGTTTTACTTGAGGGTCATAATGGCGGTGATGCCGCGGGTAAGGTGATTGAAGCCTTCGGTTCTGTGGTGATCGGTGGTAACTATGCCGTTGGTCTAGTGGTATTTATCATTTTGATTATCATCAACTTTGCGGTGGTGACTAAAGGTGCAGGTCGTATCGCAGAAGTCAGTGCCCGCTTTACCTTGGATGCTATGCCTGGTAAGCAAATGGCAATCGATGCTGACTTAAATGCTGGAACCTTAAATCAAGACCAAGCGAGAATACGCCGTGCCGAAGTGACCCGTGAAGCCGATTTCTATGGTGCGATGGACGGTGCGTCCAAATTCGTTAAAGGGGATGCGATTGCCGGTATCATGATCTTAGTGATCAACATCGTAGGTGGTTTTATCATAGGGATTGTGCAGCATGGCTTAAGTTTCTCTGAAGCGGTTGAAATTTATACCTTACTGACTATCGGTGATGGTTTAGTGGCGCAGATCCCCGGTCTATTATTGTCAATCGCCGCAGCCTTGATGGTGACTCGTCAAAACGAGTCGGGTGATATGGGCCAAATGATGATGAGTCAGATGTTTGACAGTCATAAGTCATTGGGTATCGCCGCCGGAGTCCTGTTTGTCATGGGTATTGTTCCTGGTATGCCGCACATGGCGTTTTTAAGCTTTGCCTTTATGACAGCTGGTGCAGCTTATTTTGTTTATAAACGAAATGAAAACAAACGTCTTAAAGCGCTAGAACAAGTGAAATCGGGTCCAATAGAAAGACAAGATAAAGAGCCTAAAGAGCTAGGTTGGGACGATGTACATCATGTGGATACTATTGGTCTTGAGGTTGGATATCGTTTGATCCCTCTGGTAGACAAGGGCCAAGGTGGCGAGTTACTAAGCCGCATTAAAGGTGTGCGTAAAAAGTTGTCTCAGGAATTAGGCTTCTTAGTGCCCGCGGTGCATATTCGCGATAACTTAGATTTATCACCTAATGCGTATCGCATTTCATTAATGGGCGTCGTCGTCGGAGAGGCAGATATTCGTCATGATTGCGAATTGGCGATCAACCCTGGTCAAGTTTATGGCAAACTCGATGGTATCGAAACGCGCGATCCCGCCTTTGGCCTGGAAGCTGTATGGATCGCCCCTGAGTTACGTGAGCACGCACAAACACTAGGTTATACCGTCGTCGATGCCGCCACTGTTGTTGCAACTCATATTAGTCAATTACTCACAAATAACGCTGCTAAGTTGTTAGGTTACGAAGAAGTGCAACAACTGATGGATATGCTTGCGAAACACTCACCTAAGCTGGTTGATGGCTTTATTCCAGATATCATGCCACTAGGACATGTCGTAAAAGTGATGCAGAACCTATTAAATGAAGGGGTTTCAGTTAGAGACTTGCGTACTATAGTGCAAACTTTGTTAGAATATGGCACTAAGAGCAATGACACTGAAGTCTTGACTGCCGCTGTACGTATCGCTTTGAAACGTATGATAGTTCAGGAAATCTCAGGCCCAGAGCTCGAAATCCCCGTCATTACTTTGGCGCCAGAGTTGGAACAGATGTTGCATCAGTCAATGCAAGCAACCGGTGGTGATGGTCCTAATATTGAACCCGGTCTTGCAGAACGCATGCAGCAGTCCCTTGCCGATGCGGCTCAGAAGCAAGAAATGGTCGGACAACCCGCCATATTGTTGACGTCAGGTATGTTACGCGCGACGCTGTCACGTTTTGTTAAACATACTATTCCTAATCTCAGAGTCATTTCATATCAAGAAATACCTGATGAGAAGCAAATACGTATCGTATCTGCAGTCGGCCAGTAGAGGACGCATAAGTGAAGATTAAACGATTTTTTGCCAAAGACATGCGCGCCGCACTGGCCCAAGTGAAAGAAACACTCGGCTCAGATGCCGTCATTATGTCAAATAAAAAAGTGAACGGTGGCATCGAAATTGTCGCTGCCGTTGACTATGATGAACCTAAAGCGAAAACTGCAGCCACTGCGCCAGCACCGACCTTTATGGACGTGAGCGACGACCTCGTGTCCCTAGGTGCTAAGCAGCCAGTTCGTGTAGAAACTCGCGCTAAGCCAGCCGCACCAGCAGACTCATTACAAGCCTTACTTGAGAAGCAGCAAAGCCGTTTGAATCAACAGATGTCCCATCAGCAGGCGGATGCCGAATTACCTGCATGGGCCAAAGGGTTACAAGCGCCAGCCGCAGCGAAGCCCGAACGTCGTGATCCTCCGGCGACGTTTGACAAGAAACCGCAAACCTCTCAGAAGCAAACTGCCGATATTGAGGCCATGCGTGATGAATTAGCCTCTTTGCGTAATTTACTGACACATCAAGTATCCTCCTTGATGACGGAACATAAAAAACGCATCGATCCCGTCGGTGCTATGCTCGAAGCCAAATTGCTTGAGGCTGAATTCTCCCCTGCGGTTGCGAATAAATTAGCCGCGCTGAGCCAGCATTATACGCCGGCTGAATTAGTCAGAGCATTACCACAAAGTCTTGCGAATATGCTTGATAATCAGGGCGATGACATTGTTAAGCAGGGCGGAGTGGTTGCATTAGTTGGTCCTACTGGGGTTGGTAAAACAACGTCATTAGCTAAACTTGCTGCCCGTTTTGCGGCACATCATGGTGCTGAACATGTTGCTTTAATTACCACAGATCATTATCGCATCGGAGCCTATGAGCAATTAGCAACTTATGGCAAAATAATGGGCTGCCCAGTAAAGCAAGCTCATGATCTAAATGAATTAGAGCAAATTCTCTATCAGTTTAGGAATCGCAAGCTAGTATTGATAGATACGGCTGGCATGGGACAGCGAGATATGCGCCTTTACCAGCAACTTGATAATTTAACTGCAAATAGCAGGATACCTATCCGCAGTTATCTGGTACTGTCTGCGACAGGGCAGCGCCGTGTGCTGCAAGATGCAGTCAATCATTTTAAACGCATTCCCCTATCTGGTGTCGTTCTCACAAAACTCGATGAATCTGTGTCGTTAGCAGGGGCATTAAGTGTGTTGATCCAAAACGGATTACCATTAAGTTATATTACTGATGGACAAAGAGTTCCTGAAGATATGAAAGTTGCGGATACCCTAGATTTAGCCCAGCAGGCACTCGCAGCGTTAGATAGTACAGAACAACAATCATTACAAGACACAGCGTGGTCAGATAATATGGCCTGTGCATTTGAGTAGATTTATGACCCTGGATCAAGCAAGTGGTTTACGTATGATGAATCAACCCTATAACGAAAAAGTGAAAGTAATCGCGGTCACTGGTGGCAAAGGAGGCGTGGGTAAAACCAGCGTTTCTATTAATACTGCTGTGGCATTAGCCGAAAAAGGCAAGCGTGTTTTGGTACTTGACGCTGACCTTGGCTTAGCAAACGTCGACGTCATGCTGGGTATTCGTGCCGAGCGTAACCTCTCTCACGTGCTCTCTGGTGATGCAGAGCTTGACGATATTATCGTGCGTGGTCCAAAGGGGATAGGCATAGTTCCAGCCACCTCAGGAACACAGGGGATGGTGGAATTAAGCCCTGCACAACATGCTGGATTAATCCGAGCATTTAGCGAGATGCGGACTCAGTTTGATATTCTAGTCGTAGATACAGCGGCTGGGATCTCGGATATGGTGCTCAGTTTCTCACGTGCTTCGCAGGATGTGCTAGTCGTTGTTTGTGATGAACCTACTTCTATTACCGATGCCTACGCCCTGATTAAAATTCTCAGCCGTGAGCATGGCGTGTTCCGTTTTAAAATAGTTGCCAATATGGTGCGTAGTTTACGCGAAGGTATGGAATTATTTGCTAAACTCAGTAAAGTGACCGACAGATTTTTAGATGTTGCACTTGAATTAGTCGCCACGATTCCATTTGACGAAAACTTACGTAAATCTGTTCGTAAACAAAAATTGGTGGTTGAAGCTTATCCTAAATCACCAGCGGCAATTGCTTATCAAGGATTGGCAAATAAAATTTTGAGCTGGCCTGTGCCGCAGCAACCTGGTGGGCATTTGGAGTTTTTCGTTGAGCGTTTAGTACAACGACCAGATTTTCAAGAGGAAAAAACGAGTGAATAAAGCCGCTGCGTATACTTGTTTAGACAATAAATCGTCGATCGTTGAACAGTATGCTCCGTTGGTTAAAAGAATTGCGCATCATTTACTCGCCAGACTACCTGCATCTGTGCAGTTAGATGATTTACTCCAAGCTGGGATGATGGGGTTACTAGAAGCATCATCCAAGTTTGATGGTGGCAAGGGTGCGAAATTTGAAACCTTCGCCGGCATACGCATACGTGGAGCCATGTTAGATGAAATTCGTCGTGGCGACTGGGTCCCTCGTTCCGTTCATCGTAACAATCGTAAGGTTGCACACGCTATTGATGAGTTAGAGCAAGAACTGGGCCGTGATGCACGCGACACAGAAATTGCAGAAAAACTTGATATGACGCTCGATGAGTACCATCATATTCTTAACGATGTTTCTGTCGGAAAAATCATAGGGATAGAAGATTTAGGCGTATCTCAGGATATACTTACAGTGAGTGATCGGTCCGATGATGATTCATTTGAAGCATTAGCTGAGAACCAATTTCATTCTGCTCTGGTTGAGGCAATTAAATTATTGCCTGAAAGAGATGCATTAGTGTTATCCCTGTACTACGATGAAGCATTGAATTTAAAAGAGATTGGCGCCATTCTTGAAGTCAGTGAATCGCGGGTTAGCCAGATATTAAGTCAGGCAATGTTGCGATTGAAAGCTAAACTCAAGCACTGGACATAAGTATAATTATTAATCGAGCACAGAATGTCAGCTCACCGGAGGAAACCTTGGACAAGAATATGAAGATTCTCATTGTTGACGATTTTTCGACAATGAGGCGTATCATCAAGAACTTGTTGCGAGACTTGGGGTTTAATAACACCCAAGAAGCAGACGATGGCTCAACAGCCCTGCCGATGTTGCAAAAGGGGGATTTTGATTTTGTTGTTACAGATTGGAATATGCCTGGTATGCAAGGAATCGATCTGTTAAAAGCAATTCGCGCTGATGATTCGCTAAAGCATTTACCTGTATTAATGGTGACTGCTGAAGCAAAACGTGAACAGATTATTGCTGCCGCTCAAGCGGGAGTGAATGGTTATGTGGTTAAGCCTTTTACCGCTGCAACGCTGAAAGAGAAGTTAGATAAAATATTCGAACGACTCGCTTGAGCAAGGATGAGCTATGAAGTCACAAACATCAGGGCTCATCACGCTCGAGCAAGCTCAGCATTTAGTTGAATTATTAAGTGCAGGTGAGCAAAGTCAGGCAGATGATTTATTTCGGGAGCTTGCTGCTCCACTGCAACGAGAATTATTCGAAGAAGTAGGTAAATTAACTCGGCAACTTCATAGTGCGCTGATGGATTTTCAAGTTGATAATCGTCTTGCTGAATTAGCCAATACAGAGATCCCCGATGCCAAGCAACGTTTAAATTACGTTATTGACATGACCGAACAAGCTGCAAATAAAACCATGGATGCGGTTGAAGAATGTTTACCTTTGGCTAATGCCGTGACCGTAAATATTCAAAATGTCATGCCATCTTGGGACAGATTAATGCGACGCGAGATAGCGCTGACTGAATTTAAGGGCCTTTGTCACGATGTACAAGACCTTATGTCTCGTAGTGCAAATGACTCGACTCGATTACGTGAATTGCTTAATCAAATTTTGATGGCGCAAGATTTTCAAGACTTAACAGGACAAATAATACGTCGTGTTATTGATCTAGTAATGGAAGTAGAAAGTAATCTGGTTTCTATGCTGACGGTATTTGGTGAGCAACCTATGATTGAAAGTCAGATTGCTCAGAAAAATAATATTGAAGCAGAAGGCCCGATAATGAATGCCGAGCTTCGTCAAGATGTGGTAACGGGTCAAGACGAAGTGGATGATCTTCTATCGAGTCTGGGTTTCTAACTGGGAGTCAATTTGATGGCCTTTGATGTAGATGAAGAGATACTCCAGGACTTTTTAATCGAAGCCGGTGAAATTTTAGAGCTTCTGCAAGAGCAACTCGTTGCGCTTGAAAATAATCCTGATGATACTAACTTGCTGAACGCCATTTTCCGAGGTTTTCATACCGTTAAAGGTGGTGCTGGCTTTCTTAGCTTAACTCCCATGGTTGATGTTTGTCATGAGGCTGAGAATACCTTCGATTTATTGCGGACAGGCAAGCGTAGCGTTAACGCAGAGTTGATGGATATTATTTTGCAGGCTGTTGATGCAATTAATACCATGTTTGCGCAAACCCAGCAGGGCGAGCAACAAGATCCCGCCGATTCAGGTTTGTTAGCGAGACTTAAAATGCTCAGTTCAGGTGCGCCTTTACCATCTGAAGTCGCTTCTGCCAAGGTTGCAGAGCCAGAACCTGTTGTTGAAGTCATTATTGATACTCCTACCCTTCAAGAAATCCCTGCTGACATAAGTGATAACTCATCTTCCATTGAAAATACGTCTTCAAGTATCGATGATATCAATGATGCTGAATTTGAAGCTTTATTGGATGCGCTTCATGGTTCAGGAAAGGGACCTGCGGTCGCTGCTACCACATTTGTATCTGAGCCTGTTGCTGTCAAGCCTGCTGCACCAATTAAAACACCTTCAACATCAGGTGATGACATCACTGATGATGAGTTCGAGGCGTTACTGGATGAACTTCATGGCTCAGGTAAATTTAAAGCTGAGGCTGAAGTGCCTGTTAAACCTAAGGTTGTGGCAACACCTGCGCCTCAACCGATTGTAGATGCTGATGAAATTACCGATGATGAGTTTGAGCGATTACTCGATGAACTCCATGGGAAAGGCGGAGCACCTGCGAAAGCTGAAGTAAAAGCGCCTACGCCCCCTGTTTCGACTGTAGCACCTACTGCTGCACCACATGCTCCTGCGCCAGTAAAAGCCGCAGTACCAGCTCCTGCCCCAGTCGTTGCTGCAAAACCTAAGGTGGAAATTGCGGTTGTCGATAAAGCACCTGCTAAGGCTAGCTCTGCGAATGTGCCTCAGGGTGAAACAACGGTACGTGTAGATACTGCACGACTCGACCAGATCATGAATATGGTGGGTGAGTTAGTGTTAGTGCGTAATCGATTGGTGAGCTTAGGCATCAGCCGTGATGATGAGGAGATGTCGAAAGCTCTCGCGAACTTAGATCTCGTTACTGCCGATTTGCAAGGCGCTGTCATGAAAACCCGTATGCAACCGATCAAGAAAGTGTTTGGTCGTTTCCCTCGGGTGGTACGTGATCTTGCTCGTACACTAAACAAAGAAATTGATTTGATCATGGTCGGTGAAGAAACTGACTTAGATAAAAACCTCGTTGAAGCGCTTGCAGATCCGCTCGTCCACTTAGTGCGTAACTCTGTGGACCATGGTATCGAGATGCCAAACGAGCGTGAAGCCAGTGGTAAGCCAAGAACGGGAACGATTACCTTATCTGCAAGTCAGGAAGGCGACCATATACTGCTGAAAATCGAAGACGATGGCGCAGGCATGGATCCTGAAAAACTCAAAAAAATTGCCATAAACCGTGGTGTGCTCGATGAAGATTCTGCTTCGCGGATGACAGACAGCGAAGCCTATAATTTGATTTTTGCACCAGGTTTTTCAACTAAAGTTGAGATTTCAGATATTTCAGGCCGTGGTGTTGGGATGGACGTGGTAAAAACTCGTATCACCCAGCTGAATGGCACTGTACATATTGATTCCATGAAAGGTAAGGGAACGATACTTGAGATTAAAGTACCGCTAACACTGGCGATTATGCCAACCTTAATGGTCGATGTCGCTAAACAAGTGTTTGCATTACCTCTATCTAGCGTGAATGAGATTTTCCATCTCGATCTCACAAAAACCAATATTGTTGATGGGCAACTGACTGTCATAGTACGTAATAAAGCCGTACCTTTGTTCTATTTGGAACACTGGCTACATAGAAACAAAACGACCTTTAAACATGGCGATAAAAAGCATGGTCATGTGGTTATCGTGCAATTAGGCATGATGCAAATTGGTTTTGTAGTGGATGCCTTAATAGGACAAGAAGAGGTCGTTATTAAGCCTCTTGGCGCTATGTTACATGGCACTCCTGGGATGGCTGGTGCGACAATTACATCGGATGGTGGTATTGCACTGATCTTAGATGTTCCTGGATTGCTAAAGCATTATGCGAAAAGTAAGAATTAGTTTCCAAGCTAAGGAATGGAATGGCCATTAAAGTATTAGTCGTTGATGACTCAAGTTTTTTCAGACGACGTGTTAGCGAAATTGTCAATCAAGATCCTGAACTGGAAGTTATCGCGACGGCCTCAAATGGGGCCGAAGCGGTGAAGTTGGCTGCTGAGCTTAATCCCCAAGTTATCACTATGGATATTGAGATGCCTGTCATGGATGGTATTACTGCTGTTCGTGAAATCATGGCTAAGTGTCCGACTCCGATCTTGATGTTTTCTTCTTTAACCCATGATGGCGCTAAAGCAACGTTAGACGCTTTAGATGCTGGTGCATTAGATTTTCTACCTAAACGTTTTGAAGATATTGCGACCAACAAAGATGATGCCATTTTATTGTTGCAACAAAGAGTTAAGGCATTGGGACGACGCAGAATGTTTCGTCCGATTGCACGTCCTGTGGTTGCGCCAACACCTAGTGCGCGTCCAACAGGTAGCGTTTTAGGTACAACCAGTATATCGGCTCATACGCCTGTCGCAGCTCCTGTTAGAACCTCAACGGCAACGACGATTCGTGCAAGTGGTAAGCAGTATAAATTATTGCTGATCGGTACATCTACTGGTGGTCCGGTTGCGCTGCAAAAAATACTCACGCAGTTTCCAGCAAACTATCCGCATCCTATTTTATTAATCCAGCATATGCCTGCTGCCTTTACCCCTGCATTTGCGAGTCGTTTAAATGGCTTATGTAAGATTGAAGTAAAAGAGGCCGCTAATGGCGATCTGCTTAAACCGGGTTGTGCATATTTAGCGCCGGGTGGTATGCAAATGATGGTTGAACGTACTGGAACAAGTGGCCGATTAAAAGTTATCGCTGGCAGTGCTGATATGAATTACAAGCCCTGTGTGGATATCACCTTTGCTTCTGCTTCTAAAGCCTTTAGTGGTGATGTGCTTGCTGTTGTATTAACTGGCATGGGGGCGGATGGCAGAGAAGGCGCACGGATGTTGAAAGCTGTAGGCGCTACCATTTGGGCGCAAGATGAAGCCAGTTGTGTGGTTTATGGTATGCCACAAGCCGTTGCGAGTGCAGGGATTGCCACCCAGTCAATAGCCTTAGACAACATGGCCGAATGTATTTTAAAAGAGTCTGTTCGTGTCTAAAAATCAATATCCGATGAGCACAAATAGTGTGCTCATCATCTTGTTGATGGGCATAGCCATTTTGGTTCTTGGTGCCTTAAGCCTTGATTACAAGCGTAAGAATAGTTTGCTGCAGGCGGATATAAAACGTTTGGAATCGACTCAGGTGCTGTTAATGGTACCTGACGAACAGGCTGAAGCCATTGCAACTTGGTTAGCGTCTCATCCCGATCAGACTAAAGCAATGTTGCAATTAGCGGCTCCTGGTGAGCAGAAGGCTGTAGCGATTGGTCCTGAGCCGGTACAAAATAGCATTCCGCCTTTGCTGGGCAAACCAGATACTGAAATAGATACGGCGAAGGAAAAAACTAATCTGGAATCCTCTATTCCTAAACAGCTTCAAGCGCCAGAAAAAGAGGTTAAAGCTGTTTCTCAGACAATTGCCCCCCAAAATGCAGAGATGCTGCCCGTGGTGATATCTGAGAATGCCGATGGTGTCAAAGTGATTAGTTTGCCCAATGGCGGCATTCGTGTCACGACCAGAAAAGAGCAGTAATTTTTAGAATTTGTGAACTCACAATTTTCTAGTTCATTAGCATATTAACCAGTATAGGTAGGGGTCACTTCTTGAAAGTCTGGACCATAGCGAATCAAAAAGGTGGCGTAGGTAAAACCACGACGGTAGCGAGTTTAGCGGGAACATTAGCTAAGCGTGGCAAGCGTGTTCTTATGATAGATACCGATCCACATGCTTCGTTAGGTTATTACTTAGGTATTGATTCTGAAGAGGTTCCAGGCTCGTTGTTTGATGTTTTTCTTGCTCATAAAAACCTTTCTAAGGAACTCGTTTTATCCCATGTTGTGCCAACCTTAGTCGATGGTTTAGATTTATTACCTGCAACTATGGCATTGGCTACCTTAGACAGAGCCTTAGGTCATCAAGAAGGAATGGGATTAGTACTACGTAATTTATTAGCACTGGTTGCTGATGATTATGATGTTGCTATCGTTGATTGCCCACCCGTACTCGGGGTATTAATGGTCAATGCGCTTGCGGCAAGTCAGCATATCATTATTCCTGTGCAGACGGAGTTTCTTGCCATTAAAGGGCTAGAGCGGATGATTAAAACAATGGAGTTAATGGGGCGATCTAAGAAGACGCGCTACAGTTACACTGTTGTGCCAACCATGTACGATAAACGCACCAAAGCATCACCTGCGGCTTTGCAAGTTCTTGGTGCCGAATACAGTGATACTTTGTGGAAAGACGTTATTCCAGTAGACACTAAGTTTAGAGATGCCAGTTTGGCACATTTACCAGCATCGCATTATGCGAGTGGTTGCCGCGGCGTTAAAGCCTATGAAAGATTATTAGATTTCTTATTAGTTGGGGAGTTTGGCCATGTCAAAATCGGTTGATGAAACTGTTTTTGATTTTTTCGCATTATTGCTGCAGGAAGACGACAGTCCAAACCAGATTGTTTCCCCTCACAGCATTGTAAAAGCAGACTCAAATCAAAATGTTGCCGTTAATCAAACGGAGGCAGCATTGCTCGATGCGGCAATTTTGGCTGAAAATGGTCGCACTGCCGCACCGCAGAATGTAGAGAAGGCCATAACGCCTACTGCGCAGTTGCAGCCAAAAGCGGCGCCAAGACAACATGAGTTTGTTGCTCCGGTAAGCCAGGTTGTAGCTCAAGTGAATAAGCAAGCGTTAGAGAAATTACTAGCGCCAGTACTAAAGACTGCAAGGTTAGAATCGATACCACCTTCAGTAGAGATAGCGCCACCTATTGATGTTCAACCTGCTGTGGTGGAAGTACCACAAGCTCAGCCTGTTGTTAATGAAACCGTTGAGCCAGTGGTTGTGCCAGAAACACAAGTCGGCATTACGCCTCCTAGTGTGACAAAAGATTTGCAAGAAGTGCTCGATGATGAGTTTCAGGTACTATTCTTTAAAGTAGCAGGGCTGACATTGGCTGTGCCTTTGGTGAGTTTAGGCGGAATAGTAAAAGTTGAGCGGATAAACCACATCTTTGGTCGACCCGCATGGTTTCTTGGTGTACAGACGCATAGGGAGGAGCAATTGAACATTGTTGATACTTGTGCGTGGGTTATGCCAGAAAAATACACAGATAAACTGGCGCAATCAGTAAATTATCAATATCTTGTATTATTAGAAGGCAGTAACTGGGGATTGACTTGTGAGTCCTTGGTCAATGCGGTAAAAATTAATAAGTCGCAAGTCAACTGGCGTAGTCAAGCGGGTAAACGCCCTTGGTTAGCGGGTGTAGTGAAAGAACAGATGTGTGGCATTTTGCACGTACAAGCCTTAGTTGAAATGCTTAATGCGGGTTTAGGTTGTCAGGACTCAATTGGTTGAGGTAAACATGAAAGATACAAGAAATGTAGCAGCAGTCGCTGCAAGTAAAGATGATGCAGTATTACAATGGGTTACCTTTAAGTTGGACCATGAAACTTACGGTATCAACGTAATGCAAGTGCAGGAAGTGCTGCGTTATACTGAAATTGCTCCCGTACCTGGTGCTCCCTATTATGTACTAGGGATCATTAACTTACGTGGTAATGTCGTCACTGTAATTGATACCCGCTCACGTTTTGGATTGCAGTCTGCTGAAGTTGATGATTCAACCCGAATCGTTATCATCGAAGCTGAAAAGCAGGTCATTGGTATCTTAGTTGATAGTGTTGCAGAAGTAGTTTATTTGCGCCGCTCTGAAATTGACAATGCGCCTAATGTTGGAACGGAAGAGAGTGCTAAGTTTATTCAAGGCGTGAGCAATCGCGACAATGAATTACTTATCTTAGTTGATCTCGACAAATTATTGTCCGACGAAGAATGGGCCGAGTTGACTCAGATCTAATCAATGAGTGTGATAAGGCTGAATGATTAGAATTCATTCAGCCATTTTGTTTATTTGCGAATAAATCGATGATGTTGAGTATTTACGATTTATGGGTAGACGAAGTCTTTTTATAATAGCTTGAACAATGGCCAATTATATTGGTGACGTTAAGTGAGCACTTTGGAATAGATAACTCAATTGTAAGCCAGCTCCAAATCTATGGCTTTGAGTGAGTATAAGGATTTTTGATGGGCGATGAATTTTTGATCGCAGCGTTAGTCTATGTCATCGCATGCTTAGGGTTAGTACTCTTTTTACAAAAGCAATTGAGTAAATTAAGAAGCAAAGTTGAGGCATTGACTGTGTTAGTTAAAGAGGGCGATCGGCAGCGAGAGTCTTTTAAACGCGAATTGCAAGAATTACGCAGTGGCACAATCGGTGTAGGCCGTCGTGTTATTGAATTAGAAAAACGCATACTGCAACAGTCTGAACGTATTGAAGAGACGACTCAACAGGATCCACAGGCAAAACTTTATACTCGAGCAATGAAGATGGTCGCGCTTGGTGCTGGTGTCGACGAATTGATTAAGGAATGCGAATTACCTAAAGCTGAAGCCGAGCTGTTGATCCGTCTGCATCGTAAGTAATCGGTAGCCAATTGAACACTAAAAGCTAATTTTCTGAATTAGCTTTTTTATTTTATGCCTTCTCGACAATTTTTTTATGCATATTATTCCATTGCTCAGGAAATTTACCGTCGAGCATATACACAAATGCAATCAGTTCGGCGATAAGCAGGTAAAGCTCCTTGGGAATTTCCTCTCCTAACTCTAGCAATTGCAAAAAATGGCTCAGATGGGGATCTTGATGGATATAAACGCCGTTAGCCTTAGCTAAGGCAATAATTTCCTCTGCGATAAGCCCTTCACCAGTCGCGACTATTTTAGGAGCGTTACGACCATCGTAGCTCAGTGCGACAGCTTGTTTAGGTTCACTCTCTTCGCTCATATCGTTATTCCCAATGTTTTGTATAATGAACTCAATATTAGTGTTGGAACATTGTCACTCACTAAGCTTTTGTTTTTACGAGGAAATGATCGCCAGGTAATAAGGTTGCTGGTACTTGCGCTATTTGAGTTGATAGTTCACCAGGCGTAAAACCCAGTTGTGATAGTTTTTGGCTTAAGGGCGTTAAAAAGTTATTAACCTTATTAAGTAGTATCTGACTATTGCCTTTGAACTGGATATCTAATTGTTGATTGTGGTTTTGGGCTGAAATCAGCAGAGGTCCTTGTGCTAGGTTAAACTTCAGTTGTAAACGCCATCCTATTTTTTTATCTGGGTCATCAGGATCGGCTTCTTGCTCAAATTTCCCTTCCAGTTGCTCCTGTCGTTGGTTAATACCATAGGGCAGGGCGAAGAACCACACTAAATTGCCTGCGCTCTCATTACTTGCCTGTTGGTATAAATGCAGGTTAGAGGCTAATAGTCCCATGCTATCAAGGCCTCCTGCTTTGCTCAGTTGCCCAAGTAGTTTAGTGGAGAAGCCCACTTTAGCTTGTAACTGTTCAAGGTAGTCGGCAAGCTTTTTGCTCACGGAATTCGAATTGTTATTGGCTTTAAAGCCAAGTAGCAGCTGAAAAAGTGAGGTAATTGCACTCCCATTCATGAGCATAGAGGCTTGATTTGATTGAGGCGTAGCAAGATTTAGACTCGCTAGACCGAGAATATTGGCTTTGAGCTCATCGATATCATTTAATTGGCTCAGTGGTGGTAGCCCTAAATGCGGTAGGAGTTTCAATAACTCAGATGCTAAATTCGAGTTGCTATTAGAACGAGATAGCTCAATAGGAAGTGCCCCCGCTTTATTGAACGCTTTTTGTAAGACATCAGCTACTTTTATCGAAGTATCAGTCTTAGCATCATTGCCTTGTTGTTCACTCTTTTGGCTACTGGATCCTAAAATATTCTTAAGTTTGTTTATGTCTGTAGGACTCACACTTAGGATTTCTTGTGACGTTTTTGAGCCTTGAGGTAACCCGTTTTTGCTATTTACGTTTTCACCCATTTGTGATGCCGGTGATTGACCCTCAAGCCGATTTTCAAGGGCTGAGTTTTGGGTGCTGATCTGACCTAGGTCTTTAGTTGTTGGCGTTATGACTTGCGCGTTAGAGATATTCTGTGAGCCAGTCGCAGTAGGCGCTGATGGAATATCTACTTTACTTTGAAGCTGCATTATATCGACTTTGGCCGTCACAATTTGTTTTGTGGGCTCAGGTAGAAAGTTGATATTTTCGAGTTTTTTTAGAAAGGAGGCAATGATCTGGGCTGGTTCAATTTTCGCGATCACAAGATCAGAAGATGGTTTATTTGTGGGAACCTGAGTTTCATTTACTGGCGCCCCAATTATGATTTCGAGTTTGCTCTGTATTGGGGTGAGTAATAAAATAGGGCGCCCTTGTTGAAAGGCTATTTTCGCGATGAATTCACCTTGATTCAGCTGGGGTCCTGGATCTTGTGCTACAACGGTACCATTAGCAAATTGAAACTCCTTGTTAACTATAGTGACGTTGGGTAATGGATAGCCCTGTGTGCGAGCCGCGAGTGCAGAAAGCTGCGTCTGAGAGATGCCATTTTGTTGCGCCAGATTGATCACTGCCTCAGGGATTTTCAGTACGAGAGGTGTAGCTAACGCAAGCAGTTGGCTAGTTGAGTTTTGCACTATTGTAGTTGGAGTTGAGCTGTTTTGCGCATTGGGCGTGACTAAAAAGCTATTAGCAGTCAACAATATTTGCCGCTGTTGAGCATTAACTAGCTTTAAATTATATTCTGTACCGTTTAGAATAATACTATCTCCCTCAGGTGATGTTTGCACCTGAGCCGGAATGGGGCGTGGAGTAGCATTGAGGGCATCAGTGTGGGCCATCGCAGTGTGTAACTGCGAATTTTGACTGCTGACAAGTGGAATCGACTCCATTTAATGACCTTATATAGTTTATCCTGCGATACATTCGTTTAGTAAAATTAACAATTGACCAATTTTTTTTGCCAAGTATGCTTATGCGCCTTGTGACAAAGGAACTGTCATACTGGATAGTATGCCACTAAGACGAATTATCTTTATATCGTCATTTTTGTATTGTCACTTTAGCGAAAATTTGATGTCTAAACTGTACATTTATATTAAGAGAGCGATATGAAGTTAAAATGGATGGGATTATCTTTGGGGTTAATGCTGTTGCCTAAAGTGCAATCGGCTGAAGTATCCCTATCAGATACCATTCAGCAGGAAACACCTGCTAAGGTACAAATTACCTATGATGATCCCCGCGATCCGTTCGAAGGCTTTAACCGAGCTATGTGGGACTTCAACTATCTCTACCTAGATAGATATTTATATCGTCCTGTAGCCCATGGTTATAACGATTATATTCCTACGCCTGCTAAAACAGGTATCAATAACTTTGTGCAGAATTTAGAGGAACCTAGCAGCTTAGTAAACAACGTGCTGCAGGGTAAGTGGGGCTGGGCAGCTAATGCCGGTGGACGCTTTACAATCAATTCTACTGTCGGCTTATTAGGTGTCATTGATGTCGCTGACATGATGGGTATGAGCCGCAAGCAAGATGAGTTTAATGAAGTGCTGGGTTATTATGGGGTGCCTAATGGACCTTACTTCATGGCGCCATTTGCGGGTCCTTATGTTGTGCGAGAACTCGCGTCTGATTGGGTTGATGGTCTATACTTCCCATTGTCTGAGTTAACAATGTGGCAATCCATTGTTAAATGGGGACTTAAAAACCTTCATTCTAGAGCATCAGCAATCGATCAAGAGCGACTTGTTGATAATGCACTCGATCCTTATGCCTTTGTCAAAGATGCATATTTACAGCACATGGACTATAAAGTCTATGATGGTAATGTCCCTCAAAAGCAAGATGATGATGAGTTGCTCGATCAGTATATGCAGGAGCTTGAGTAACCCTATTGGCCGTACTTGTCAGCATTTGTCTTTAGTCATCAAATGCTAGCCTTGTTAGATTTTGTTATTGGCATATTCACTTGAGTAATGGCTATGCGATGAACTTTATTCGGGAACCTTTATGGCGTTAAATGGTGTTGCGGTTCTTTTAGTTGAAGATGACCCCGTGTTTAGGCAGATTGTTGCAAGCTTTCTCGATAGCAGAGGTGCGCAAGTCACACAAGCCTGTGATGGTGAACAAGGATTGTCAGTTTTTAAATCGCAGCGCTTCGATATTGTCCTTGCAGACTTGAGTATGCCTAAGCTCGGTGGGCTTGATATGCTTAAGGAAATGACAAGGTTAGCACCTTTAGTGCCTTCTATCGTGATCTCGGGTAATAATGTCATGGCTGACGTCGTTGAAGCCTTACGTATTGGCGCAAGTGATTATCTCGTTAAGCCAGTATCTGATTTATTTATTATTGAACAAGCCATTAAACAAAGCCTTCATAGTTCCTACATTGATGATACTCAAGCCGCAGATTTTGACGCGCTATCCCACCAAGAATTAAGTGATAATCTAGCATTGCTTGAGCAAAGTGTTGCTGCAGCAAAACAAGTTCAGCAACAACTCTTTCCCGCTTCAAATATTAGTTATCCGGCAGCCAAGGTTGACTATAGCCTTTATAAAAATAGCGATATAAGCAGTTATTTCATTGATTCAACTATGGTTGGTAGCGATCATCTGATTATGTACATGGCCCATTTGTACCCAGAGGATAATCGAGCCGCGTTTGCTTGCGTTCTGCTTAGAAGTTTTGTTAATCAGAAGCTTAAAGATTTTCGAAATGGCCAGAGTCAAAGCATTATTGAACCATTCAATATGATGAGCTATTTGAACGAGCGTTTAGTGAAATCTGGTCTCGATATTAAAGCCGATATGATTTATGTTGCCATTGAGCTAACTAAGTACCGTGCTGCTATTGCACAGGCGGGTAAGGGGCTGCGTTGTTATCTGCGTAATGATGAGGGATTAAGCCCGTTAGCACTGCCTGAGAGTCTTCAGCTTGGCGTGTTAGACTGGGGTAAACCGAGCATTCAGTTCCGCAGTATTTTACCGCAAGAACAGTTATGTATTGCGACAAGTGAGCCTGAGCATAAACAAGCTTTACTTGATAACAAGTTTAAGGGTTTAGTCTATGATGCAACGCTACCTGCTGGTGGTTTTCTACAGTTAAGCCTTTAGTTTTTTGACGCTTTGGCGAAATTGAGTATGTAACCGAATAGCTGACTTAACAAAAACGCCTTACTCTTGCGAGTAAGGCGTTTTGTTTTAACAGTCAAAAACAGTCGAACAGGATAATTAACGTTTTATCGCTTCATGTTCAGCCGTCACTGCAATTTCACTTTCTAAGGCTTCAGCCTCAGTGTGATGCTTGGTTTCTGCGCCATGCATCCAATCGACTAATTTGTCAGCCATAAAATACAGGATCACGCCAGACAGAGCCGCTGTAATCGCGATACCAGCAAAAATTGACATAGCATTAGCAAGTTGTTCCTCTTTGCCACCACCGTGACCAATCAAAGAGCCTACGACCCCTGCAACCTTGTTCGCCATCGCAATAAACAGGAACCAAGCGCCCATCATCAAAGAGGCAATACGCAGTGGAGCAAGCTTAGTCACCATAGACAAGCCAATAGGTGACAAACATAATTCACCCATAGTATGGAAGAAATAAGCACCCACTAACCACCACATGCTTGATTTCGCAGTAGGATCGCTACCCATCTCAACCACAGCGCCAATCATGAACAAGAAGCCAATCGCCAATAAGAACAAACCTAAGGCAAATTTTACTGGCGAATTAGGTTCATTTTTACCTAAACGGATCCAGATAGAAGCAATTACAGGGGCAAATAACACAATAAAAATAGCGTTTAGCGATTGGAAATAAGTCGTTGGCACTTCCCAAGTACCTATGTAACGGTCAGTAAACTCATTGGTAAATAAGTTCATTAACCCGCCCGCTTGTTCAAAACCCGCCCAGAAAATAATAGTGAACAAACCCAGTACCATAATTACCTTGAGACGATCACGCTCAATTTTAGTAAGTGGTTCTTTACGGGTATTACCTAGCTTAGCCTGGCGTTCACGTTCTAGCTTGGCCGCTGGCACGGTACCAATGTTACCTAACAGTTTTTGAGCAAATAAAAATTGAATCACCAGCGACAGCAGCATCCCAATACCAGCACAGAAGAAACCTGCCTGCCAGTTATTAACAAAAACCTCTTGGCCATTAACCATTTCAGTGTGGCCAAAGCTAGTATAAGCCCAAGCAACAATAAAGCCGGATAATGCCGCACCTAAATTGATTCCCATATAGAAAATAGTAAATGCACCATCGCGACGGTGATCACCTTCCTCGTAGAGATCTCCCACCATAGTGGAAATGTTCGGCTTAAACAAACCATTACCCAGAATGAGTGTACCTAGACCGATATAAAAAATGGTCGTTTCAATACCAGGAAACCAAGCATGAGGCGCAGCTAGCGTAAATTGGCCTGCCGCCATTAACGCGCCACCAAAATAAATGGCTTTGCGCTGTCCCAGAAAATTATCAGCTAACCAACCACCAATCAGCGGCGTTAAATACACTAACGCAGTAAAAGTACCATACAAGGATAAAGCGTCAGCTTGGCTAAATCCTAAGCCGCCACCGCCTTGTTTACCCACCTGATCAACTAAATACAGTACCAAAATGGCACGCATTGCATAATAACTAAATCGTTCCCAAAGTTCTGTTGTAAACAGCAGGAACAATCCCTTGGGATGCCCAAGCATCGTTCCTTGTGGTTTTGCTACGCTCATGAAGTCTTCCACCTTAAGCTCGTGATTGCCTGTGGGCCCCTGAAACAGGATGATGTCACCACAGAAAAATGGTTGTTGCTCGTCCCAATATCGCCTGCAGGTTTAATCAAGCATTAATTCGCGCTATAGCATTCATTAATTGTTGAATAACCGCTAGTTACGTATGGGTTATTGTTACGTTCTTATAATAAAAGTAATGTGTTTAGCAGTAAAATGAGTATTTTCGCTAAAATCCCACCTTATATACCCCTTAAAAGCAACTAAAGTCAATTTTGGTAAGCTAAGTGGTGACATTATCAGCAGTATAGTGTTGTGATTTTAATTGTGAATTAGTTAATGTGAGCGTCATTGTATGCATACCGAGCGAGAGACTGGAATAGTCGAAAAATTACTTCCACCGACTTGAGCATCTTTGCTATGATTGCGACCCGTGAATGGACGTCACTTATTTATAGGGTAGTGAGATTAGCTTATGAAGGCATGGTACCTTTTGTATTGTAAACCTCGTAGTGAAGCGAGAGCACAACAAAACTTAGCACTTCAAAATTTAGAGACGTATTTGCCTATGGTCTCTGAAGAGAAATCTCAGCGCGGGCGCAAACAAGTCTGTCGTGTACCACTCTTTCCTAATTATTTATTCATCAATTTTGACCCAAGTCAGACAAGTGTCAGGCAGGTCCATTCTACTCGTGGCGTTAATCGAATCGTCAATTGTCAAGAGAAAATGACGCCCATTGACGACAGAATTATCCATGCCATTCGCATGAAAGAACTAACGCCTTCCCAAACAGTATTAGCCGAAGCATTAGAGCTAAAAACGGGGGAGAAAATTCGTTTTACAGATGGCCCCTTTGTTGATCTCGAAGGCATTTTTCAAGAAAAATGCCCAAACAAACGTTGCCATGTTCTTTTTAACATTATGGGGCAGATAAAGACGGTTACTGTGCCACAGCAAAGTGTGGAACGAATTTGTGTTTAAGTGCACAAGTACAAACCTGTTTGTAGGAGTAATGCTGAGTATTCTGTAAGATATTAGCCATTCTCGAAGTTAGTAAAATATTTACCAAAGTGACAGGGTGTTTAATATTTACTTAAAAATCAATTTGTTGGTTTTTAAGGTTTGATATTATATTTTTTTAAATGCAACCTGTTAAGGTATGACCGTTAAAAACGGCTGTTTGAACACTAAGTGTTCTATGGGTAGCGAATCTTTGAAGTAAGATTCGGTAATCATAAAGTTAGAATATAAGCTCTTATCTTAAGTGTTTGCATCCTATGGTTAAGGTGTTTTACTAACGTAACTAGATTTAGTTACGTTCTGTAACTGAATGAGTGTAGAGCTTAACTATTCTTGTAAAACTGTTTTATGTTATTGAAAAGTATGAGTTTTCGCATCGCGAAGGGCAATATAGAAGCCGCAATCTATGGGCGGTAGCGTGTCTGAAAGGTGAGAAACCGCAGGTTAAGCTCTCGAACGAGAGGCATGGATGCCGAACTGGCATTTATAGAGGTATATAGTTGAAGAATGAATAGTTTCATTCGTTAAGTGGCGGCCGCCACGCGGATCGGTAGTGTGTCTGAAAGCAAAGAAGGACGGCCCGCCACTTCGTGGTTCTAGGTCGCTTCGCTCTAGACTCTAGCAACTCTGCTTTTTATCATTTTAAATCCAATCGGAGATATCTGGTGTTACAACAAATCAAAAAATTCATCATAGTAGGCCTTGGCGCCACAATATTGATGGGCGCTCAGGTTCATGCCGTTACGCCATCTCCACAAATGATTGAGCAGTTCAAGCAATTACCGAAATCTGAACAGGCAAGGCTTGCTAAGCAATACGGTATTGATCCTAATATGCTTTCAGGCTCTCAGGCCCAAACTCAGGTTACAAATCCTGAAGTCGTAGGGGAAAGAGATACCAATCCTCGTGTGTCTGATGCCGATAAAAAAGCGGCTAAAGCGGAGTTAGATTTTTCTGAAGATCCCAGCAAAATAAAATTGCGTCGTTTCGGTTATGAGATGTTTGCTGGTGAACCAAGCACATTTGCACCTGTGTCAGACGTCCCTGTTCCAGGAGAGTATCTCGTCGGTCCAGGCGATAACATTAAAGTTCAGCTTTATGGTAAAGAGAATAAAGAGTATGACCTCGTCATTAACCGTGAGGGGGTTATCCAGTTCCCTGAGCTAGGTCCAATACCAGTCATGGGGCTTAGTTTCTCTGAGCTCAGAGACTCTTTATCCCAGCGTATTAGTGAGCAAATGATCGGTATTGAGTCCAACATCACTATGGGTGAGTTGCGCTCGATACGCATTTTTGTGGCCGGTGATGCCTATAAACCTGGTTCGTATACGGTTTCAAGTTTATCAACTATCACTCAGGCTCTGTTTGTCGCTGGTGGTGTTAACGAGATCGGTTCATTACGTAATGTACAGCTGAAACGTAATGGCAAACTAGTTGGTATTTTAGATCTTTATGACCTGTTAATGCGAGGTGATGCGTCGGGGGATTTAAGACTCCATTCTGGTGATGTGGTGTTTATTCCTTCTATCGGCGGCCTTGTAAGCGTAACCGGCGAAGTAAGACGCCCAGCCATTTACGAGCTAAAACACAATGAGAGCATGGCTGACGTTATCGCAATGGCCGCAGGGTTAAATACAGGAGCATATCCTAAAAGCAGTTCAATAGAGCGTTATAATAGTAACTCTTTGAAAACAATAGTGAACGTAGACTTAACCTCTGAGCAAGGTCGAAATACACCAGCCAAAGCAGGTGATATTGTTCGCGTAAAAAGTGCGTCGGAGCAGTACGAGAGTGCCATCACCATAGCCGGTGCTGTTGTTCGTCCGGGTAAATATCAATGGTTTGCCGGTCAAAAAGTGAGTGACGTATTACCTTCTCTATGGGGAGATTTAGCGGCTTCTGCTGATCTCGATTACGCAATCGTGATCCGGGAAGTGAATCAGTACGGTGATATTGAAGTGCATCAATTCTCACCAGGGAAAGCAATTAGTGCTAAAGAAAGTGGCCAAGACCTTAGCTTAAATGCGCGAGATAAAATCATTCTGTTTAATTTTTCAGATGATATACAGAACCGCTATGAGCTAAATAAATTAGTAAAAGAGCGTGTTGAAAAAGTCACTTCTTTAAATACAAGTAATCTTTTAGGTTCAGATTTATTTAAAGCGGGCTTTGTGCAACTCGATAAAACTAAGTTATCGCAACGTACCGATCTTGCTGGTGTAGTACTAACAGATAAGAAAGAGTCTGAAGAAGCTGAGGTTGTTAAAGGCGTTGTCAATAAAATGCTGGCTAATTTATTTGACGATACAGAACTACTTAAACTCAGTAATCAGATGGGCCGTCAAGAGTTACTCTACCCAGTAATGGTTAAATTAAATAGCCAAGGGCGAGCAGGCTCCGGTATTCAAATTGTTGCTATTGATGGGCAGGTAAGAGAGCCAGGAGTATATCCACTGACTGTGGGTGCTCGGGTGAATGATTTAGTGATCGCTGCGGGTGGTTTAAAAGAAGGTGCTTATACCGCTAGAGCTGAATTAACCACTACCTTAACCGATATCAATGGCTCGAGAATTAAGCATAATAATCTTGATTTAACACAAGCATTGCAAGGAATCGAAAGTGCCAATATACGTTTAACTGGGCGCGACATGCTAACAGTGATGACGACTCCTGATTGGCAAGAATCTAAAGTTGTTGAAATCCGAGGCGAAGTAAAATTCCCTGGACGCTACAATATCCGCCGCGGTGAAACACTTAACGATTTAATCGCTCGTGTGGGTGGGTTTACTGAATATGCTTATTTGCCATCAGCTGTATTTGTGCGCGAATCTGTTCGTAAGCAAGAGCAAATAGAGATTAAAAAGTTAGCCGATCAATTGCGTCGAGATATAGCCACACGAGGTGTATCGCAGGATGGCACTATGGTCAATTATGCTGATGCGCAATTGATGTTGGCCGATTTAGAAAATATAAAAGCGGTAGGACGTCTTGTTGTCGATTTAGCGGCAATTTCATTAGGAATTGAACAAGCGAATATACAGCTTGAAGATGCCGATATTCTCTATGTTCCATCGACTAAGCAAACCATTGCAGTGATGGGAGAGGTTCAGCACCCTGCAACTCACAGATTTAAAGATGGCTTAACTTTAGACCAATATTTAGCTATGTCTGGTGGTGCGCGTAAACGTGCTGATGAAGACCGCACTTATGTTATCCAAGCAAATGGCTCAGTGCTAATGCCTGGTCGTTCGAGTTGGTTTACTAGTGAAGACCAGTTACAACCGGGTGATACCATTATTGTGCCATTAGATACGGAATATAAAGATAACCTAAGTCTCTGGACACAGATCACGGGTATTATCTATAACACCGCTGTCGCTGTATCAGTTATCGCAGGGCTGTAGAAGGAAGAGTCTAAGATGGCCATCGGCCTCTAGGGCGTTGCTTCGCAACTGCGAGGGACGCAGCAAAAATCGCTGCTGCTAACTAGAGCGCTCGCAGGCTCGCTCTAGACTCTAGAAGGAGCGCAGCAACGTTCTGTTTTTTCTCGCAGGGCGAAGCCCGCTCTGCTTTTTAAGGAGCTCTCATGCGATTCGAACAACTGGATGTTTGGAAAAGAGCCTCGCGATTATCTTGTCAAATATATCAAGTGACAGAATCAGTAAGTAATTGGGGTTTTAAAGATCAAATAACTCGTTCAGGGTTATCTGTCCCTTCAAATATTGCTGACAAAAGTGCAGGAGCAACTTTTGAACGATGTGATTTTTTCATCGGCCTCGAAGAGGTGAGGTACATGGATGTACCGAATAAGGTGAAGAGCGTGAAACACTAAAAGAGCAAATTCGCTTTTTGTACTACGCCAAAGGCTCTCTAGGTGAGTTAGTCACTCAACTCTATATAGGTATTGAAGTTGGATATTTGGCAAGGGAACCTGCATTACTTATGGTCCAAGAGGCAAAAGAATTAGCCAAAATCTTAGGTGCAATTATCAAACAAAAGCAAAGTAAGAGTAAAAGCTAAGAAGGACGCCACTGCGTGTCTCTAGGACGGCCTTCAGCCTCTAGAACGTTGCTTCGCAACTACTAGGACGCTCGCAGGCTCGCTCTAGAATCTAGAATCTAAGAGCGTAGCGCTCTAGTAGGGCGCAGCCCGCTCTGCTTTTAACTTTTGCCTTTATAGAAGCGCAGCGCTCTCGCCGCGCAGCGTACTAGAATCTAGAATCTGAAGAACCAATGAACACACAAATTACTCAAAATCCAAACACATATAAAACAGACGCGCAATTCCCTCAAACGACAAGCGATGACGAAATCGATCTTCGTGAATTATTCTCTGTCATCTGGCAAGGCAAATGGTTAATTATTGCTATTACAGCTGTATTCGCGATTGGTGCGGTTATTTTTGCTATAAAACAACCCAATATCTATAAATCCGAAGCTTTATTAGCCCCCGCATCTGAAGAGCAAGGCGGTGGTTTAAGTGGATTAGCCTCACAGTTTGGCGGCTTAGCCAGCTTAGCTGGGGTAAATTTAGGCGCTAAGGGCGGTACAGATAAAACTGAATTAGCCATTGAGGTATTAAAGTCACGTCAATTTACGAGTGATTTTATTCAAAGGCACAATATACTCGCCGATTTAATGGCCGTCGAAAAATGGGATCGGGATGCTGATAAATTAATTTATGCTCCTGAACTTTACAACGAACAAACCAGTACTTGGGTGCGTGAAGTTAAAGCGCCATTTAAACCAGAACCATCAATGCAGGAGGCCTATAAAGTCTTTAGCAAAATGATTGCTGTTAATAAAGCGAAAGAAACCGGAATGGTCACTATTTCAGTTGAGCATTTATCACCTGCTGTTGCGCAGCAGTGGGTCGCTTGGTTAATCCAAGATATTAACAAAGTGATGAAAGACCGCGATGTGGCTGAGGCGAATCGTAGCAGTGAGTTTTTAAATAAACAAATTGCTTTAACCAATGTGGCAGATATTCGAACTATTTTGTATAAGCTAGTTGAAGAACAAGCTAAAACCATCATGTTTGCTGAAGTGCGCGACGAATACGTTTTTAAAACTATTGACCCTGCTCTAGTGCCTGAAGAAAAAGCAAAGCCTAAACGTGCTCTAATTTGCGTATTAGGTACACTGCTTGGCGGTATGTTAGGAGTTATGTTTGTGTTGATTAGATATTTTGTTAGAAAAGAAGATTGAAACATTTTTTGACATTGAGAGTCTATTAGGGCTGTTCCAAGAAAAACAGTAAAATAGTTTTTACAAGGAATGTTGACAAGTCGACTGTCTCAAAATAGATAAAAAGTGTCTCAGACTGTTTTGAAAGGCTGAGATACAAAAGTGAAAAATTCCTGTGTTTGTTATTCTATATCGGCCATTTACTATGGCTAAATTCAACAATTTTGGTAGTAAATAATGAAAATACTTGTCACCGGTGGTGCAGGCTTTATTGGTTCTGCGGTCGTTCGTCATATCATCAGTAATACTCAAGATAGGGTTATTAATGTTGATAAATTAACTTATGCAGGCAATCTTGAGTCACTTGTAAGCGTAGACAAAAATGAAAGATACGTTTTCGAGCAAGTTGATATTTGTGACAGAGCAGAACTTGATAGAGTATTTGCGCAGCACCAACCAGATGCAGTTATGCATTTGGCCGCTGAGTCACATGTAGACCGTTCAATCACAGGCCCATCAGATTTTATTCAAACCAACATCGTTGGTACTTATACACTCCTAGAAGCTACACGTGCTTATTGGAACGAGTTATCTGCAGATAAAAAGACCGCCTTCCGCTTTCATCATATATCGACAGATGAAGTATATGGCGATTTACCGCATCCAGAAGAGGTAGTGCCAGGCACGGAACTAGCGCTATTCATTGAAACAACGCCTTATGCGCCAAGCAGCCCGTATTCTGCCTCTAAGGCTTCAAGCGACCATTTAGTGCGCGCTTGGCTGCGAACTTATGGCTTACCTACAATAGTCACAAACTGCTCCAACAACTATGGTCCTTATCACTTTCCTGAAAAGCTAATTCCACTAGTAATTTTGAATGCACTCGAAGGTAAGACATTACCTATTTACGGTAAAGGTGATCAGATCCGCGATTGGTTGTATGTAGAAGACCATGCCCGCGCACTATACAAAGTAGTCACAGAGGGCAAAATTGGTGAAACTTACAATATTGGTGGTCATAACGAAAAACAGAACTTAGAAGTGGTGCAAACCATTTGTAGCATCTTGGACGCATCAGTACCTAAAGCCACGCCTTATGCTGAGCAAATTACCTATGTGACAGATAGGCCTGGCCATGATCGCCGCTATGCCATAGATGCAACAAAAATGAGTAGTGAGCTTAACTGGCAACCACAAGAAACCTTTGAAACAGGCCTTCGTAAAACGGTTGAATGGTATTTAGCTAACCAAGAATGGTGTCAACATGTCCAAGACGGTTCTTACCAAAGAGAACGTTTAGGTATCTAAAGTTATTCTACTTATTTTGACCGTTGACCGTTGACCGTTGACCGTTGACCGTTGACCGTTGACCGTTGACCGTTGACCGTTGACCGTTATCGATTTTGAGGATTTATGAAAGGAATTATTTTAGCCGGCGGTTCAGGTACTCGTTTATATCCATTAACTCGCGGCGTATCTAAACAGTTATTGCCAATTTACGATAAACCGATGATTTATTATCCGCTATCAACACTTATGTTAGCGGGCATTAGAGATATATTAATTATTACAACACCAGAAGATAATGAGGCGTTTCGTCGCTTACTGGGCAATGGCTCCGATTTTGGTATCAACTTAAGCTATGCAGTACAACCTTCACCAGATGGCTTAGCTCAAGCCTTTATAATAGGCGAAGAATTTATCGGTGATTCAAGTGTTTGTTTAGTGCTTGGCGATAATATCTTTTATGGTCAGTCTTTTTCAAAAACACTCAAAAATGCTGCTTCGCGCGAATCAGGAGCTACTGTGTTTGGCTATCAAGTAAAAGACCCAGAGCGTTTTGGCGTGGTGGAGTTTGATGCAGACATGAAGGCTGTTTCTATTGAAGAAAAGCCCGTCAAGCCTAAATCCAATTATGCGGTCACCGGTCTCTATTTTTACGACAAAAAAGTGGTGGAATTAGCTAAAAAGGTTAAACCTTCTCATCGTGGCGAGCTAGAAATAACTACCCTTAATGAGATGTATCTGAACGCAGGTGAGCTGAATGTTGAATTATTAGGTCGCGGTTTTGCATGGTTAGATACTGGTACACACGAAAGTTTGCATGAAGCGTCTTCTTTTGTACAGACTATTGAACATGTACAAGGCCTAAAAGTGGCTTGCCTTGAAGAGATTGCGTGGCGTAATGGTTGGCTTAACTCTGAACAACTCGCTGCATTGGCTAAGCCAATGATGAAAAACAATTATGGTCAATACTTGAACCGTTTAACTAACGGAGCATAAGTATGAAAATATTATTAGCGGGTAAAAATGGCCAAGTGGGTCATTGTTTACTGAAGCTACTTGAAGTACAGACCGAGATAGTTTTTTTAGCATTAGACCGTGAACAGCTTGATATCACCGACCCAATTCAGGTCAATAAAATTGTTACCGAGTTTCAGCCTAATATAATCATTAATGCGGCCGCTTATACTGCAGTTGATAAAGCTGAACAAGAAAGTGAATTAGCTAACGCTATCAATAAAGAGGGGCCACAAAACCTTGCGCTGGCTGCAAGCAGTATCAATGCTGCTATCATCCACATTTCGACCGACTATGTTTTCGATGGCGAAAGTGCAGAGAGCTATACAGAGTCTGATGTGACAGCACCACAAGGTGAATATGGTCGTAGTAAGTTAGCAGGCGAACATGCGGTAGCTCTGGCTTGTCCTAAACATATTATATTAAGAACTGCATGGGTCTTTGGTGAACACGGGAATAACTTCGTTAAAACTATGCTACGCCTTGCTAAAGTGAGAGATATTTTAGGTGTGGTTGCTGATCAATTTGGTGGCCCTACTTATGCGGGGGATATAGCAAACGCCATTCTCGCAATCTCAAAGCAGATTGCGCGTGATAGTAATGCTTATGGAGTCTATCATTTTTCTGGTTCTCCCCATGTAAGTTGGCATACATTTGCTGAAAAAATATTTGAAATTGCATTGGATAAAGACGTACTCGTCCAGCCTATTCAAGTTAATCCAATAACGACATTAGACTATCCTACTCCCGCTAAACGTCCTGCAAACTCACGTTTAAATTGTGACAAGATTCATAATGCATTCGGCATCAAACAGAGTGACTGGCAAGCAGCATTAGTGCGAATTAAAGAGTATTTATAAATGAAAGTAATCGATACGATAATCCCTGATGTAAAAATCATCGAGCCCGCAATTTTTGGAGATGAACGAGGCTTCTTTTTTGAAAGCTTTAACCAGCAGCAATTTGAAGCTGCCATCGGCTATCCGGTCAATTTTGTCCAAGACAATCACTCCAAGTCGGCGAAAGGGGTATTACGTGGGCTGCATTATCAACTGCCGCCTAATGCACAAGGTAAATTAGTGCGCTGCGTAGTGGGTGAAGTGTTCGATGTGGCAGTAGATATTCGTAAAAGTTCGCCAACCTTTGGCCATTGGGTCGGTGTAAATTTATCTGCTGAGAATAAGCGACAATTGTGGATACCTGAAGGATTTGCTCATGGTTTTGTCACCTTAAGCGATACTGCAGAATTTTTATATAAAACGACTAATTATTATCATAAACAAAGTGAAGGTGCTCTTTACTGGAATGATGCAGATTTAAATATTCAATGGCCAGTTAATAATCCATTACTCTCTGATAAAGACCAGCAAGCCCAGATTTTTTTTAATTTTACGGAATCACTTAAACATGATTATTAAACTAATCCCATTCCAAACTCACGGTGATGACCGTGGAGCATTGGTAGCTTTGGAGGAAGGGAGGAATATTCCCTTCCCAGTAAAGCGAGTTTATTATCTGTTCAATACTAAAGAGGGAGTTGGGCGCGGTTTTCATGCACATAAAGCGCTTAAGCAAATTGCAATTTGTTTAAAGGGACACTGTCGATTTGTAATGGATAACGGAGTTGATAAAGCAGAAATAATACTCAACTCTCCTTCGCAAGGCCTGTTAATCGACATTATGCAGTGGCATGAAATGTATGATTTTTCTGATGATTGTATTTTATTGGTATTAGCAAGTGATCTGTATAATGAATCCGATTATATTCGAGATTATGAACAGTTTATTAAAGAGGTTGAATTAAAATGAGGGGGAGGGAAATAATTTTGGCTGCGAATGGCCATGGTGGAATTGTTGCACTTAAATCATTAGAAATGGTTTTTGATAAGATTTATTTGATATCAGAAGACGAAGAGCTAATTAAACTTCTTAGAAAGCAAGATGCCAGAATTAACGATTTTAATGATGTGGATATTGAAGTTGTTGTTTGTGCCAATTATATTAAAATTATATCTTCTGACGTGCTAAGTAATAAAGTAATTATAAATACACACCCTTCTTTACTTCCAAAATATCGCGGTTTCCATAGTTTAGCATGGGCTATGTTAAATAATGAACCAATAGTGGGGTTTACTATTCATTTAATGAATGAGAATATTGATGATGGTGATATATTAGCACAGTATAAAGTTTCTGTAGGGGATAGAAGCTCTAAGGAAATAATGGATTTATTTGATAAATATGTGCTTGATAATTTAGGCGAGGTTGTTTGTGAATTTTTGAGTGGAAATGTTATTTTATCCAAGCAGGACTTTTCTGAGGCTACGTGGTGTTGTCGGCGAAATATACAGGACTGTATATTGGAGTATACACTAGGATTTGATGAATTAAATGCAGTGATAAAAACCCTCGTCGCTCCATATCCATTACCGATGTTATCTATAGAGGGTAAGTTATATGAAGTGACAGAATCTGAGGTTATACGTCATCCAATAAAAATGCATCTTGGTCGGATTGTTAATATACAAGAGAACATTACATTTATTAGCTTTAATCATTGTATATTAAAAGTTAAAAAAGTAAATATATATAAAGGGGAAAGCGTAGATTTTCATAAAATGTTTAAAATTGGAAAGAGGTTGATTTAAATGCATATTAAAAAATATATTGCTGCCGACAAAAAAATATGGGATGAGTTTATATCTCTTGCAAAGAATAAGCATTTTTTCTTTCTCAGAGACTTTATGGAGTATCATTCTGATAGGTTTCAAGAACATTCACTAATGATTTTTGATGATAGTGATAAGTTATTTGCAATTTTGCCAGCTAATCAGGTTGATGATACATTACACTCTCACCAAGGTTTAACTTTTGGTGGCCTTATTATTAAGTCATCCGCTAAGCAAAATGAAGTGATTAAGGCTTTTGAATCTATCAGTGAGTTTTTAAAAGAAAATAGTTTTTCGAGTCTGATATATAAGAAAGTACCTTATATTTATAGTTCGCAACCTTGCGATGAAGACTTGTATTCTTTGTTTAGAATAAATGCTCATCTTATTCGAAGAGATGTATCATCGACTATAAAGATGAATAATCAAATAAAATATTCTAAAGGTAGAAAGTGGATTGTAAAAAAAGCCAGTTCAAGTGGAGTTATTTATAGCGAGTCGCATGATTTGGCTGAGTTCTGGTCTAATTTAAGCAATGTACTAATGTCTGGCCATGGTGCTAAGCCAGTTCATTCTTATGATGAAATTGCATTACTTAAAAAAACCTTCCCAGAGCAAATTAAAATATATAGTGCATGTTTGGATGGCATGCAGGTTGCGGGTGCTGTAATTTTTATCACAGACTCTGTTGCACATACACAATATTTATATAACACTGAGCCAGGACGAAATATTGGTGCATTGGATGGATTGGTTGACTATTTAGTTAAAACTGTATTTGTTAATAAAGAATATTTCGATTTTGGGATTTCTAATGAAAACCAAGGCCGCGACCTTAATGAAGGTTTAATTTCTCAGAAAGAAGGCTTTGGGGCCAGAGCTGTTGTACATGATTTTTACGAGATTAAAGCAAATGATTAACTTCCTAGATTTAAAATCAATTAATGGTCAATACGCTGATGAGCTGAAACAAGCTTGTGCTCGAGTTATCGATTCGGGCTGGTATATTATGGGAAATGAATTAACTCAGTTTGAGAGTGAGTTTGCCAACTATTGTGGAACCAAACATGCCATCGGAGTAGCAAACGGGCTAGATGCATTAATTTTAACATTGCGTGCATGGAAAGAGTTAGGCAAGTTGAAATCAGGCGACGAAATCATCGTTCAAGCTAATACCTATATTGCTTCTATTTTAGCGATAACAGAAAATGATTTAGTTCCTGTATTAGTCGAACCTAATTCAGCTACATTCAATCTTGATCCAGATTTAGTACGTAACGCGATAACACCGCAAACCAAAGCGATCTTACCAGTGCATTTATACGGTTTACTTTCACCAATGCCTGAGTTGATGTCGATTGCTAAAGAATACAATTTATTAGTTCTGGAAGATTGCGCACAATCACATGGCGCAGAAACTCAAGGTAAAAAGGCTGGAAACTGGGGGGATGCTGCTGGTTTTAGTTTTTACCCAGGTAAGAATCTTGGTGCGCTAGGTGATGCTGGAGCGGTGACAACCAATGATGATGATTTAGCAAAAACGTTAATGGCATTGCGTAATTATGGTTCGCATAAGAAATATGAGAATTTATATCAAGGTTTGAATAGCCGTTTAGACGAAATACAAGCTGCTATGTTGAGAGTAAAATTAAACTTTTTACCATCAGAAACCATACGTCGCCAGCATATTGCCCAACGTTATTTGTCAGGTATTAACAATGAACTAATCATTTTACCTGAGTTAAAAGAGCCACTTTCACACGTTTGGCATCTCTTTGTGGTCCGATGCGACAAACGAGAAGAATTACAACAGCACCTAATTAGTTCTGGTATCCAAACATTAATTCATTATCCGATCCCTCCGCATCAGCAAAAAGCTTATGCTGTTATGGCATCGCATTATTTGCCAATAACAGAGCTAATTCATAATCAAGTTTTATCACTCCCATTAGATCCAACAATGAGTGATGATTCAATTGATGCAGTAATTGAAGCAGTAAACGGTTTTAAGGAATGAAGCGACTGCTAAAAGTCACTGCCATGACTGGATTATTAACTTTATTCAAAATGTTGTTGGGTTTTATAATTGCAAAAGTAATCGCTGTCTATACAGGGCCATCAGGTTTAGCTATGTTGGGGCAGGTTCAAAGTATGGTCAATAGCCTGAATGGAATTGTTAATGCGCCAGTTGGAGCTGGCGTCGTCAGATACACTGCTGAAAACCATAGTAAAGGTTTCGAAGAATGCGCTCCTTGGTGGAGTGCATCTTTACAATGGGTTTTAATTATTACTCTAATAATTGTCCCAACCGGTTTAGTATTATCTAACTATTTGGCTGATTGGCTATTTCAAGATAGATCTTTTTCTTGGGTAATAATTGTTACTGTATGCGTTTTACCTTTGTCTGCTACAGGTACATTGTTTAATTCAGTTATTAATGGTCAAAAATTATACCGGCGTTACATTGTACTTGGTTTCATATCTGTTTTTGTATCAGCTTGCACTATGGTTACATTGATAGTAATGGGAAATGTTTCTGGAGCTTTGTTTGCTGCCGCTATTCAATCTTCAATAGTTGGTGTTGTTATGCTTCTTGCTAACATACGACAACCATGGCTTAAAGTGAAGTTTTGGTGGGGGAATGCTGATGCAATAAAAAGAAATGATATAGCAGGATATATGTTAATGGCTATTACAAGTGCAATTGCATTACCTATTTCACTAATATTGATTAGGAATATACTTGTATCAAACGTAGGGTGGGAGCAAGCCGGTTACTGGCAGGCAGTTTGGAAAATTTCTGAGGTTTATTTGAGCGTTTTGACTATTGCATTAAGCACGTATTACTTGCCAAAACTCGCAAGTCTAAGTGATTATAATAGTATAATAAAAGAGGTTAATACTACCGCAAAGGTTTTTGTTCCAGCTGTAGTCATAATGGCGGTGATTATTTATCTACTTAGAGATTTCATTATTTCTCTATTATTTACTGCTGAATTTTCAAGTGCTGGTGAGTTATTTGCAGTTCAACTTGTCGGTGATGTATTTAAAATATCTAGTTTTCTATATGCTTACTTAATGTTAGCGAAGGGAAGAACAAAAGTTTATATTTTATCAGAAATATTTTTTTCAATAACTTTTTTCGCTTTATCATTCATTTTTATAAAAAATGTTGGGCTGCAAGGTGTTACATATGCTTATGCTCTGAATTACTTGTTTTATTTTGTTTTTGCTTATGCAAATCGTAAAAAATTTATACTAAACTGAAAGTTATAGGTGAAACCTTGAATATTTTAATACCGGTATTTAGCTTTGGGCGCGGAGGTGGTGAACGTGTACTTTCATTGCTTGCAAGTGAGCTTGTTAAAAATGGGAATCGAGTTTTTTTTGTCTCACCTGAATCTGGAAATATACCTTACTATCCTACTGAAGCAGAAATATTTACGTTTCCAGATACAAAAAAATTCAGTAGAAGTTTGAACTTTATTATAAACTATTTTAATTGTTGGAAAAAATGCAGAAATCTTGATGCTGATGTTGCAATTGCTAATTATCATATTACAGCTTTATTAGTCCTATTTCTGAAACGTAATACGAAAAAATTTTATTACATTCAAGCAAATGAGGCTAAATTATGTCCAAGGTTCTTAAGGAAAATATTTGCTTTTCTTACTTATTTTTTGCCATTAAATAAAATTGTCAACTCTAAGACTATTTTGCCTAATTTCATTAATAATTATATTGCTGTTATTCCTGCTGGTATTGATCTTAATTTGTATAGCAGTAAAAAATTACCACTGATAAATTCTGTTGATAAAGTAAAAATAGGTATAGTAGGTAGGAAGGAACCGTACAAAGGTACTATTGAATTAATCAATGCACTATCAAATTTAGATCAGGGTTTGAAGTCTAGAATAAAATTACATATTGCTATTCATATACCTCAAGATGCAATTGGCAAGCTTTGGGATTTTGAGTTTTTTGAAATCAATAATGATACAGATTTATCTGATTTTTATAAATCTAATGATGTCGTCATTGCCGTTGGTTTAATTGAAAATGGAGCTTTTCATTATCCTTGTGCAGAAGCAATGGCTTCAGGTCGTTTAGTTATATCTAATTATTCCCCTTTACATGAAACACAGAGTGTATTGAAAATAAGTGATTTTTCAGAGATTAACGTATTAACTGCACTAGAACAGATTTTTAATATGAGCGAAGATGAGATTAGTGAAGAGGTTACTTCTAACTTACTTAAAATAAATGATTGTTCTTGGGAAAAAATAGGGAAGAAAATGAATAAGATTCTTTCAGAACATTAGTATCTATTATAACTGTAGTGTGTATCATTTTTTATTTACCTTTAGTTTATATTCTTAATTAGAGAGTTTTATATTGTGGTAAAACAAATGTAGTGGGACCTATGTTATCTTTTTCCTTTTTTATTTTTCTTACTTCTTTTTTGATTTTATCTAGGTATATCAAATTATATAGTGCAGTAAATATATTATTTGTTTTCTTGGTTGGTTGCTTTTTTTCATTGAATCGTCAAAATAATGATTATGATGGTTATGTTGAAATTTTTAAAGATCCAGCATCATATGCTGAACCAGGATATGTTTTGTTGGTTAATATTATTAAGTTTTTTGATGGTGATCATAATACATTAATTATTTTTCTTGGAATATTTGTCTTTATCACTTTTTTTAGATTGATCAAATATTCTAATATAATAGCATTTAGCTTGTTATGCTATATGATGTTTCCTATGCCTATAGATATTACTCAAGTGAGAAATACAATAGCACTAATGTTTTTTATTAATTCACTGATTGACCTAAGTAAATCGAGATTAATTATATCTTTTTTATTTGTTTTAATTAGCATATCATTTCATTTTTTCGGTTTTGTGTATTTTTTAATTTGGATTGGTTTACACTTTCGTTATCATCCTAATTTTAGGTTTTTTATCTTAACGTCGGTTTTGTTTTCTTTTGCTTTGTCTCCTTTTTTAATTCCGTTACTTGGAAGTGTTTCCTCATTAAGGACTATCTCCTATTATCTGTCTTCATCTTTAAAAATACACTCATTAATAATTTGGGGGGTGAGCTTATTTTTCGATTTACTTTTAATAGGATATTTTCAAAAAAAAATTAGGATAAAGAATGAAAGTACAATGAGTTTTATAATTGTGATCTATTCTGCTCTTTTGTTGATGCTCTGTTTCTCATCTGCCTTGCTATTTGTTGATGAGTTTAATCGTCTATTTCGAACTGGTTATGTTCTCAAATATATTTTAGTGGCTTCAATAATTCCATTTCTATCGCTTAAAAATAGCTTAATTTTAATCTTTTATGTATTTTTTAGTGCTTTAATTATGGGGCTTTATTTCACTCTCATGTTAAATTACGACTTTATTTTATTTGGACTTTAATATTTGTATTTTTATAGTGAGCTAGCTTTATGATTAGTGTGTGTATGGCAACTTTTAATGGTTCCAAGTATGTTGAAACTCAAATTGTGTCAATTTTAAAACAATTGCGGGCAAATGATGAAGTTATAATTTCTGACGATGGGTCATGTGACGATACACTAAATATTATTAAAAGACTTAACGATAAAAGGATAAAGATCTACATTAATAAGGGAGTTAAAGGCTATACTGGGAATTTTGAGAATGCGCTTATACAAGCGAAAGGTGATATAATTTTCTTATCCGATCAAGACGACATTTGGTTTCCAAATAAAGTAGAATTATTAATGAAATCTTTAGAAAATTTTGACTTTGTTATCAGTGACGCTAGAGTTGTTGACCTATGTTTAAATACTTTAGAGGAATCTTATTTTGTTTCGCGTTCATCATCATTCGGTTTTTTTAGCAGTATGATTCGCTGTAGATATCTAGGTTGTTGTTATGCATTTAAACGTAAAGTTTTAACTAAAGCATTACCATTTCCTAGTAAGCATAAACTGCTGCCACATGATCTATGGTTAGCTTTAATAGGTGAATGTTACTTTTCAGTTTCATATCTAAAAGTTCCTCTTGTTTATTACCGCAGACATTCAAGTAATGTATCTGATGGTGGAGAATATTCTTCTAATAATCTTGCTATGAAATTAAAAATAAGATCATATTCACTTCTAAATGTTATTAAGGTTTTATTTAAATGAAATTCATTTGGATGTTAAGAGCTATTACTTACAAATTATTTTTTGGTTCTTTTGGACTAATATCATACATAGGGCAACCTATTTATATATCGGGTGTAAAGAATATTTTTTTTGGTAAAAGGGTTAGAATATATCCTCATTCGCGGATCGAGTCTCTAGGCGGAAAAATTCAAATTGGGGATAATGTATCGATAGGGCAAAATTTGCATTTAATTTGCAAATTAAATGTCTTCATTGGTGATAAAACAACAATATCAGCGAACGTGTTTATTTCAGATGTCGATCATGAATATGTTAATATTAATGTTCATATAATGGAACAAGTGTTAAATTCTAAAGAAACAGTTATCGGTGAAAATTGTTTTATCGGATACGGATGCGTTATCTTACCTGGTACCATTCTTGGTAAACAATGTATTGTGGGAGCCAATTCCGTTGTAAAAGGCGTTTTTCCTGATTATTGCGTTGTTGCCGGTAGCCCAGCAAGAATTATTAAACGTTATGACCCGATTGATGCTCTTTGGAAAAAAACAGATATTTTAGGTAATTTTTTTATTTAGGATTTAAAATGAACAAGAATGTATTGATTACTGGTGGTGCAGGTTTTATTGGTTCTAATTTAGCACTAAAGCTAGTTGAACTTGGCAATAAAGTGACAGTGTTAGATAATTTGTCACCCCAGATACACGGTGATAATCCTGACTTATCACCTCTATTTTGTTCAATTAGAGATAAGGTCAATTTTATCCGAGGAACTGTAGAGTCTCGTGAAGATTGGGCTACAGCATTAGTTGGTATTGATACCGTGGTTCATCTTGCTGCGGAAACTGGTACTGGTCAATCAATGTATCAAATTAAAAAATATTCTGATGTCAATATTGGCGGTAGTGCAATTTTATTAGATTTAATGGCTAATGAACCACATAGTATTACTAAATTGGTTATAGCTTCTTCGCGCTCTATTTATGGTGAGGGAAAATACCTGTGTGAACAACATGGTATTGTTTACCCTAATGCCCGTAATGCGCAGGATATGAGCCTTGCAGATTTTAACGTTAAATGCCCGTTCTGTGCTTTTAACGTTGAGTTACTTGCTACTGATGAATCCAGCAAGATTCATCCCTCATCAATATATGGTGTAACTAAACAAGTTCAAGAACAGATGTTCATGATAACGGGACAAAGTATTGGTGTGCCGACTGTATCGCTTAGATTTCAGAACGTTTATGGTGCGGGCCAGTCACTATCAAACCCCTATACAGGTATTCTATCAATCTTCTCAACCCGTATTAAAAATGGCAATGATATAAATATCTTTGAAGATGGACTTGAAAGTCGAGATTTTATTTATATAGATGATGTAGTAGAATCTATTGTGCTTTCTATTTTTAATGAACAAGCTAATTATCAAATTTTTAACGTTGGTTCAGGTGTTTGTACCGATGTACTTACAGTAGCTGAAACGTTGAAAAGTGTATATCAATCAAGTTCTAAAATACTAATTAGTGGGAACTATCGGGTTGGAGATATTCGCCATAATTTTGCTGATTTAACCTTGATTAAATCTAAAATTGGTTTTGAACCTAAAGTAGATTTTGTCACTGGGATGAAAAGGTTTACTGCTTGGGTTAACGAGCAAGAAGTTCAAACTGATCTTTATGAAGTCTCCATTGCTGAGATGAAAGAAAAAGGGTTATATAAATAACTAATCTTGAGTAAGTGTTAACTAATTATGCTAAGAAACAAGAAAGTACTTTTTATTGCGCCATCTTTTTTTGGATATGAACACGATATAGTAGAACAATTTATTGCATTAGGTGCTGATGTTGATTATTTTGATGAACGCCCGTTTACATCATCTGTTGCTAAAATTCTCAATAGATTAAATTTTAAAACATTTATTAAGAGTGATATTGAAAAACACTTTACACAAATTTCCAATAAGGCGGCTGAAAAAGAATACGATTATTTGTTTGTAATATCTCCAGAGACTTTAGAGACAAATTTTATTGAAAAAATTCAGTCCACTAATAAAAGTATGATTTCTATCCTGTACATGTGGGATTCTTTTAAAAATAAGCCCAATGCAAGGAAAATTGTATCCTGTTTTGATAGAGTTTACTCTTTTGACTCTACTGATCGTATTAGTGGTGTTGATTTAAGGTTTTTACCACTCTTTTATAACAACGATTTTAAAGGCGTTGAGAGAGAATATTCAACTCCTCAATATGCAGTGTCCTTTGTTGGCACTGTTCATAGTGATAGAGTCAGACTAGCTAAAATGATAATGCATCAATTCCAAGAGAAGGGCTTAAAAACATTTAGCTTCTTCTATTGTCCTAGTAAATTGCTTTTTATTTTGAAAAAAGTATTTACTCGTGAATTCGATTTTATTTCTTATGGCGAAGTTTCTTTTAATTCAATGTCAAAATCAGAAATAAGGGATGTTTTTCTCAATTCTAAAGCAGTGATTGATATCCAACATCCTGAGCAAACTGGTTTAACGATGCGTTCTATAGAAATGCTTGGTTTAAATAAAAAGTTAATTACTACAAATGTAGATATAAAAAACTATGATTTTTTTAATGGTAATAATATCGCAGTAATTAACAGGAGTAACCCTAGCGTTCCTGATGATTTCATTGATGCTAATTATATCAAGCCAAATGGAAATGTAGTAAGCAAATATTCAATTCAAAGTTGGCTTAGTTCTATTTTTAGTGGAAAATAAAGGATGTTTTATGTCCCAAAATTATTCTTCAGTGTTTCGTCCTGAATCAGTATTGTTAACCGGAGGGCGTGGTTTTATAGGAACGCATGTAAATAAATTGCTTGATTATCGTTGCTCTATTGCAAGTCGAGTATTTGATGCTAAATTGAGGAATTCACGTCAGGTTTTTATATCGGATTTAATTACATCTCAGAATTCATCAATATTGAGTGAAACTCGAGTTATAATCCATCTCGCAAATCTCGCTCATGCAGCTTGTTATTCTGATTCTGAGTTGCAATCTGTCAATGTAGATTTAACCTTGAATTTAGCTAGAAATGCTGCAAGGCACAACGTTAAGCGGTTTGTTTATGTCAGTTCGATTGTAGTTAACGGTAGGAATACTTTAGATAGTCCTTTTTCTTCAGCATCTTTGGCTTCACCTAATAGTATATATGCTAAGTCTAAATGGGATGCAGAAATTGGATTAAAGAAGATTGCGGAGGAGACGGGACTAGAAGTTGTGATTGTTAGGCCTACTTTAGTTTATGGACCAAATGCTCCTCGGAATTTTGGGTCATTGGTAAGGTTAGTAAATAAAAGTCCAATATTACCCTTTGGCTTAGCTAATAATAGGCGTGACTTTATAGCGGTGCAAAACTTGGCAGACTTGTTAGTTGTTTGTGCTAAACATCCTGAAGCAGTTAGTAAAATATTTTTGGCTTCTGATGGGGAAGCAATTTCAATTAAATATTTCAGTAGTTCTATTGCTAGGGGATTAGGGAAAATGGTCTTTCAATTACCAATCCCTGTAGGTTTGATGCGTTTTACTGCAAGGATTTTAGGGAAATTAACAATGGCTGAACAGTTATTTGGTAATCTTGAAGTTGATTCTAGTGATGCTCAAAAAATATTGGAATGGCGACCTCCATTTACAATGGAACAAGCAATGCAGTCTTTGACGGTAAATAAATAATGATAAGATTATTTGATTTTTTAGCAGCTTTTTTCGGCCTTTTATTGCTTTGGCCTATATTGATCGTTGTGGCTATTATTGGTCTATTTGATACGGGTTCACCTATATTTATTCAAACTAGGATGGGTAAGGATAAAAGGCCTTTTAAGTTGATTAAGTTTCGTACTATGAGCAAAGATACAGTCTCAGTTGCTAGTCATCTTGCCAGTAATGCTTCGATCACTAGGTTTGGAGGTTTTTTGCGTAAGACCAAAATTGATGAATTGCCACAACTAATTAATGTGTTAAAGGGGGATATGAGTTTAGTCGGACCACGGCCCAATTTATTTAACCAGCAAGAGTTGATTGCTCAGCGCGATGCATTCGGTATTTACAATGTCTTGCCTGGTGTGACAGGTTTAGCTCAAGTAAAAAATATTGATATGTCAACGCCTAAACTACTGGCTGAAACAGATAAGCAGATGATTGAGTCGTTAACCATCACTGATTATTTTAAATACATTATTATGACTGCTACGGGTAGTGGTAATGGGGATGCGGTTAAGCCAAAGTAATTGATTATCAGTTTTTTGTTTAGTGATTCGATTGATAGTGCTTTTTACGCTATAAATATTATTGATGCTGTTTTCATGAAGCTATTAGTTTGTCTAGATTATCCCTATCTTATTACTTTGCATACTGTTAAAGCTGTCGCTCATATTTTAGGCAATATCCTTAGTTAGAGATTTTTCAACAGGGCTGTGATATTCTTGGTCTTTGTTGTTTGAGCCTCTTGAGTATGGAGGCGGTGCTGTTAATTATGGAATTTATGAAGTTTTTGAGTAAATTGGAGCGGAAAATGGAATTTTTGCAGTGTTTATTTTCTTTGAAACGGTCACATAAACGTTTAGTGAGTGTGGCGATTGATTCGGTATTTCTCTTAGTCGCATTTTGGGCAGCTTTGTTGGTGCGCTTAGATGCCGTAAGTGTATTAACTAATAGCACATACTGGTTACTCATTGTTTTGGTTGTGCCTGTGAGTATAATGGTGTTTGCTAAGCTGGGTTTATATCGTGCTGTGCTTAGATACATGGGGTTACAGGCGCTTACTGCGATTATAGTAGGTGTGCTCGCATCAACAGTGTCGTTAGTGTTAATTGCGTATTACAGTGAGGCGAATTTACCACGTACTGTACCAATTATTTACGCAGCTTTTGCTTTGGTATTTATCGGTGGAACTCGCGCTATGGTGCGCTCGTTAGTGGGATCTGGTCTAAAGCGCGTTGGTGAACCTGTGATTATTTATGGTGCTGGCGTGAGTGGTCGCCAACTGGTAACTTCACTTGTTCAAAGCCATGAATATTATCCCTTTGCATTTGTTGATGACGATGCGACCTTGCATGGCACTGTCATCCAAGGAGTGCATGTTCATTCGCCTTCTATTATAAAAAAACTCATAACACAGAAAGCAGCTACTAAGGTGTTGCTGGCTATGCCAAGTGCTTCTCGTTCTCGTCGTCAAGAGATTTTAGTTAAGCTCGAACCTTTGGCTGTACAAGTATTAACTTTACCTGCAATGGCTGATTTAGTGAGTGGTAATAAGCTTTATAGCGATATTAAAGAAGTCGAAATCGATGATTTGCTAGGACGTGATGCAGTTACTCCCCGTTGTGACTTAATGGTTGCTAATATCCGCAATAAAGTAGTGATGGTCACGGGAGCCGGAGGCTCGATTGGTTCTGAGTTATGTCGACAGATATTAAAACAATCACCTAAAAAATTAGTGCTATTTGAATTATCTGAGTTTGCCTTGTATACGATTGAGCGCGAACTTTCAGCGACAGCTTTTGAGTTAGGACTTGATGTTAAGATTTTACCAATTATGGGTTCGGTACAACGGGAAAATCGTGTTCAAGCGGTAATGCAATCTTTTAGAGTGCAAACTGTGTATCATGCTGCAGCATATAAGCATGTGCCATTGGTGGAGCACAATGTCGTTGAAGGTGTGCGTAATAATATATTTGGTACTTTATACACTGCACGCGCTGCTATTGCAGCAAAGGTTGAAACTTTTGTATTGATTTCGACGGATAAAGCTGTACGACCAACTAATATCATGGGCACGACTAAGCGTATGGCCGAGTTGTCACTTCAGGCGTTATCTAAAGAAACACATCAAACGCGTTTTTGCATGGTTCGCTTTGGTAATGTATTAGGATCTTCTGGATCTGTAGTGCCATTATTTCGTAAACAAATTGCCAATGGCGGGCCTGTTACTGTTACTCACCGCGAAATTACCCGTTTCTTTATGACTATTCCGGAAGCTTCACAGTTAGTTATCCAAGCGGGGGCCATGGGTAAAGGTGGTGATGTATTTGTATTGGACATGGGTAAATCCGTCAAAATTGTCGATTTAGCGGCAAAAATGATTCGTCTCAGCGGTTTTGAAGTGAAGGATGAACTAAATCCGGATGGTGATATTGCCATTGAGTTTAATGGATTACGTCCGGGTGAAAAATTATACGAAGAATTACTAATTGGTGATGATGTTACTGGCACAGAGCATGAACGTATTATGACTGCCAATGAAAGCTATCTTTCTTGGAAAGAGCTAGAAGTTATTCTTAATCGCTTAGATAAAGCTTGTCATGAGTTTAATCATGAAGCTATACGAGAAATCTTACTGTCAGCACCAACAGGTTTTAACCCAACAGATGGGATATGCGATTTAGTGTGGCAGCAAAAGAAAAAATTAAGTGCTGTTGATGGCCAAAATAAAGTTGTTCCGCTAGTTTCTTAGTTTTTTGTGGTATTTGAAAAGCCAAATCAAATTTGATTTGGCTTTTTTCGTTTATAAGCACGGTTTTATGGATAAGGAGTAATTTAGTACCTACGGCGCATCGTAACTCAGGGCAGAGAGAGGCTTGCAATATTGGTATCACTAATGAACTTTGTCATATCGAGGTTGTACATTGGACTTGAGATTTACTAAAGATTTACTCGGGAAGTTCGTAATCATTCACTCGTTTTATGGCTTGCAGGCAGTAATAGACACTTTAAGTAGTCGACTTGGTCTTGTTGTTTTTAACCTTATACCATCGCCTTGCTGTAAAACGAGAATATCATAGGGCATGATCTTGATAAGCTTGCCATTATGCTCCCATGTCATGGTATCTAAGCAGCAAAGTATTTGGATGATAGGGACGTAAGCTTTAGTTTTTTGCAGTTCATTTTGGGGGGTGTTTGAGGTTGCAATCTGTTCTTCGATAAATATGTCATCAAAGCTAAGCCTTTGCGTATGCGCTTTAAATGCGCCGCGTTTGGTCATGACATTGAAATCAATAACATCACTGCTTAATAATTGACTTGTTATTGAGGTTTCACCAGTAAAGCAGAATGGGCTATCTGTGGGTGTGAGTCGCTTATACTCAGTTGTATCTCTCAGTATCTTTTCTTTTGCTCCAAGGCCATTTATCTGTTTTGTCCCTTCATGACTATCGATGCTGAGTTCAACACCATCGCCTTCCAGAATGAGCAGTTGCCTGTCTATGTCGATAAATGATGAAAAAGGTCCGTTGCTGCTAATACTTGCAATGCTGATCCGATAATCAAATTCAGTAAGTTCGGCATTGATGGGGGAAATGAGTAGCTGTTTTGTGCTTCCACCACCATTTTTCCATGGCGTTGATGGGCAATCTTGATAGCGGATCAGTTGTATGCTGTTATTCAAAATAACCTCTTTATTGGTTAAGAAGGTTTGTTTCGCCTTTTTTAGCTTCACAACTTCTAGAACGTCGCTTTGCGGTTGCAGAACATTTCTGTGTGACTTATGGATAACGGTACGGAGGCTTTGCTCTTACGTTAAGTGCAAAGCCGCCGTTATTCATAATCTAATACCGCAGCTGAGTGCTAGCTGCCAGCTCTGCTTTTATAGACCTTTCTTTTTCAACACATAATTTGCAGCAAGTTCGCCGGTGATCCGTTTGCCTTCAGTGTCTAACATGATCAACTGATTTTCACCGACCAAATATTGTGTACCATCTTCTAGGGTGATTTTCTGGCCCAGTTCGTCCCATGTCATTTTACCCATTAGTTTTAAAATCTTTTCATCTTTACCTAAATAAACTGTTTCTTGAACAAAGCTATTATCAGCTTGCAAAGTGATTAGGGTTTGCATTCCTTCACAACTGGCGCAAGGCAATACGCCTTCATAACTACCTGCCCAATCGAGTGAGTTTTGGCTGGTATCACCTACTGGGACGGATTTTGCCGCTTCTGTTTGAGCTTGGGCTGTATTGACTGCCGTTTCTTCTTTTGGGGCTTCTGAGCAAGCCGTGGTGAATAAAGTCAGCAGTGCGATGTAACATAGTGATTTTTTCATAGTAGCTCCAATAGAAATTTGGGGAATTATGCATTAAGTGCTCTCATCATACCCGCCAAGACTAGGTTAGGCTAACTTTTGCTATTTCTATTTTTATAACAATGACTTAAGTTGTTTTTGTGTGGATTTTAAGTGGCCAGTATGTTAGTTGTTAGTCCTAAGCGGTAATCAACGGGATGATAATTTATCCTTTGAAACTAGTCACTTTCAAGATTGAATCTATACTAAAACGTAACTATTCATCGTAAACGGTGGTTTTGTGGCGTTATTTAAGAAAAGTGCTGATGTTATCGAAGATACATCCCATAAGCCTAAACAAGGCATTTGGAAGGTGGCCATTATTGATGATGAACCTGGGATCCATGATGTCACTCGATTTGCGTTAAAAAATCTGACCTTAGATAATCGAGTCTTGCAGTTCTACTCCTGTTACAGCGCTGCTGAAGGTTTAACATTATTTCAAACTGAATCAGATATTGCCTTGGCCTTTATTGATGTCGTCATGGAAACCGATCATGCAGGCTTAGAGCTAGTCCAAAAAATTCGCACTGAATTAAATAACCACAGTACCCGCATCATTTTACGTACGGGTCAGCCGGGGCAAGCACCTGAAGAGCAAGTTATTCGGGATTTTGACATTAACGATTATAAAGCTAAAACAGAGCTCACCGCGGCTCGGCTTAAGTCTTGTGTGTACACGTCATTGCGCTCCTATCGCGATATAAAAATTATCGAGCAAAGCCAAAAGGGGATGGAAAAAGTGATTGCTGCTTCCACCTCTGTACTTAAGAGCCATACATTGCATAACTTTGGTAGTGCAGTGCTCGAACAGACCTTGCAGCTGCTCAATCTTGAAAGCTCGGCTCTTTATCTCACGAGTTATCATCAAGACCTTTACCTCGATACTCAAATGAATCTGCTGGCCGCCACGGGAGATATGATCAGTTACTTTGAAGGTGGCAGCGTTGAGACTCTGCCAGGGGATGTGCGGGAACATATTATTGAAGCGATAGCGCTAAAAACCTCGCTGATCCGTGACAATATTTATGTTGGATTTTATGAGCTTAGTGGCCATGTCACCAGTATTCTCTATTTACAACACAACACTAAGTTAACGGATTTTCAAGTCAGCATTCTTGAGCTATTTGCGGCAAATGTGAGCTTAACCTTTGAGAACTTATCGGGTCGCGAAAATGTGCAGCAGACACAAAGGGAGCTAATTTTAATCATTGGAGATGCCATTGAGCAGCGCAGTAAGGAGACGGGAGCCCATGTGCGCCGTGTAGCGCGCATGACAGAAATGCTCGCGATTGCCATTGGTATGAAGGCAGACTTTATCGAAACTATTCGTTATGCGGCGCCTCTTCATGATGTAGGCAAAATCGGTATCCCTGAGAGTATTTTGCATAAGCCCGGTAAACTCGATGCCGAGGAATGGGCGATTATGCAAACCCACGCAGAGAAGGGTTATAACCTGTTGGTTGGCTCAAATCGTATCATTGCCAAAATGGGCGCTAGAATTGCTTATACTCACCATGAACGTTGGGATGGGCAAGGTTATCCCCGTGGGCTATCGCAGGAAGACATTCCGATTGAAGGCCGCCTCATGGCGATTGTCGATGTGATTGATGCTTTGCTTTCCAAGCGAAGTTACAAAGAGGCTTGGTCAGTTGAGGCGGTGCGCGAGTACATCTTAGCGCAATCGGGTAAACAGTTTGATCCCGTGTTATGTGAAGCCAGCCTTGATTTGTTAGATGTGTTTGCCTCCCTACATATTCATATTCCGGATGAGCCACTATGACCCGAATGCTTGATCGAATTTTATTTGATGTCAGTAAGTCTCAGGTTATTGATGAGGGTGATCTCATTCAAGCATCACAACTTATCGTGAGCTCAATTTGTAAGGGATTACAGATCTCTCGGGCGGGCATTTGGTTGTTGAGTCCGGATAATCAGAGCATCACTTGTTATTATTCACTCGACAATCAACAGCCACTAGAAGCGTTAGTGCTCACTCGCGCGCAGTTTCCCCATTACTTTAGCTTGCTCGACAATGAGCGCACAATTGTCGCCAATAAGGCGCAAACGGATCCCGCCACTAAAGAATTTGTCGAAACCTATCTGAAACCGAATCAGATCAGCTCTTTGTTGGATAGTCCTATTCGTCACCACGGAAAAATGGTGGGGATTATTTGTTCTGAACATCAGGGAGAGGCGAGGGAATGGACTCGGGATGAGAAGGCCTTTGCCTCGGCACTCGCCGACCTTTTTGGTCGAGCCATGAGTGCTAAAGAGATCATTGAATATCAACAACAGCTCAAGCTCATTAATACCGATCTTGAGCATCAAGTTGAGCTGCGCACCGCAGAGCTTGAAACAGCATTATCGACTTTAAAATCAACCCAAAAGCACTTAATTGAAAATGAAAAAATGGCGGCCTTAGGCAGCTTAGTCGCCGGTGTTGCCCATGAAGTGAACACACCCCTTGGCATAGCTGTCACATCCGTGACCCATTGTTTGGATGAGTTATCCCTATTGAAAGGACTCTTTGAGAAAAACGAGCTTGATGAGGATAAATTTGTCAGCTTTATCAATACAATGCAGGATGGTTTATGTTTAATTGAGCGTAACCTTTCCCGCGCTGCAGAACTGGTGCATAACTTCAAGCGTACTGCTGCAGACCAATCGATACTGGAACGCGAGCGCTTTAATCTGAAGAATTATATTTTTCAGATATTTAGTTCATTAAAACCCTTGATGCGTAAGAAAAATATCACTTTAAAAGTTGAACTTGACGATAATATTTTTATTGATTCTTACCCCGGTGCGATCGCACAAATTTTCACTAACTTAGTCGCGAACAGTTTTCGTCATGCTTTTCCCGATGATTTTGTCGGTGATAAGCAAATTGTGATAGTAGTTGAAAAAATGGCTTCGCAGATCAAGATGATTTATGAAGATAATGGTGTAGGCATGTCAGATGAAGTGAAAGCCAAAGCATTCGAGCCCTTTTTTACCACCGCAAGGCAGAGTGGTGGAACAGGTTTGGGGATGTCGATTATTTATAATCTGATCACACAAAAACTGAATGGTAATGTGTCACTCTTCTCAGCGCCTAATCAGGGGTTACGTATTGAGATGCTGATCCCTGAAAGTAGTAAGGGTTGAGATAGGTTAGCGTCTTCTTATATGTTTATTAAGTAAAAGACGAATTGAAATCTTACTGAGCCAAAATGGTATTTAGCTTTTGCGGTTTAATATTCTGTTGCGTTGTTTTTCCTGCATTAACAGCCAACAGTCCTGTTATCTGTTCTTCCTGCTCGCGACATTTTGTATGCTACAATCTTGGCACTTCAACATGGCTTATCAATCCTAAATATTTCAATGAGAAAAGGCATTTTACTGGCGGGCGGTACTGGCTCGCGTCTTTATCCTATGACGCAGGTTGTCTGTAAGCAATTACTGCCCATTTATGATAAACCAATGATTTATTACCCTTTGGCCACTCTGATGCAAGCTGAGATTCGGGATATATTGATCCTTTTTATACCCTACTATTTCGCTGTTTCGTGCATGACTCTATAAGCAGGTATTGGATGAAATATAGCGAAACAGAATTAGCCGAAGTATTGGTGTTTGAACCTCAAGTATTTGGTGATGAGCGTGGTTTTTTTAAGGAAACGTTCAGGCAATCCTATTTTGATGCTTGTTTTACTGCAAGAGGACTTGAGCCTCCCGTATTTGTGCAGGAAAACCAGAGTCGTTCGCAACACAATGTTCTGCGAGGCTTGCATTTTCAACGGCAAAAACCGCAGGGTAAATTGGTGCGGGTCTGTGCAGGGAGCATTTTTGATGTTGCCGTCGATATTAGGGCTGACTCGGCCACCTATGGGAAATGGGTTGGGCGAGTGCTATCGGCAGATAATCATCTGCAAATGTGGATCCCACCGGGCTTTGCGCACGGTTTTTATGTTCTTAGTGATTATGCTGATGTTATTTATCAATGTACCCAATATTATGATCCTGAAGATGAAAGCGTTTTAGCTTGGAACTGTGCTGAGTTTGCCATTGATTGGCCATTAATTGCCGCACCGATTTTATCCACCAGAGATAGCCTCGCCAGTACACCCTCATAAAGCTAATCACTACTTGTATTAAATAAATGGCCAATAGAGTCGTGAGCTAATTTGGCAGTGCAGATTTTACTATTGTAAGTTAGTCCTAATGGCAGAAAACAAAACGGGCAAGAATTATCTTGCCCGTTTTGAGGTTTAGCTGCGTACTACTATTTAATGGGGTCTACACTGGGTCTGGTATACCAAGGTGACCGCGCATCAGTCATATCAAATAAGTTGTATTTACGACCAAGCATTTGGCCACCGTCACGGGTCAACGGCATCCAAGAGAGGAAGCCACGGCTTTGAGTCGGTCTAATTGTCATTAAATCGAATGGGATCGAAATATAGAATCCCTTGGTAAAGCTACCTTCACCGTATTCTTCTGCCGACAAGTTAGTCTTAGTCGCAAATGCACCGACGATAACGCCACTATCAAACTGTTTTGAGAAATCGACAGTTATGCCTTTGTCCTCGGTAAGATATTGGCCTGCACTGACTTTTAGCAAGGTATTCGGGAACCACTTTGGCTGGTAATAAGCGGTCGCATGTCCTGTCACTACGCCTGTCTGCACTCGATAGGCGCGATTGGTCAGTGGGTCAAACTGATTTTCATCCTCGAAGAAACCAAACATGCTGTCAGGATCTCTTTGTTTCGCATAGTTAACATCAAAACCGAATGCCCATTCACTGTTTAGCGGTCGATAAAGGAATTCGGTACCTACTCCGCCATACATCATCTCTAAATAACCACCATAGGCTTGATAGGAGATGTTATCGCTCAGATTATCCATCCAAGTTAGCTGTAAGTTAGTCGCTCTGACCGTTGAGTCATGGACATATTGACGAATAAGCGTTCTTACGCGTTTTAAGTCGGTACCATCAGGTGGAACATCGTATAAAAATTTATCGTAGTTATCATAGAGATTCAAATAAAGTGATCCCGAAAATTCCAAGCGATCATTAAATCGATACGCAGCACTGCCAGTAACACCTATGTTGAACATATAGAAACCTTCTGAACCACCGAAGGATTGCACCATTGTGGGGGCAATATCAAAACTTAATTTATCCAACCAATCCTCATGGGATTGGGTTACTAATGTTCCTTGAGGCGACCTTGGTACACTGATTTCTGTGCTATCCGCCATATCTGCATTGATATAACCATAGGTAGCTACTTGAGCGAATTTATCAGCGTCGATACGTGTCTCTGTTATCGGCTGCTTATAACGGGTTTCAATAAGACGATATTCAGTAATTATCTGCTTGTTCGTGTTATTTGCCAGTATCGTCGCCGCTCTATGGTGGGCTTCTTTACGGTCCATATACTTTACTTGATCTGCAACCACGGTCACGCTGTGATTATCAAGATAGATTTTTAGATTGTCGTAACCAGCGATAGTACTAAGCTCAGTCGCTACTCTGTCCCAATCAGTTTGGCTGGGCATTTCAGCGTGGATAGTCGTGTTTGTAACCGGTTCTGACTTTGATGACTCAGGTGTTACTAATGGCTGAGTTGTTACCGTTGAAATAGCCGTATCGGTAGAGGATTGTGCTGTTTCTTCTGTACCGTCATGCGTTACTCTTTTACCAGACATAGGTACTGCTGCTATAGGTTTATATTTCTCTGCAGGAGTATCACGTTTAATTTGTCGTAAGTCATTGAAGTTAGTCTGCAGGCTAACGCCTAAAGTCCAAGTATTACCACGCTCATAGCTTAGGTGGAAATCACTCCAGCTCGTTGCTCGGTAGAGTAAGCCATAGTTAAATTTACTGTCTTGTGACATATCGACTCCACCACCAGTGACGGGGAAATCTGCAAGATAATCATTGCCATCATATTCTACTTTTACTCGTAAAGGTTCCCACGGCGTTTGATATTCAATGCCTCCATATAATGCAGCACAGCCTTTAAACCAACGTTGATAGTCGACAGTTCCACCTGAAGCACCATATGATGTGTCTCTGTTGCAGTTATCATTAAGATCTTTTTTATCCGAAGTCAGGTTACCGCTATTTCCTATATAGCCCCAGCCTATCCCTAAGGTAAAGTCGACTGGACCAACACGTTTAGTGGCCGCAATAAACTCGCCATCAAATAAGCCTGTACCGCCAAAATCTCTTATACCAATAGAAGTTTCTGGTAACCAGTAACTTTCTTCCACTAGACGGACTTTAAAATCGATACCTTTATCAGTGTACTTGGTGTTACCGCTGAAACTCGGATCGTTACTGTAGAGTAGATCTTGTACTTGGGTATAACGAACCGTAGTTTCAAACCAAGGGAATAATTGCACTGAAGCTGAAAAATGCTGGTATTCAGAGTTATAAGTTGTTGCAAAATTAAACTCACCCTCAGGAGCCATACGTCCTGTAGGCATTTGCATTAATCCTACACCACCAAAGTCCGATTGTGAGGCTAAGAGTGGAGGATAGCTAAATTCATCGGCTTGGATATGGAATAAAGGGAAAAGAGCCAGAGCAATTGCTGAAAGTTTACTTAACGTAAGATTAGAATGGGTAGCGTTATTCATTACAGAGCCCGATTCCTTAATAATTCAATAATATTGGCGTTCAATGTGCTGTAGTCTTCTACTAAGTCTGAAAATTCAACATAAAGGACAGCTCCTGGAGCAATATCTTGCGCTTGAGCATTCCAATAGGCTATTGGTTGTTTTAGTGCTTTACCATCTGGTTGAACTATCCATACGAAGCTATTATCAGCGTTTTCTAATGGAATTGCTTTCGCTAAATAGTCTTTACTATTTTTATTGACTTGCCATTCAAAACTTCCCGCTTTAGCTACCGCACCCATGACAAGTACAGTCGTAGGTCTCTGAGGTAAGATAAGTTCGAAACGGCCATCAATTAGAGGGTTGTATGAGTCATTTATCCTGATTAAATCAAGATGTAATGGCTGCATTACGCGCTGTCCAAGTTTGATTTGTCGTAAAAACTGCGCAAGTTTTGCAAGCTTTGCTGTATAGATACTGTCATCTGCAGCTTGACCCATTTGTGCTAGTTGGGACAGGGTTTCTTTGCGTTTAGCTTCTAAAGCGGCAGTGTTTTGGATATCGAGTAGTGCTGCACCCAACCAATAAATAGGGGTTATCTCTTTATGATTGTTTTTATTATGTATTTGAAGTTGTTGTAAGCCGTCCAGTACTACTTTATCAAGACGAATCGATGTTGGATAAAGTAATTCAACTTGTGCATCTTGGTTTGACGACGTTGTAACTAACAATTGAGTTTCAGCCTGAGCTACTGTCGCTAAAACAGAACTGAGCAGTAGCGCTAAGGGCATTAAATAGGATCTCATTGGGACTCCACTAAGACGCAAATGGCTTGAGTAATGTAATTTCGATAAAAGGCTGATTAGGGGCAATTTTTTGACGACTCTTAATCACATGACCTGTTTCTGGTGTTAGCCAAAATTCATTTTGATACTGAATATTGAGATTATCTACCGAAACTGATTCAAGGTAATGTAGCGCTTGGGTTGGAGTATCGTTGATGAGAATGTTTTCTTTAGCAATAAAACTAAAATGTGAATTTACGTGGTAGCCAAAGTGATATCCGGGTTGCCAATCAATCGTTCGAGTCCATGTTTTGGGAGTGCTATCTAAATGTAAGCCTAAGAGTATAGGATCTGGCTCATTGCTTTCTACTGCAATTAAATCACCTGTTAATAGGTTGCTCGTCCTAACCAATCGTCCATTTATTGTTACTAACATGGCTTTATCTGCAGAGAGCCATTTTAACTCTGTTATTGCAGGAGTCGGTGGCAGCGTTAAGGTGAACTTAGGCTCTGCAAGTGCAAGTACAATGAACGCTTGAGGTATACCATCGATTCGAGCATAGATACTGGCATAGGGGATATTATTAACTTGCTGTTCCGACAATTGAGTATCTTTGTCACCGATAAAGGCTAACTTCAAAGTATCGTTAAGTGCGCTGATTCTTTGGCTACAAGCGGTTGTGTTTACTAACACAATCGAGATTGTCAGTAGTGACAGTAATTTTTTATATATACGCATCCGAGTTGCTTATTCTCAATTAGGATTAAATAGCGAATTTAAAGAGGTATCAGACAGATTTCAAGTTATGAAATTAACTTTGTAAACACTCAAAAAAAACAACCGCCCATAAGGCGGCTGTTTAAAAGCATACTAACAATAGCTTAGTTACCAGTGCCTGTAGTTGTACCTGTGCCAGTACCTGTGTTGGTAATTGGGTTACCATCAGAACTGTTAGAGATAACAACTGCGCCAGCAATTGCAGCAGCAGCAGCTACGCTACCAGCAACGATAACACCAGTACTAGTGCTTGCAGCAGTACCAGTACCTGCAGCTTCGCCTTCAACTGCATTTGCAGCCATAGAGCTGAATGCTGTGATTGCAACGATAAGTGCTAGTGAAGTTTTTTTCATCGTGATTCCCTTTTTGAAAAAATGTGCATGATTTTTTGATAATCTAGTACAGCATAGTAAGCGATGCAAACAAAATTATCAATGTTAAATCCATCTTCTTCCTCATGCGAAAGTTTGAATTTCGGCACTAATATTATCCATTTTGCATGATTTTTAGTGAAGAAACTGATTAAGTCGTTAGCTTATTTTAAGCAAAAGAAATCTTTAAGTTCATCGATTTTTTCCATGGCATCTTTATAGCCTAAGTCGATTAAAGCGCTGGTATACGTTTTTTCGAAGAGTAGGTAGGACACAATACTTGAGTCTGATTGCCTGTCTATACCGATGAAGCCGAGTAAGGTTTTAACGGCCCATGGCATGTCATCATAGAAGCGGGCAGCAATTTTGCTGAGATCTTCGCTAGGTTTGATGACTAGGGCTTTAATCGGATGCAAGGCGAGTTTGTTACGGCTTGACTCAGGAATCAGGCTTAAAGTGTTATTGATCCTTTCTAGTCTCTCAAGGTCGCTATTTAAGGTATCTGAAAAGATGGTATCGAGCAGATGACCCGCTATTGTCGCTGTTTTTGGGTGATATTCTAGTTCCATAGGAAAGTGCTTGTGCGGGCTCTCTAAGTTAATGACTAAGAGTTTTTCGGCGCCTAAATGAATAGGGCTTGAGAGCGGTGCTAGCTGATGGACTGAACCATCACCATAATAGGCTTGGTTGAGTTTAATGGATGGAAATACCATAGGGATTGCCGAACTGGCGAGTAGGTGCTCGGTATTGAGCATGATACGTTCGCCACTGCGACGGGCACGGGTCCAGTTTTCGATTTCTTTCGCGGCTTGGAAAAAGGTCACTGAGCGAGAGTTATTATAACAAGAGGCATCCACACTCAGTGCCGTCAGTGAGCCATTACGGATATTACGGTCGATACGTTTAAAGTCGATAAGCTCATTGAGTAAGCCTCTTAGCGGATCATTATCGAGCAGACTGCCTGCATCGGTATTGACCTTATCATCTTGCATGCCTTTGAGGGCCATTTTCGTTAGATGGCTGAGAACGCCTGTGATCGAAGCTCGGTAGACTTTTCGAGTTTCAAAGTGACGCCAAACCCATTCGAGTTTTCTGACACCAAGGTGAAAGCAAGAGGCATGGGTAGCGATAGCGGTGCCATTGATGGCACCCGCAGAGGTTCCGCAAATAATTTTAAAGGGAATACCATGATTGCGTGGATAAAGCTGGACCAGTGCTTTTAACACGCCGACTTGGTAGGCCGCCCTAGCGCCGCCACCGCCTAAGACTAATGCAGTTGATGTAGGCAATCTTCAGACTCAATTTATTGTTTTAATAGTTTTATTAAAGCAACGCCCCCCTATAAAAAGCAAGTCGGTAGACTCAATTAGTTGTAAATTTCGATTTATCGTTTATTCGATTGCTGGAACATTTCGCTTTAGACAATTAATCCGCTGTAACTTTGGTCGTTTTGCTGAGGCCAAAGCAATGCTCCGATGCTGGAAACTCACCCGTCCTCACTTCTTGGGCATATTGGGCGCAGGCCTTAGTGATCAATGATCCTAAGTCGATATAGCGTTTAGCAAATTTAGGCGTGTAGTCAGAAAATAAGCCTAAGATATCCTCAGTCACGAGCACTTGACCATCGCAGGCGGGTGAGGCGCCAATGCCTATGACTGGGATTGAGACTCCTGCCGTAACTGTGCGCGCCGCGAGCTCGGATGTGCCTTCAATCAGTATGCTAAAAGCGCCTGCTTGCTCAAAGTCTTTCGCTAAACTAACGAGGGCTTCGATGGCGGCGGCATCCCTTGCTTGGGTTTTAAATCCACCCAATTGATTCACGTGTTGCGGCATTAATCCTATGTGTGGCATCACAGGGATCCCTCGCTGGGTTAAAAAACGAGTGGTGTCGAGCATCTCTGCGCCACCCTCGAGTTTTACCGCCTGCGCGCCTGTGCGTATTAATACTTGGCTGGCATGTCTGAAGGCTTGCTGAGGCGATACTTGATAACTCCCAAAGGGCATATCGATAATAACGCAGGCATGTGCTGCGCCGCGAGTGACAGCAAGACCATGATTAATCATCATTTCTAAGGTAACCCCGAGTGTAGAGTCTTGCCCATAAACAACCATGCCGACGGAGTCGCCGACGATAATCATATCCACATGGGGATCGATAATTTCTGCCATCGGCTTTTCATAGGCGGTGAGAGCAACTATGGGGGTTTTACCTTTCATTTTTTGTAATGTAACGGGCGTTATGCGATTTTTATCCATGTGGATACTCATGTCATCTCCAATTTATTCAGTCTGATATGACATGTTAGCGTTTGCTGCTTTGGCTTGAGCTCGATAGATTGACTTAATGTCTAGATAAAAAGACACTTATTTACAAAAGGTGCTGCTAAACAAAGAGGCGCTTCTATACGGAAGAGGCTCGATAATACGAAAAGAAGCTTCGATATAAAAATCACCTTGGGCGATAACACCTTGAATCAAGTCACTGACACGCATTTATCCCAGCAGCATATTGCTCAGCACACGCAGGTCGCACCTTCACGTTTAGCCGCCGCAGGGCTAAGTGCCTCCATCATGTTGCTTAAGCGAACACTCAAGCCGTTTGAACATGTACAGCGCCATAGTCATTCTTGGGGACAGGTCATTTATGCCAGTCAAGGCGTGTTGAGTGTGATCACGCCTGCTGGGCGTTACATTGTGCCGCCTGAGCAAGCGGTGTGGGTGCCTCCCTTTGTCGATCATGAGGTTATCGCGCTAGGTCAGGTGCAATTGAGTAGTCTGTATTTGGATGAAACCCGGATAGGCGGGTTTCCACCTGACTGTACTTGTTTGAGTGTGAAGCCTGTTTTGCAGTTATTACTGCAAGAGGCTAATGCCTTAGTGAAGAGTGAGGCTGGGCTGATTAAGCCCGATGATAAGGATCGCGTCATGCGGCTCTTGCTAGTGATCCGTGACTTTATGGTGCTCGCCCCTAAGGTCGCCTTGGATTTACCTTATCCTAAGGATAAAAAATTACTGCGCATTACCGAGGCTTTGCTTGCCGATCCAAGCGAACAGCGCACTTTGGTGGATTGGCAGCGGGAGGTCGGTGCCTCGGCACGCACGTTAGCGAGATTATTTAAACAGCAAACAGGGCTGAGTTATAGCCAATGGTTGCAAAGGCTTAGATTGCAGGTGGCGATTCAAATGCTCAGCCGAGGTGAATCTGTACTCACTACTGCGTTATCCTTAGGTTATGCCTCGGGTTCAGCCTTTGGTTATATGTTTAGGCAGTTGATGGGCGTCGCTCCGAGTCAGTACCAGTTAGCGCAAAATACCTTGCCAAAAATACAGTGCCCAAAATACAGCGGTAAACAGCCACATATAAAAAGTCATGTCGCGAGTGAGCGACGACAGTCAATAAAAGTCCAATAAAAAACGCACTTAAGCTGGGCTCAAGTGCGTTTCGTTTTTGATCTTCAGCTTGTCTACATTTCGCGTTGAGGTTTAGCCTTTAACTGCGTTTTTCAGGAAGTCGAGCAGTTGATCGAATGGAATATCTTGTTTTTCACCTGTGCGGCGGTTTTTGTATTCAAATACGCCAGCATCGATATTGCGATCGCCAATCACCACTGTATGTGGGATACCAATCAGTTCCATATCGGCGAACATCACGCCTGGACGCTCTTTACGATCGTCCAATAACACTTCGATACCCGCTTCGTTTAAGTCTTTGTATAACTGCTCGGCGATATCGGTGACGCGGTGCGACTTGTGCATGTTCATTGGCAGAATGCCCACGCTAAATGGCGCAATCGCTTCTGGCCAAATGATGCCACGGTCATCGAAGTTTTGTTCGATGGCTGCTGCCACAATACGGCTCACGCCGACACCGTAACAACCCATCAGTAGCACCTGTGACTTGCCATTTTCGTCAAGTACAGTCGCGTTCATCGATTTAGAATAGTTAGTGCCCAGTTGGAAAATATGGCCCACTTCGATACCGCGTGCCATAGCATAAGTGCCTGAACCATCAGGTGTTGGCTCGCCTTCGACTACGTTACGGATATCGGCAACTTGCGCTGTCGGCAGATCGCGTTCCCAGTTGATACCAAAATAATGTTTATCATCAACGTTAGCACCGGCGGCAAAATCGCTCATGACGCTAACGCTGTGATCGATAACGATAGGGATTTTAAGACCGATAGGGCCAAGTGAACCAGGACCTGCGCCAATGGCGTCACGGATCAGCGCTTCTGGCGCCATTTCCAATGGTGATGCGACTAAGTCTAACTTGTCAGCCTTGACTTCGTTGAGTTCATGGTCGCCACGAACGATTAACGCCACTAGCGGAGCGGCTTCGGTCGCACCTTTAACGATCAAGGTTTTGACCGTTTTAGTGATATCCAAACCAAACTGCTCAACTAATTCCGCAATGGTCTTCGCATTTGGGGTATCGACTAAACGCAATGCTTCGGTGGCTGCGCCGCGTGGTTCAGTTGGCATAGGTGATTCGGCTTTCTCAATGTTAGCCGCGTAATCGCTGCCCGTTGAGTAAGCAATTAAATCTTCACCGCTTTGTGCCAGAACATGGAACTCGTGTGACATGCTGCCACCGATTGAACCCGTATCAGCTAAAACTGGGCGGAAAGCTAAGCCCATGCGCGATAGAATGTTGCTATAGGCTGTGTACATAGCCTCATAGGTTTCATTCATGGTATCGACGTCAAGGTGGAAAGAGTAGGCGTCTTTCATCAAGAATTCGCGTGAGCGCATCATGCCAAAACGTGGACGAACTTCGTCACGGAATTTGGTTTGGATTTGGTAAAGGTTCAGCGGTAATTGCTTGTATGAGCTGACTTCTTTACGAATGAGATCTGTGATCACTTCTTCGTGGGTTGGCCCCAGTACGAAGTCGCGATTGTGACGATCTTTAAAGCGCAGCAGCTCGGGACCAAACTTTTCCCAACGACCCGTTTCTACCCACAAGTCTGCCGGTTGTACCATAGGCATTAGAATTTCAATTGCACCGGCTTTGTTCATTTCTTCACGAACAATGGCTTCGACTTTACGCAGTACACGTAAGCCCGTGGGGAGGTAGCTATAAAGGCCCGACGCATTACGACGGATCATGCCCGCACGTAACATTAATTGATGACTAATGACTTCTGCGTTGGCAGGAGTTTCTTTCTGTGTTGATAGCAGGTACTTGCTGACGCGCATTACCGATGTCCAAATTTGAGTTGAATGGTCGCCATTTTATCACCTGCTTTGGTGATGTCACCTAGGGATTTAGGTTAAATTCAACTAGCTGGGAGATAAATAGCATTTTTTGATGCTGGATAACGGATAACGGATAACGGATAACGGATAACGGATAACGGATAACGGATAACGCAAGGAAGAGCGCTGCGCTGTTAGAGCGTGACTTCGTCACTGCTAGTATCAAGATAATCCTTACTGCTTACTTATCCCGTCTATCACCAATCACTTTGGCGGGGTTGCCAGCCACGATCGCCCAGTCGGGTACATCTTTCGTCACTATGCTGCCCATGCCGACCACAGCGTGATCGCCAATGGTCACACCATCGACTATGCCTGCCTGAGCGCCAATCCACACATCTTGGCCAATAACAATGCCTTTGGAGTTGGCGGCTTGTTGATAGATGGGAGTATCTGGCGCCATGCCATGGTTAAAGGCGTAAAGGGTGACATTATTGGCGATGCGGGTTTGATTGCCTATCTGAATCCCGACCCTGCCGCCATCGAAGGAGCAACCATGATTAATCGCCACTTCGTCCCCTAGCGTGATAGGCCCATGCAAAAAACACTCGGCGGCGATCATGCAGCGATTACCCATGCGGATATCACGATTGGGTTCGGCAAATAACTGCGCCTCTGGGGCGATAAAACAGTGCTCGCCGATAGTTACCGTTTCGAGGGCACAAAGTTTTGCTTGAATATCGTCTTGCCAAGGTTTGGCCCAGATTAAATGTTTCTCTTTTAAAGAAAAATACAGCCACGGCATCCAAGAGAGCCGCTTTTTATGCTGGCTTTGATAATCAGGTTTTGATGTAGGCATTGGCGCGGACATTTAGCCACATTTCCCCGGTTTGAGTTCCAATACCAAGATGTATTCTTGGTCATTGTCATCGACCGCCATTTGCCAGAACACATCTAAATCATAGAGGGCGACTTGATATAACTTAGGATCGTCCTTGGCTTTTTTGTAGGCGGGGCGCGGATCTTGCCCCAGCACACCGCGGATAAGCAGAGCTAAATCTGTGTAGGTTTCCTGCAGGGCGTAACGCTCAATCTGTGTCTTGGCATGGTCAGAATACACCACTGAAATCAGTTTAGGCGCGTCTTGGGCAATGCCACCCACAGCATCGGTAATAGAATCTGAGAAAGGAATGTATGGCTTAATATCAATTATCGGTGTGCCATCGAGCAGATCCATACCGGAAATTTCGAGGCACACTTTGCCCTTGCGCTGCACTACACCGTGCAATTTCACCACAGATTGACCTATGCCATTGGGGCGAAAAGTGGAGCGAGTGGCGAACACGCCGAGTTTTTCATTGCCGCCTAAACGCGGCGGGCGCACTGTGGTTTTCCAACCTTGGGCAAGATTCTCATGGAAGCAAAACAGTAACCAGAGATGGGAATATTGCTCTATGCCACGTACCGCATCGATATGATTCACATGGGGCTCTAGTTCGACATAGCCGCGCGCTTCAACAAGTCCGGGTTGTCTTGGAATGCCAAATTTTTGTTTATAGGGCGTGCGGCATGTTGCCACTGCGATAATTTGGTTGGTAAATGTCATGCAAAAATTACCTAAAAAGATAAATATAACAACCGCCTAAGCTCATCATTCTAAGCTAATCATTAAGGCCCATCTTTGTGTGCTAATAATGCAGCATTGGTCATGAAGCGTTAGCCATTAAGCGGTTGATAGGGGCAATCTTAGAACACTATAGGATCACGCCGCGAGCAGTATGCTTAATATGCGTGAGGCTTACTCTGTTGTAGCCGTTTTTACTGCTTGACCAACGCATAATGCGCGGCTGATACAACCTTGGGCAGCTTCTTCAAATATGACACATTGCTTGATGATAATGCCGTTAGCCCCTTTATCTGCCGCATTGCGACGGGCTTCGGTTCTGGCATCGGCAAGCGACGCGGGCGCACCGTTAGCATCGGCCTGACAGGACTCACCTTCGACTAATCCTTTTAATTCATAATGACCTTTCGGCAAGGTATCGCCTTCATAAAGGACGACATCGGATGCCTTGAAATAGTCATTAATCGCCTCACTGTCCAAATTACTGTTAAAACTGTAGTCGCTTGCACAGGCACTGAGCAGGAGCACTAATGCACTTGAGAGGATAATTTTCATGGTTTGACCTGAGGTTGAGGAGAAAACTGCGCAACCTTGGTAGGTTGCGCCGATGCGATATTATTATCTGAGTAAATTCTACCGCTTAAGGTACTTTTGATAAAGCTGCTGATGGCGATTATTCAGATCTATCTGCCGCCCTTCAATCCAGATAGCCTCAATTTTATTGGTCATAGGGTCGAGAATGTCCCCCTCTGACAGCACGACACTGCCTTGGTATCCCACCGCTATCGCACCTAAATCTTCCACACCTAACAGTTTTGCGGCATCTAAGGTGATGGACTTAAGTGCTTGTTCAGGCGTTAAACCATAGGCGGCGCTGTAGCCTGCGGCGTAGGGGAGGTTACGGCTATTCCAGTCCGATGAGAACCCAAGGGCGAAGGGAATACCTGCATTGGCGAGTAAAGATGGGATCTTAAAGGGTAAATCGACTGGCTCATCTTTACGTTTAGGCAGACTCAAGGTATGAGGGTAAATGACTCCAGCCTTAACTTCCGTTAGGCTTGAGTCCAAACGCCATGCATCGTATCCGCCGACAATTACCAGTTTGAATTGGTATTTTTTCGTCAAGGCGATCATTTGCTCAATTTGGCCAACACTGTCGGCATGGGCAAACAGTGTCGCTTTGCCTTGGTATAGCGGCAACATGGCCTGCCAGCGCAGGTTGTTGGTCGCAGACTGGGGATTTTCATCCTGGTTTTTGTCTTTACCGTTGGCCTTATCACTTAAGAAATAGCGATAGCCATCTTCAAAGGCGATATTGAGCTTGTCGATCGCCAGCTGATTTTTCTCGATGGCCTTGGCTTTCTCTTTTTCATCTTCTGGCATGCGTTTGATTTGCGGCCAATAGACATGGAACTGTCCAGCACTTGGCGTCAGCGCATCTTCAATCGTCCATGCATCGAGATCCACCAGTACCGATTGTCCAGCTAACCCATCACCGCTTGGGACGATTTGTGCGTGGGTAATGCCGTTGTAACGTATGGTCGGGATGAGCTCCGAATCAGGATTGTAAGCTGTGGCTGTGCTGATCTGCGGATTGATATAACCCACCTCGGCGTTATCAACTGTTGGGCGGCTCATTTCAATTTCGACTAAGCCTAAGCTGGTGTCTAGGGCGATTAAGCCCGGATACAAGTGTTTACCGCTGGCATCGATGATTTGAGTGTCGCTGGTTTCTGCGGTTGCATTGTTGATTTGGCTAGTCAGTTTAGGCCCAACTGCCATGATCTTGCCATTTTCAATTAAGACGTCTGTGTTGCTGAGCACGCCTTGACTGACTGTGTGCACAGTGGCGTTTTTAATCAGTAAGCTGCGGCTTTGTTTAGGTGTAGGCACAATATCGCTTGCCATAGCTGGGGCCAGCGTGGTGCAAATTGCGCCGAGTAGCGCCACAAACAAAACGGTTTTAGATAAATGTTGCATTATTTGGCTCCCTCATGAGCGTGGCCCCATGCCTGATAGTGGGTGTCGCAGTGCCACTGTGGCTCGTTGAGTGGCGTGACTTTTTCACCCGCTTTACTTTGGTCATCACTGCTGAGAATTTTTTGGATAAGTGCGGCGCGCTCGTTCACTACAGCTTGTTGGGCAACTTGGTCTTGGTCGCGGTCAAAATAGCGTTTTCCTTCAACCCATGCCTGCGTCACTTTGGCGTAAATAGACAGAGGCTCTGCGTTCCAGAGTACGATATCGGCCATTTTGCCTGGGGTGAGTGAACCCACAAACTCATCGACTCTTAATTGTTTGGCTGGATTGATAGTAACCATGTTCCAAGCGTCTTCCTTCGACATATTGCAATACATCATAGACTTAGCCGCTTCTTGGTTGAGTCTGCGCTGCATTTCATAGTCGTCTGAGTTTATGCTGGTGGTCACGCCTTTGTTTTGCATCAGGCAAGCGTTTTGCGGAATCGCGTCGTACACCTCAAACTTATAGGCCCACCAATCGGCAAAGGTCGATGCGCCAGCGCCATGGGCGGCCAGTTCACTCGCCACTTTGTAACCTTCGAGCACATGGGTAAAAGTTTGCACTTTAAAGTGGTAGGCCTCGGCTAGGCGGATAAACATCAGAATTTCTGACTGCACGTAAGAATGAATGTGCACATCACGTTGCTGATTTAATACTTCGGCCACCGCCTGCAGGCGATAACTTGGGCGCGGTGCGACGGTTTTTTTCTTATCGCTGGAGCGCAGGTCATCATAGGCTTTTAACGCATTCTCATAGGCGATGGCGGCATCGAAGGTCTCTTCAAATAACGCTTTGACTCCCATGCGGGTTTGTGGGAAACGTTGTACAAATTTCTCTCCCCAGTTGCTCTGCTTTACGTTTTCACCTAAAGCGAACTTGATACTGGCGGGCGCGTTAGCAAATTTAAGTTGCTCGGCCGTTTCGCCCCATTTCATTTTGATCAGTTGCGATTGGCCGCCAATAGGATTGGCGCTGCCGTGCAGAATTTGTGCGCTGGTGACACCGCCAGCTAAGGCGCGATAGAGTGAAATATCGTCGGGATTAATCACATCACCAATCCGCACCTCAGAGGTTACGGCATCTGTGCCTTCGTTGGTGCCGCCATTTATGGCGATATGCGAGTGTTCATCAATAATGCCCGCAGTAAGATGTTTACCTGTTGCATCTAGGACTTGATAACCAGAAGGCGTACTGAGTTGCTGGCCAATTTTTTCGATGCGGCCATTGGCCATCAAGAGATCTGCATGTTCGAGAATGCCTTGCTTATCCGAGGTCCACAGGGTGGCATTTTTGATGTGCAGCTTCTCAACCTTAGGCGCTTCGCTCAGTCCGTAAGCGACGTTAGGGTAGGTGAGGTGACTCACTAGACTCGTGTTGGCTTCATTCTTGGGAGCATGATTGCTTGCTTGGTCTGCTTTTTTGAGCTTTGCAGTTTGAGTTAAAGCGACACCGGCAACATTTGTAGTGCGACTTTTTGCATCGACCATACGACCTTGAATGCCGTCATCGGCCATCCACAGCGTAAAGCGGCTAAGGCCGTTAATGCCTGCGGCGCTCAAATCGGCAGTAAAGCTCAATCTTCCGTTATCATCTAACTTAAGTTGAGTGAGTGAGATACTTTGTTCGCCACTGCTTAAATTGCCTTGGATGTTGGGTTTATCACTTTTACTTTCATCATGTAGCGATAAATCTAGCGTGAGGTTATTGAGGCTTAATTGGTAATCTCCCAGTAATCGTGCTTGGGGAAGTGAGCGTAGACTTTGCTCCTGACCTTGCAACCAAACACTGTAGATCTGGCCATCTTTAAAGATATTGCCTTTAGTGATAACAAAGTCAGCCATATAACCGGGCGCGAGTTTACCGGTAAAGTCGGCGGTGCCTGTCATCTCTGCGGCTTGGGTGGTGAGTGCTGCGAGAGCGTTTTCTTCACTTAAACCTTGGGCAATGGCTTGGCGTAGGCGCGGCCAGAAGGCATCTGTCTTAATCCCAAATTGCGTTAACGCAAAGGGGATACCCGCGTTAGCTACCGCTGCAGGGTTGGTTGGTGCACGTTCCCACTGTCTTAAATCCGCCAGTGATACTTCACGATCAGCGTCATCTGTGCCGACATCGGGCGCCTGCGGATAGTTTAAAGGTAAGATTAACGGATAGTTTAGCGCCTTTAACTCATTGATGCGTGAGTATTCTTGACCATTACCAAGTAGGTTGGCTGGCAGTTTATGTTCTTTGAGTAAATGGGCTGCACGTAATTGGTCGTTGAGATTTTTGGTTTCAAAGATAATTTGCTTATCGGCTAAATTATCTAAACGCTCAAAGGCGATATTAAATTCGACTTGATTGTTTATTGCGCCATTGGCAGGTTTGTTTTTATTTTGGTTATACCAATTTGCATCGGCAAAGGTTTGCCTAATAAGTGCAATGCTGCCCATTAATGATGAGGGATAATCTTGTTCAGACGAACCTTTATCGAATGCCATAAAAGGTTGACTGCGGGCGCGATAAATCACTTCATTAGCCGTTTTGTCTGCTAATGAAAGGCTGACACCCGTCCCACGGAAGATACCGTCGAGTTTGCTACTTTGCACACTGGTGAAACCATTATTAATCCACTCTTTTGCGCGTTCTTTATTGGGGTAAACGTAATTAAACCATTCTTTTTCAGAATGAATTGCACCATTTTCCGCATTACCACCGATACGTTTTATATCATAGACGGGGCGAGTGAGCTTAAGTTTGGGATATTCGAACTCAATCCCATAATCGGTAAAAGGATCGATAAATCCGGGATAAATTGTATAACCACTCAAATCGATTCTAAATGCGCCAGCGGGAATGTCGTTGTGCTCAATAATGGCTTTAATTCGATTATTTTCAATTAATAAAGTGGCATCGCTTAAACGCTTTCCCGGTGCAATAATTAATTCAGCATGGGTAAATGCAGTGAGTTTACTGGATGTTGTTCCAGTATTGAGTTGGGCAAATGTTGTTTGTGATACTAAGCTAGCGATTATGCTGCAGCTTATCATTATCTTATTGTTTATCTGCATTATTTTATTCAATCGAGTGAGGGTGAACAAAGAGTAACTGAAAGCAGATGTAAATACTAAGGCTGAATTGTAACGTAATTTGAGCGGGAGTGAGGTGCGGAATTAACGGCTGTCGTTTAAGTTTGAAACGATTGATGGATATAAAAAAGCTCGCAACTAATGCGAGCTTTTATGCAAACTTGTGTTGGCAATTAGCGCCATCACACTTGGTTGGATTAGATTAAGAAATCTTCCATAGAACGACCTTTGTTGATCTCGTTCTTAAATACGGTAGGCATACGGCCTTGGCCAGTCCATTGAACCATTTCACCGTCAACTTCAATTTGGTATTTAGCTGGACGAGGAGCGCGTTTCTTCGCAGCAGCTTTAACAGCTACGCCACCTAAGTCATCAATTGATAAACCAACGGCTTCCATTTGTTGACGGATTTCTTCAATCTTAGCATTACGAGCTGCCATGGCTTGTTCTTCTTCCTCAGCCATAGACTCGCGTTCTACTAAAATTTTATCTAATTTGTCGGCTAAATCACGTAACTCTTCAACGCTAAGTTCTTTTACTGCTGCTTTAAAACGACGGCCGTGAGTTAATATCTCTAAAAATTCGCTCATATCTATTTTCGTCCCACTCTATTTTTAATACAGGATAATGGTGAACAACACCTAAATGATAGAAACTAATATAGCTCGAATCAAATAAAATTATGCGTTTTAAGGAAATTAAATATTATTTATTTTTTGAACTTTTCTTATTCCCTCAAATAAGTGTCCAAAAAAGTGGCCGTTGCAGCGGATTAAAAAATACAAACAGGCGTTTGACTTTGGTTGACGTTAACGTTAACAGGACGTAAAGTTGCTCTATCCTGCATTGGTATTAACCAATGTTTTGTCCATGTACATGAAAGTGTAGGAAGGAAACCCTATGAAAGTATTGGTGCCCGTTAAGCGCGTTGTTGATGCCAATGTGAAGGTCAGGGTCAAAGCTGACAATACAAGTGTTGACACTGCAAACCTAAAAATGGCGTTGAACCCTTTTTGTGAAATCGCAGTAGAAGAAGCGGTTCGTTTAAAAGAAGCGGGTAGCGCTACTGAAGTGGTTGTTGTCAGTATTGGTAATAAAGCCGTGCAAGAACAACTGCGTACCGCGCTTGCATTAGGCGCAGATCGTGCAATTCATATCGATACTGAAGAAGAGCTCGTGCCAGTGTCTATCGCCAAATTGCTCAAAGCGGTACAAGACAAAGAACAAGCAGAGCTGGTGATTTTTGGTAAGCAATCCATCGATGGTGATAATAACCAAACTGGCCAAATGTTTGCCGCGTTAATGGATATGCCACAGGCGACCTTTGCTTCAGAAATCAAATTAGAAGCGAATACATTACAAGTCACCCGTGAAATTGACGGCGGCATGCAAACTCTCAAGCTGCCTTTACCTGCTGTCGTGACCGCTGATCTACGTTTGAACGAACCCCGTTACGCTTCACTACCTAACATAATGAAAGCCAAGCGTAAGCCATTAGAAGTATTTACTGTGGCAGACTTAGGCGTGACGTTAAAGAGTCACCAAACGATTGTGAAGGTCACTCCGCCAGCTGAACGTAAAGCGGGCATCATGGTAGCGTCGGTAGCTGAGCTAGTTGAAAAGTTAAAAAATGAAGCGAAGGTGATCTAAATGGCCATTTTAGTATTAGCTGAACATGATAATGCTGCACTGAAACTCGATACGGCAAAAATTGTTACCGCCGCCCGTGCCATAGGCGATGAAGTACATGTCTTAGTTGCGGGTCACCAATGTGGCGCGGTTGTCCAAGCGGCGCAGGCACTACAAGGTGTTAGCCAAGTACTCGTTGCTGATGCCAGCGTGTATGAAGCGCATTTAGCGGAAAATTTTGCCAAATTGCTGGTGGACTTAGCGCCAAACTATGGTCACATTCTGGCCTCGGCTTCAAGTTTAGGTAAGGACACGCTTCCGCGCGTTGCAGCATTATTAGATGTCGCGCAAATCTCAGAAGTTATTACCGTCGTCAATGCCGATACCTTTGTGCGCCCTGTGTATGCGGGTAACGCCTTAGCGACAGTGCAAAGCCATGATGCCATTAAAGTGATAACAGTGCGCGCCAGTGCGTTTGACGCTGCGCCAGAAGGTAACAGTGCAGCTGTGACGACACTTGATAAAGTGTTTGAAGCGAGAACTCAGTTTGTTTCTCAATCGCTGACAGTTTCTGCCCGTCCAGAGTTAGGCAATGCTGGCATTATTGTATCTGGTGGCCGAGGCATGGGCAGTGGTGAAAACTTCGGCATGTTAGAGCAACTTGCTGACAAGCTCGGTGCAGCAGTTGGCGCATCACGCGCCGCAGTTGACGCAGGTTTTGTGCCTAACGATTTACAAGTAGGTCAAACCGGTAAAATCGTTGCGCCAAACTTGTATATTGCCGTCGGTATTTCTGGCGCGATTCAACATTTAGCCGGCATGAAAGACGCTAAAGTCATCGTTGCAATCAACAAAGATCCTGAAGCGCCGATTTTTCAAGTTGCCGATTATGGACTCGTTGCTGATCTGTTTGAGGCGGTTCCTGAGCTGATTACAAGTCTCAGTTGATTTTATCTGTGATCTAGGTCACATTAAGTGGCTTTGCGGTAGCATCTGCTAAGCCGCTTATGTTTTTATGTGCCTCACGCCCGTGCAAGGGCGTTCTTAGAAGTAGAGGCGCGCCAAATATTAGTAGTGATCAGTAGGGTGATTCCGTTGATCGATTGCGAAAGGATTTGGTGCCGAAGTGGTTCGATTTATCACGATCAACTGCTGGGGTTGTACCTAATAGGTGCAGCACTGCCATAGTATTTTCCGATATGGATTTTGGGAATAGTTACTATGGAGCGCTACTGATAGGACAGGTGACCTTGGGTATCTATTGCCTTTTCCCACCAGTTCAGTCGCCCTCCATTCGTATTTAACGAAGATAATAATCAATGACTGTTATGAATTATGCCGATTCGGCACTTTCCTTGTTGCCGCCTGCGGTGGCTATCGTGTTGGCGATCTTGACTCGCCGTGTACTGCTTTCTTTGGGGTTAGGTATTTTAATTGGTGCTTTATTGCTCAATCAATTTTCACCTTTAGCAACGGGTGAGTTTGTATTTAATGGCGTTAAAGGGCTTTTTTGGACTGATAAAGGTCTAAATTCGTGGAACTTATATATTCTCGGTTTCTTAATTGTACTGGGAATGATTACAGCGTTAATTACCGTAAGTGGCAGCGCGCGGGCTTTTGCCGATTGGGCTCGTTTACATATACGTAATAAACGTGATGCTAAACTATTGACCATGTTTTTAGGTTGCGTAGTTTTTATTGATGATTATTTCAATAGTTTAGTTGTTGGTTCGGTCGCTCGACCTGTTACCGATCGTTATTATGTTTCCCGTGCTAAGTTAGCTTATTTATTAGATTCTACTGCCGCGCCTGTGTGCGTTATTTCTCCAGTTTCGAGCTGGGGCGCTTATATTATCGCACTCATTGGCGGGATATTAACTGCCCATGGTTTTGCTGATACGGGTCATTTGAGTATTTTTATTCAAATGATCCCAATGAACTTTTACGCAATCTTCTCCTTGTTATTATTACTTTTTGTTGTCTTTATGGGATTAGATGTTGGGCCAATGCGTGAGCATGAGCTCAATGCCCAACGTGGTAATTTATACGATGAGTCTAAAGGATTACCGCCTGGGGCTAACGCGGATTTACCTGAAGCCGAAACCGGTAAGATTTTAGGTCTATTTCTGCCGATTACCGTGTTGGTATTTGCAACCCTCTATTTTATGATTAACAGTGGCGCTCAAGTACTCGCGGCGGAAGGGATTGAATTTAATATTATTTCTGCTTTTGAGAAAACCGATGTCAGTTCATCACTTTTCTTTGGTGCATTAATTGGTCTAGCGGTTTCGCTGATATTGAATTTAGTGCAAGGCGTTGAGAAATTGATGATAGTCAAAGGTATAGTGCAGGGCGCTCGCTCTATGCTGCCGGCGATTTACATCCTGTTATTTGCTTGGACAATCGCAGGTGTGATTGGTCAACTCGAAACCGGTAAGTTTATGGCGAGTTTAGCAACAGGAAATATTCCGTTCGCGTTTTTACCCGCCTTAATGTTTGTGCTAGCAGGTATTACCGCGTTCTCAACTGGTACTAGCTGGGGTACGTTCGGGATCATGTTGCCGATTGCTGCTGATATGGCGATGGGAAGTCACACTGGCATGATGTTGCCTATGCTTGCCTCTGTGCTGGCGGGTGCTGTATTTGGCGATCATTGCTCGCCGATTTCCGACACGACTATCTTGTCGTCTACGGGCGCCAGTTGCCACCACATCGACCATGTGGTGACTCAGCTACCTTATGCACTCATTGCGGCGTTTATTAGCTTAGTGGGTTATGTGGCACTTGGATTTACCGAGTCTGTTGTCGCTGGTTTAGTGGCTTGTAGTGTGGCATTTGTGATCAGTATTATCGTACTTAAAATCAAATCTAAAGGCGCAATTAGCTAGACGTTAATTGAAACCTTTCACTGCAAACGTTCACGACAAATAAGTCAAAATAAATCAGCCAGCATTATGCTGGCTGATTTTTTTGGTTAAGGCTGAGTTTGTCTTTATCTATAGCCTATCGCATTAAGGCTATCAACTCTTAGCTTAGCGTGCTTGATCTAGACCGCGGCGTTTAAGTAAGCCTTCTGTGGTGGGTTCTTGTCCGCGGAAGTTTTTGTAGGCGTCCATTGGCGCTATGCTATTACCCACTTCACGGATCGTTTTGCGGTACTTCATGCCGATTTCACGATTGAGCCCGCCTTGGGTTTGTACATAGGCAAACGCATCCGCCGCTAAAATCTCACTCCACATATAAGCGTAATAACTTGCCGAGTAACCGCCGGGGAAGGCGTGGGCAAAATAGGTCGACTTATAACGCGGAGGTACGGCACTAATGTTTAAGCCGTGCTTTTTCAAAGCATTGGCTTCAAAGGTTGGTACATCTTGCAGCGGGGTATCTGGGCTTAATGAATGCCATTCCATGTCTACTAATGCAGCGGCCATGTATTCCAGTGTGTCAAAGCCTTGGTTGAAACTGCCAGATTTCAGTAGTTTTTGCAGCAGTTCATCGGGAATGGGTTTGCCCGTTTCGTAGTGTTTCGCGTAGTTCGCTAACACTTTTGGATGGGCTGCCCAATCTTCTTCAAACGTCGATGGAAATTCGACAAAGTCGCGTGAAACCGAGGTACCCGCCAGACTTGGATAAGTCACTTTAGAGAACATGCCGTGGGTGCCGTGACCCATTTCATGGAACATAGTGGTGACTTCGTTATAGCTGACGAAGGTGGGTTGACCTTCGGGCGCTTTCTTTATGTTCATCACGTTGACGACCACAGGTTTAGTGCCTTCGAGGAAGGATTGACCGACGAACGAACTCATCCAAGCGCCACCACGTTTACCTTCACGGGCAAAATAGTCGGCGTAGAAAATGGCCATGCTTGAGCCATCGGCATCAAACATTTCGTAGGCTTTCACATCGGGATGGTAAACCGGTAAATCTGGGCGTGGTTTTAAGGTGACGCCATAGAGTTCTTTGAGTGTGTAGAATACGCCGTCTTCGAGCACACGGTTAAACTCGAAGTATGGGCGAATGCTATTGGCATCGAGGGCGTATTTTTCTTGGCGAACTTTTTCTGCGTAAAACTCCCAGTCCCACGGTGCCAGTTCAAATTTCCCACCGGTTTTAGTGATCATGGCTTGAATGTCGGCCGCTTCTTTCTCTGTGTTAGCAACTACCGCAGGCACCATTGAACCAAACATGCTGTAAACCGCTTCGGGTGTTTTGGCCATTTGCGGTGCTAATCGATAACTTGCCCAGTTTTCATAGCCTAATAGTGTTGCGCGCTCGGCTCTGAGTTTCGCTAAACGAGATACGAGTGACGCAGTTTCGTTTTCACCAGTTAAGCCACGGTTCGCTGAGGCTTCCCAAATACGCTGGCGTAGCTCACGGTTTTCCAGTGATGCCAACACAGGTTGGCGAGTGGTGTTGGTGATGTTAATCAGATACTTGCCATCGTGACCGGCCGCTTTGGCATCGTTCGCGGCTGAAGCTATTTCACCGTCGGTTAATCCAGCAAGTTCACTTTTTGAATCCACCACAACGGCGATTTCTTTGGTTAAGCGTAATAAACGCTGAGAGAACTCATTCGTTAGTGTTGATTGTTCTTCATTTAACGCGCGGATTTTAACTTTTTGTTCATCGGTAAGTTTAGCGCCAGCCATGATAAAGCGTTGGTGATACACCTCAACCAAACGCACGGCTTCTGGGGTTAACCCTAAGTTGGTGCGGTCGTTATAGATGGCTTCGATACGGGCAAATAGCGCTGGGTTTAAGTTGATATTATCTGAGTGGGCCGCCATTTTTGGCGCCATTTCGCCTTGGATTTTACGCAGTTCTGGATTGCTGTTTGACCCTGCTAAATTATAAAACACGCTTGATGCACGGTTGAGTAGGGCGCCGCTTTTCTCCATAGCCACAATCGTATTATCGAAGGTTGCTGCTGCCGGATTATTGGCTATTGCGAGAATTTCTTGGTACTGCTCTGCCATGCCTTGCTCTAGGGCTGGCGCGAAGTGCTCATTCTTAATGAGGCTAAAATCGGGTGCTTGATATTGCAGGTTACTGGCTTGGAACAGCGGATTTTGGTTTTGTACCGAGATAACGTTAGGTGCTTTAGTTTCTGTGCTGCTGCAACCTGCCATGAATCCGGCGGTGAGAGTGGCGCCGATGGCGATGGCAATAAAACTTTTACGCATAATTGAGTGACTTCCTTTGAATTGTTGTTTTTTAGGACTGTAACGTTAGTAACTTAAATAGGGCTGAAAATGGCTTGTTATCGGGAATGTCTAAGTAAAAAAGGAGCCTCGCATTAGCGAGACTCCTTTGGCTATTTCCTTGCAGGGAAAATAGGTACCGCTTTTTACTTACTTCTTAATCACGCGATGATGAGATGATTAATTAGCGAGTAAACTTGTGGTATTTATCAATACCAGAACTTCTACCTGTGTCATGACATACTGCACAGGATTCAGAGGTCGGTTGTTTAAACCAGTCAGCAACCTTTGGTATGCTGATTTCACCACCGTTGCTTGCCATATGCGCCTTAGCTGAATCGCTAGTGTGGCAGGCATAACAGTTAGCGGTGACTGGGCTTGTCATTTTGCTACCTGGCTCAGCGATGTATTGATTTGGCACTTTGCTTAAATCAATCGCTTTTTCATGACAGGCAACGCAGCTAGTAGAGGCTTCAATCGCGCCTGCACCGTTAGCGGTTTGCGCTTGAGTTCCATCAGCTTTAACTTCACCGACTTTAGCGCCATTACCCCAGTGCCAGCTGTGCACCATAGGACCAAAACCTGCGCCTAAGGCTGCTGAAGTACGTTCCATGCCGTTGTCATGGCAGGCGATACAAGCTTTACCACCTTCATCGAAGGCACCATTTTTGTGGAACGCAGTGGCATCGTTGTGACAAGTAGTACAGCTGTTAGTACTCGCTATCTCACGACGTTCGAAGCCAGAGACCTTTTGAGTGGTGACAGGGTTAACGACATCTGAGTAAGCCGTAAAGGATATGCCCATAGAACCATCATAACCTGTCGCTCTTAGGTTGCCATTACTTTGGTAGCGTTGCTTACCATCATATTCCATCCAACCAGCGGTACTGAATGTCACGCGGGCAGAATAAACATAGTTAGCATTCACTGCGCTGATATCTGTCAGTAAATGACAGATATTTTTAGTGCCGTCAGTGTTGTAACCATAGTAGTAGTTAGTACGGTTACCTGGGCGACCCACTAAGCTGCCATTTTCATAGGAATGTAAATAAGCGCCCGCATAAACTACGGGTTTCTTAGCGTCATATACTAGCGGGCTAGAATAGTTAAAGTTGTCTTTAATGCTAAAGACGTTACCATCGGTGTCTTTCACTGTCAGCGTTGTACACCAGCCTGGGGCGGTTACTGCAGCCGCAGCACCTGTCGGCGCATAGTGGTCTGTCTTGGTAGAAATATCATCTACTTTAACAGGTGTTGATAGACTCAATTTATACTTAGCGCGAATCGCTTGGCGTTCGGTTATACCCGCTTTGCTTTCGTGCATAATGCGCAGATCCGCACCATTACTTGGGATAATAGCCCCTGGTACGCCACCACTGTCATGGCAATCAATACAACCTGGTCCAGCTACGTTGATGTTTTTAGGTGCTTCAACGTGACAAGATGTACAGTTTTGTACTGAAAAGTCTTTAGTAAAATCTTGGTGATTGATATGACCAATTTTAGATAGGGTGTTTGTCGCATAGCCACCCGTAGAGAAACCTTCAGCATTGACAACTGCGCGGCTAACTGAGCCGTGACACACTAAACAGCCTTCCACGAAGGTGACTTCGCTGTCCATGCCAGTAGCGACATAGCTTGCATGACGACGAGGACTTGTTGAGTAGTCGATATGGCAAGAGTAACAACTATCAGTTGTGGTTGAATGGGTGCCTTCAGGTTTGTTAACGACCAGAGGTTTAGAGGTCGCAATACCATTATTACCACCGACACGTAACCAAACGATACCTTCAGTGCTTGGATTAACCCCTTTCATTGGTACTTTAAATTGGTAATGACCATCAGCTAAAGCGGTCAATTCAGCACCGACGGTTGCTTGAGTTGCTTCACCGCCAATATGGACGTTATCTGTAACACCATTTTTATCAGCTTCGGTGCGGTTAGTGATGAAGCCTTTATCTGTTAGTGCCGCCACTTTGGCTTGAGCATTTAACAGTCCGTTGATTAGGTTATTGTTTTCATCTGTAATTTCAAATTCGTAAGTGATACTGCCTTCGCCAAAGCTATAGTTGATCACTTTGACGTTAGTCATAGTAGAACTGGTGACAGGGGGCGGTGTTCCAGGCTCACCGGGTGTTCCAGGTTCACCAGGTGTTCCAGGGATACCGGGCGTTCCTGGTGCTCCATCTACACCATCTTTACCATCATCGCCACAGCCAACAAGGGCGCCAGTTAGTGCTAAGGCAACTAAATATGCCAGTTTTCTAGAGGTGAAAATTCTCATCATAATCTCCATTTGATCCAATATGCGAATAAAGGACGGAGTGGAGCACTAAAGTTTGCAGGGTAGATTAGTGCTTTGACCGTTGGTCTTAATTTGCAAGCTATCGAATACTTTTCTTTTTTTAATTGAGCACGTTTTGTCTCGAATGAAATATTACTGTTAACGCTATGTTTATTTTTTGAGCGCAAGCCCATTTATACCTATTACTTTGGAGGTAGATCGCACTTTTTAAATTTAACTTTTACTAATTTTTCCTTACGAAACAACATTTAAGTTTCAGTTAAGCTTTCATTAACAATTGAACGGCATCGGGGCGTTTTTTATGTTTTTTGCAGGGAAGAGTATTAAATGAAGTGGGCTAGAAATATTTCAGGAGGCGATTGGGGATTAAAATGATTGATAAGTTGGTGTCATTGCAGAATTTCATGATAAAAGCTTAGCGGCTGCTAGTGTTCTGATGTGAAGCGCAATGTTAGACTAGCGCTCAATTTGGCTCTGGTAGCAGACGCGTAAGCGATAACGTTTTTAAAGGGTATAAGTCTTGGCTCAATTGTATTTTTATTATTCGGCAATGAACGCGGGTAAATCCACTTCCCTATTACAGTCATCCTATAACTACCGTGAACGCGGTATGAATACTTTGGTCATGACAGCCTCAATAGATGACAGATATGGCAAAGGTAAAGTGGCCTCACGTATTGGCATTGAAACCGAAGCACAGGTATTTAGTAGCCAAGATGATTTGACTCAAATGATTAGCGATGTGCATCAAGCTACGCCATTAAGTTGTGTGCTGGTGGATGAGTGTCAGTTTTTGAGTAAAGAACAGGTTAAGCAGCTGACGCATGTGGTCGATAATATTGATATTCCTGTACTCTGCTATGGCCTAAGAACGGACTTTCAAGGCGAACTTTTTAGCGGCAGTCATTATTTATTAGCTTGGGCCGATAAATTAGTTGAGTTGAAGACTATTTGCCATTGTGGACGTAAGGCTAACATGGTGGTGCGTCTTGATGGTGAAGGCAAGGTGATGCGCGAGGGTGAGCAAGTGGCGATTGGTGGTAATGAAAGTTACGAGTCTGTCTGTCGCAAACATTTTCGTGAATTTATCTGGGATGCGCATGAATATGTGGGATGAGGCTTCGTTAATAGTGTGATTATTGAGCGACTCATTCTTTTTGTGCGACTTAAATTAGCTCGTTTTGTTTTTAAGTCATACTGTCTGTTGCCTTAATCGCTGAAAATACCTTGATATCAACAAATTAATATTTGGCAAAATGTACTATCAGCTTAACATTAGTATTGATTAGTGGCGGTTGTGGGTCACAGGCCCCCTTATTTACAGTGAAGTTAGGTTTGATAAAGTGTGGAACATAATGGGTACTAAGACTAATTAATAGAGCCGGATAATGGCTAGATGAGTTTGATATCTTGCTTTACTGAGTGGCAACGGATTTGCTGAGTTGCATGAAAGATGAATATTTTAGTGTTTTTTTGGAGCTGTTTTGCCTAATTCCACATCAGAGATGAAGTTCGAAAATTATCGTCCTCGTCCACCACAACCTGAGCCTAAAGCTAAGGTTAAGCCGCCGCGTAAAGCCAGATCAAAGGGCAGGGTCTGGTTCTTATTTTTCATTCTGATTTGCTGCGCTGCATTGCTGATTGGACTTGAGGTTAAAACTTCGTTTTATCAAGCAAAATTCATCAATCAATATGCTAAGACGCTCACCTATGAATTAGAAAGCTCACCGAGCCAAGCGGTTATTTATCCTAGTTATGGTCCTTTTGATGAGCGCCATGGCTACAGTAAGTTACCTCAGTATATTGATAGGTTATTGCAACGGAATTTTCAGGTAACGCAACAAGTGGCGTTTTCGCCAGCGTTGCAGGAATACGCTCAACTTGGATTTTTTCCGCCTTACCATGAAAAGGCCCAATCTGGATTGACGCTGCTCGATTGCCGCAATACTGATTTATACGAATTTGCCTATCCTAAACGGGTTTATCAGGACGACGATAAGATCCCCAATGAAATCGTTAATACTTTGCTGTTTATTGAAAACCGCGAGTTATGGACGACGGAAGAGAAACTCAATCCTGTGATCGACTGGCCACGTTTTGTGGTGGCAGGCATGAGCCAAATTGCTGAAATGGTTGGTATGAATGTCTCTACCGCGGGTGGCAGTACACTCGCGACTCAGATTGAGAAATTCCGCCATTCTTCCCAAGGTTTAACCTTGAGTATTAAAGATAAGTTACTGCAAATTGGCTCGGCCAGTGTGCGCGTGTACCAACAAGGTGAAAACACTGAACCTGCTCGTAAGCGCATCGTTCAAGATTATCTGAATACCGTGCCATTATCTTCGGCGCCAAATCATGGTGAAGTTCATGGTATTGGTGATGGATTGTGGGCGTGGTTTGGTACCGATTTTGATACTGCAAACAAGCTGTTAGCATCGCCGCAGATCAAAGGTAATGCCACCAAGCGCGGACAAGTATTCCGACAAGTGGTTGCCTTGATGATCGCCCAACGTCGTCCGTCCTACTATCTATTACAAGGTCATGAAGATCTTGAAAACTTAGTCGATAGCCATATCCGTTTACTCGGCCAGTATTATTTGATTGATCGTGGTCTACGTGATGCTGCACTCGCGCAGAAATTGCAGTTTAAGGTCGCCAAGCCGCAGCGTAATACCCAATCTGGCGCAGATAAGGGCGTGAACACAGTTCGCATTCGCACCGCAGGCATGTTAAATGTGGGGCTGTATGATTTAGACAGGCTCGATTTGACGGTCAATAGTAGCTTACACAGTGACTTACAGCAGAAAGTCAGTCACTACTTACGCAGTCTGGCGCAAGTGCCTACCGCGGAGAAAGTGGGTCTGCTTGGCGAACGGTTACTCGACCCAAGTCAACTGCAAAACGTATTGTATAGCTTTACGCTTTATGAGCGCACTGAGACCGCCAACCGAGTTAGAGTGCAGACGGATAGCACCGATCAGCCTTTTGATATTAACGAGGGCAGTAAGTTGGAATTGGGCTCAACCGCTAAATTGCGGGTGATGGCGACCTACTTAGAAATCATTGCCGAGATCCACGACAAGTATTCCAAGAAACATGGGATTGAATTGGAATCTATCATTATCGAACCTAGGGATCATTTAACCCGTTGGGCGATTGATTACTTGATTTTGAATCCCGACAGACGTTTAGACCGCATGTTAGATGCGGCGTTACAGCGAGAATATTCGGCCTCAACCAGTGAACAATTTTTTACCGGTGGTGGGTTGCATGTGTTTAATAACTTTAAAAAAACAGAAGATTTAAAAACGCCAACACTTTACCAAGCCCTGCAGGATTCGGTTAACTTGCCGTTTGTGCGTCTCATGCGCGATATCGTGAATTACAGCAGTAGTATGCAAAACGAGGGCAATATGGCCCAGTTGCTGCGTAATGATAAAGATCCGCGCCGTGACGAATATCTGCGAGTATTTGCTGATAGAGAAGGTAATACCTTCGTTACTAAGTTTTATCGCAAGTACAAAAAAGTGGCTGCGAATGAGCGTTTCGACATGTTTTTTGACGGTTTGTCCCAGTCGGAGCAGCAGTTGACGGCGGCGTATCGCTATTTACTGCCCGATGAATCTATGGCGGCATTTAAGGCTTTCTTGAAGCAAAGATTGCCGCAGGTGAGCTATACCGATGGTCGTATTAAGAGCTTATATAACAAGTACGGTCCGGATAAATATAATTTGCCAGATCAAGGCTATATCGCACGGGTGCATCCCTTGGAATTGTGGGTGCTGGATTACCTTAATCATAATCCTGATGCCAACTTGAACGATGTTAAGCAGGCGAGTGAAGCACAACGTCAAGAGGTTTACCGTTGGTTGTTTAGGACGCGGCATAAAAACGCCCGTGACGTACGAGTGCAAGTGATGCTTGAAGTTGAAGCCTTCCTTGACATACATCAACGTTGGGCGCGTTTAGGTTATCCCTTTGATTCTATGGTGCCATCCTTAGGCTCAGCACTGGGTAGCTCGGGTGACCGACCCGCAGCCTTAGCCGAGCTGATGGGCATTATTCAAAATGACGGCTATCGTTTGCCCACAGTGCGTATCAATCAGCTGCATTTCGCCGCAGATACGCCCTATGAAGTGAGATTGCAGAATCAGAACACCCAAGGTGAGCGGGTAATGCGCCATGAAGTAGCACAAGCCTTAAAAGCAGCGCTGGCGAACGTAGTGCAAAACGGCACCGCACGTCGTTTAAAGGGCATTTTTACCGATGAAAAAGGTGGCATGTTAGCCATAGGCGGGAAAACCGGCACCGGTGATAACCGTATTGTGACTCAGATGCAGCAAGGTAAAAAAGTGGCGACTACGGCGATGAACCGCACCGCGACCTTCGTGTTTTATCTAGGTGACAAATACTTCGGTACTTTGACCGCCTTTGTGCCAGGCAGTAAATCCGATGATTTTAGTTTTACTTCAGCGCTGCCATTGCAGGTGATGAAGGGCATGATGCCTATTTTAGCTCCCTATGTACAAACCGAGCAGGGCATGTGTGTGGTGAACGAATAAAGGCATGAATTAATAAGTGCCACGCCAACGACAAAGAGTGTTCCTGATGAACACTTTTTGTCGTTTTAAGGCTTAAATTTTCTATCGATTGAGCTTATTGCTGTGGTTAAGGTGCTTTAGTTAAAGCGCTCTATTTAAAGTGCAGCGATTAAGATTACTGCGGCGATAACTGGTAAATTTTTGATTTAGCTTCATCGGTTACGAGATAAATCAGTCCATCTGGCCCTTGCACGACTGAGCGCAATCTTTGCCCTAATTCAGTTTTCAGTAGCCGCTCTTCTTTAATTATCTTGTCGCCATCAAGCACTAAACGCACCAGTGTTTTTCCCTTTAGGCTGGCGAGTAACAGATTATTTTGCCACTGTGGAAATTTATCACCTGTGTAAAACATAAAGCCCGCCGTGGCAATCGAGGGCACCCATTTGTAGACGGGTTGCTCCATTCCTGTCTTATGAGTGCCTTCGCCAATTTTGCCGCCGCCGTAATTCTCACCATAGGTAATCACAGGTCAGCCATAGTTTTTGCCCGCCTCATCAATATTGAGTTCATCGCCGCCCTGAGGTCCATGCTCGCCAGTCCACAATACTTTGCTGATGGGATTAATCGCCGCGCCCTGCATATTGCGATGACCAATAGACCAGATCTCGGGTAAGGCGCCAGCCGTATTGGCGAAGGGGTTATCCTTAGGCACTGAGCCATCGGCATGAATACGCACCACTTTGCCTAAATGATTGTCCAATGTTTGGGCGCTATCTTTTTCGCTGTAGCGATCGCCGAGTGTGATAAACAGTGTGCCATCAGGCGCCCACACTAAACGAGATCCAAAATGGTGGCCGCTGTTGATTTTGGGTTGTTGACTAAAAACGCGGGTGAGATTTTCAAGCTTGTTACCATTGAGCGTGGCAAAACTGACCGCTGTGCTATTGAGCTCGCTTGCATCACCTTCAGCGGGTTCTGAATAACTGAAATAGATTTTTTTGCTGCTGGCAAAATCTGGCGCAAGCACGACATCAAGTAAACCACCTTGACCTTTGGCATACATCGGCGGTAAACCCGTTAAGGGTTCACCCACTTTGCCTGCCGTGCTGACAATGCGCATTCTGCCAGCGCGTTCAGTCACGAGCATACTGCCATCGGGTAAGAATGCCATACCCCAGACATTCTCTAACCCTTGGGCTATGGTTTTTACCTGAATATTACCCGTTTCCGTTTTGACGCTAATGGTTGCTGCGCTAGCGGTTTCGGTGTAAATAGCCGGTGAGCATGCAATAAGACACAGGGCAAGATTTAAGGTGCTTAGCTTCAAGGTCTTTGGCATTAATTTACTCAGTCTTAAGGTCCTCAGCTTCAAGGTCATCAGTTTCATCGCTATCCTTAATCACAGTGTTCTCCTATAGGATGGATCAGAGTAACAAGTCAGTCACATAAGGGCAATTTATCGGTGAGACCTTGTATCGAAAACTCGCCTGTCCAGCTTTTATGAGTTTAAGCTTCACAAATCAAAAGCCTAACGTATGAAAACTAACGCATGAAAAAGCCTAAAGCCATCGCTAAACCGACGATCACAATAAAGCCGCGTAGCAAGGGCTGTGAAATACGGTAGGCCAGCGCCGCCCCCACATAACCACCGACAATCGCCATAACGGCAAGCAGCAACAGATATTGCCCATCGATAACATTGCCCGCGGCATAAACCACAACGGCAATGGCGGTGAGCAGGGCTGAAATCAGATTTTTAAGTCCGTTCATCCCATGTAGATTGGTTTGCCCCATCAGGCCAAAACTTGCGAGTAGTATGATGCCTAAGCCACCATTAAAATAACCGCCATAGATACACACAGCCGACAGCATTATCAGTGCCGTTATCGGACTTAACATTGGCGTAGAGGTGTTTTCGCCTTGCTCTGCGATTCTTCGTTTGAGCAACCAAGGGCCAACAATAAAGGCCGCGGTGGCCAGTAGAATCAGCCAAGGGATCAGCTTTGCGAAGACTTGCTCGCTGGTGGTCAGCAAAATACCCGCGCCAATACTGCCGCCAATTAAAGCAATTAAGATCAGATTCTTAAGGCTAAGACTCGCCGGATATTCGATATCCTTTCTAAAACGCCATGCGCTGGCGATATAACCAGGCAGCAGCGCGGCTGTCCCCGTGGCATTCGCCGCAATCGGTGGAACCCCGACAAACACTAACGCTAATAGGGTAATAAAACTGCCTCCACCGGCAACTGCATTGAGCATGCCGCCTAAAAAGCCCGCGAGTGCAATAATAAGCCAGTCCATAGATACCGCTCCTTTGGACAATGAGAGAGTTAAACAGAGCGCTCAAAATGTGTCTGTTATTATGAGTCAATCTAAGCACTCACCCTAACAGGATGATTTCGATATTGAAAGTCGCGCAATGATTCGTTACATATCGCCATTTGTGAAGGTGAAAATATAGGATGAGTGAGCAGGCTTTTATTTGCTTAGTGCTAGGGGACTTGATCCCAAATGCCAGACATAAAAATAACCGCTGCTATGGCTTCACTTTGCTCGGTAAAAACATCTTCTCCCCAACAGTTTTGTCCACGTTCTTGGTAATAAACATGAAAGGTACTGAGCATAGGTGTTCGAATGCAATACCAACCATCGAAGGTATTCTTAGCAAAATTGACCCAATACTGCGCATCAGCAGTTTGGATTTGCTGAATGAGTAATTCATTTTGCGATAGCAAAGCCACAAGCTCATTCTGGGTGGTTATTTGATGCTCGGCTTTTATAGCCTCGAGAAGATTTTTAAGTTTTATCATGGGATCTTTTTCATTCATCGAGAGTATCTACATCACTTTTAACGAATGGCCGCGGAGATGGAGGATTGGATTAATGCTTCAAAAATATCTGTTTGCCCGGCTGGAATAAGCTGCCTGTGAATTTCGCGGCGTTTCGCACTGTCGAATAAACGCTCCGCAACCCAACCCGTTAAATAGATTGAGGAAAGGCAGCCGCCCGCAGTGGCAATATTGCCATTAATCACGAGGGCGCAGTCTTCTACATCGACGCCCATGGCAACTAGGGCAGGTTTTGCATCGGGGTGAGTCGTTGCCGAGAGATTGTCGAGTAGCCCTAATTTGGCAAAGAAGAATGACCCCGCGCAGATACTGCCAAGCAATTGTCGTGTGGGATCTAATTTAAGGGCGGACATAAACTCAGTATCAGCAAGTGCCGCAGGTACGCCTTTGTAACCACTGCTGAATAATACCACGTCGGCATCAGCGACTTCGGCCACATGACCATCGGTTGCAACCGTCATCCCTAAACTCGATCTGTGGCTAGGTTTGGTCCCGAGTACTTTTACTGTCCAATCGGTTTTTGTACGGCCGAGAATATCGCGCATTAAGAAGAAATCGATATCGGTAAATTCATCAAATATCACAATCGCAATCTGGTACATAAGCTTTCCTCTGGCTTTGTGCGGATAGTTTTTTGGTGTTATTTTGGAATTGTTTAATATATACAATTAGTTAGTGTTTTATAGGACTTAAGGTATTCGTTCCGCATCCTTATCACGAACTGCAATGAGCTATAGCCTACAATTTGGTGCGTATTATCGCTTTTTCAAGAGGTCATTTGCTCAACTCTAATGAGTTAATCAGGTAATTCATACTAATGAATGAGTTGTGCAATTGACTAGGATTAGCTCTCAAGTCGCAGCGCTAACTAATTGCTAGATAAACAAAAAGCCCAGAATTATCTTCTGAGCTTTTATATATAAAACTTGAGCAGTGATGGTAAGAAGCAAAGCTAAACTGAATGCTTAAAACACCATTTCTGGTACATGCTCTGGCACGATTAACTTACCGGCGGTTTTGCTGACGATTTCTTCGACGCTGACGCCTGGGGCGCGCTCGAGTAAATGGAAGGCGCCATCTTTGATTTCGATAAAGGCTAAATCTGTGACGACGCGTTTAATGCAGCCGTAACCAGTCAGCGGCAATTCGCATACGGGCAGTAGCTTAGAATTACCGTATTTATCGGCGTGCATCATAGTCACGATAATGTTTTCGGCGCCGGCGACTAAATCCATCGCGCCGCCCATGCCTTTGATGAGTTTGCCGGGGATCATCCATGAGGCGATAGAGCCATTGACATCGACTTCAAAGGCGCCGAGTACGGTTAAATCCACATGGCCGCCACGGATCATGGCAAAGCTCTCGGCTGAAGAAAAAAACGACGCGCCTTTCACTGCGGTAACGGTTTGTTTGCCCGCGTTGATTAAATCTGGGTCGATGGCGTCTTCGGTAGGGAATTCACCCATGCCGAGTAGGCCGTTTTCAGATTGCAACATGACTTCCATGCCTTCGGGAATGTAGTTGGCCACCAGTGTTGGAATGCCAATGCCGAGGTTGACGTAGTAGCCATCTTTTAATTCTTTGGCGACGCGCTGAGCCAGTTGTTCTCTTGATAATGCCATGATATCTATCCTTTCTATTTGGCTTTGACGCTTTGGTCTTTACTCTTAGTTTTTACTTTAGGGAGCTAAGTGCCAATTGCGTTAACTGTGTTTCAAGGTTTTGCCAGCGCCTTTTATTTCGCGGCTTTTACCGTGCGCTGCTCGATACGTTTCTCGAACGTGCCTTGAATAACGCGGTCAACATAGATGCCCGGCGTGTGGATATGATCTGGGTCTAGCTCGCCCGGCTCAACAATAAACTCGGCTTCAACCACAGTGATTTTGCCCGCGGTCGCCATCATAGGGTTAAAGTTGGCGGCGGTTTTACGGAACACCAAATTACCCATGGTATCGGCTTTCCATGCGCGCACTAAGGCAAAATCTGCGGTCAGCGACTCTTCTAATACGTAATGGCGACCTTTGATTTCGCGGGTTTCTTTGCCATCAGCGACTGGCGTGCCGTAGCCTGTAGCGGTGAAAAATGCCGGAATACCTGCGCCGCCTGCGCGGATCTTTTCCGCCAGCGTGCCTTGGGGCGTTAAAATCACGTTCAGTTCGCCAGAGAGCATTTGCTGTTCAAAGGTGGCATTTTCACCCACGTAAGAGGCGATCATAGTGGCGATTTGGCGATGTTTTAACAGTAAGCCAAGGCCGAAATCATCAACGCCCGCGTTGTTCGAAATCGCCGTTAAGCCGTTAACGCCCATCTTAACCATTTGATTGATTAAGCCTTCTGGAATGCCGCATAGGCCAAAGCCGCCGACCATAATGGTCATGTCGTTTGATAAGCCTGCTAACGCTTCTTCATAGCTGCTGACGACTTTATTGAGTCCTGCCATTGTGATGTCCTTTTATGCTTTATAAAACGCGCTGCGAATGACGCGCATTTTTAATAACGGTTGTTGGTGTCGTTAATTATTGTTGTTCTATTTTGCTAACAGGGCTGTGGCCACTTTCGAACCGTTTTTACGATTCAACTGTGTGCTGATGGCTTGACCTGCTAACGCGAGTTTTTGTAAATCGATACCCGTTTCGAATCCCATGCCGTGCAGCATATACACTAAGTCTTCGGTGGCAAGATTGCCCGATGCGCCTTTGGCATAGGGGCAACCACCAAGACCCGCAACCGAGGAGTCAAACACCCGCACACCTAAGTCTAAACAGGCCAAAATGTTGGCTAATGCTTGGCCATAGGTGTCGTGAAAGTGTAGCGCCAGTTTTTCGACTGGGACGCGCTCAGCCACTGTTTGCAGCATTCTACGGGCTTTTTGCGGCGTGCCTACACCGATAGTGTCGCCGAGCGATATTTCGTAGCAGCCCATTTTGTAAAGGATTTCAGACACACGGGCCACTTCACTGACCGCTATCTCACCTTCATAGGGGCAGCCGAGCACACAGGACACATAGCCGCGCACCGGAATATTGTGTTTTTTTGCTAATTCCATCAAAGGGATAAAGCGTTCAATCGACTCTTCTATCGAGCAGTTGATATTGCGCTGACTAAAGCTTTGTGAGGCGGCGCCAAATATTGCCACCTCACTCGCTTTTGCATCCAGCGCCAGTTCAAAGCCTTTGACGTTGGGTGTGAGCGCGCTATACACCACGCCGCTTTGACGCTGTATTTGCTTGAGCACATCGGCAGAATCGGCCATTTGTGGCACCCATTTAGGTGACACAAAGCTGCCTGCTTCGATACGCTTAAGCCCCGCACCTGCCAGCGATTCAATCAAGGCGATTTTAGCTACCGTCGGCACAGCGACTTCGTTTTGCAGGCCGTCGCGCGCGCCCATCTCGAAGATGCTGACTCTGTCTTTGGCGTTCGCTGCTTGGCTTAGATTGGCTAACGACATCTTAGGCTTCCTTGGTCGCAGTGGGCTCAGCTTCAATCCCATTTAATGACGCTAGGTTTAACGGCTCAACGTTAAGCAAGGTTGCGCCATCGGTCACCAGCTCGCCCGCCTTAAAGTAGAATTCAGTGACTATGCCATCAAAGGGCGCTTCGATTGTGTATTCCATCTTCATGGCTTCCATCACTAGCAAACCTTGGCCCGCTTTAACTTGTGTACCAACATCGACTAAATGGGTCACTACTGTGCCGTTCATCGGTGCTTTTAACTTGTCAGCATTGCTGGCTTGTTCTTCGACTACGAGTGTTTGCACTGCTTTAAAGTGGTAACTGCCGGAGGATAAAAATAGCGTAAAGTCATCACCTTGGGCACTAACGGGCACTTTACTCTTATGGCCGTTGATTTCGGCGAGCAGTAAATCTTGTTTCAGCTCGCCATTTAGCAACCAATCTTGTCCGTGCAGCGGTAGCTGATACATGCCGCCTAAATCGAGCATCACTAACTGCTGCAATTCATGGGCATCATCGAGCAGGGCAATATTGTGCTGGCTGCAGCTGTTGAGTCTAAAGCCGCTGACTTGACCCCAAGGCGAGTAAGGATCGGCGCTGTTGATCGCTTGTGCTTTGGCGGCTTCTTTACGGGCAAGCACTTGATACAGCGCGGCAAAGGCAAGGGCAGTGTCAGCTTCGCTTGAAGCTGTGCCAATTAAGGTGTCGCCATAACGGCCAATAAAGTCAGTGCTAAAGTCGGCATTGGCAAACGCTGGGTGTTCGGCAATGTTCGCTAAAAACTCAATGTTGTGCTTAAGACCGCTGATTTGATACGACTCTAACGCATGCACTAAACGTTGCAGGGCGCGTGGGCGCGATTCATCCCAGACGATAAGCTTGGCAATCATAGGATCGTAGAAGTTACTGATCACATCGTTTTCACGAATGCCCGAATCGATACGCACGTATTTGCTTTGCTCGGGTTCGCGCAAAAAGTTGAGCTTACCGCTGGCGGGTAAAAACTCATTCTGTGGATCTTCGGCATAAATACGCACTTCAAAGGAGTGGCCGTGAATACGTACTTCATCTTGCTTAAGGGGCAGTGGCTGACCACTGGCGACCATCAATTGCCATTTCACTAAATCTTGGCCTGTGACCATCTCAGTCACTGGATGCTCAACCTGCAGACGGGTGTTCATCTCCATAAAATAGAAGCTATTGTCTGTATCTAGCAGAAACTCTACAGTCCCCGCGCCAACATAATCGATGGCTTTGGCTGCCGCGACGGCTGCTTCACCCATTTGGGCGCGCAGTGCATCGCTTAACCCTGGCGCTGGCGCTTCTTCGACCACTTTTTGGTGGCGACGTTGAATCGAGCAATCGCGATCAGATAAGTAAATCGCGTTGCCAAAGGTGTCGGCAAACACTTGCACTTCGACGTGGCGCGGCTGGCGTAAATAACGCTCCATCAATAATTTATCGTTACCAAAAGAAGAGGCCGCTTCACGGCGCGCTGAGTTAACGGCTTCCATGATTTCGCCTTCATTCTCGACGATTCGCATGCCTTTACCGCCGCCGCCATAAGCCGCTTTAATCAGCATAGGGAAGCCGATTTTCAGTGCCTCCGCTTTTAAGGTCGCATCGGTTTGGTCATCGCCGTGATAACCCGGCACTAAGGGCACATTTGCCGCAGTCATAATGGATTTTGCGGCGCTTTTGCTGCCCATGGCATCGATAGCATCACTGCCTGGGCCAACAAATGCGATGCCTGAGGCTTCACATTTACGGGCAAAGTCGGCGTTTTCAGATAAGAAACCATAACCGGGATGAATCGCTTGTGCGCCCGCTTTTTTGGCTATGTCGATAATCAAATCGCCCTTTAAATAGGAGTCTGCTGGCGCACTGCCGCCTAAGTAGAAAGATTCGTCGGCCATGGCGACATGGCGCGCTTCTTTATCGGCATCGGAATATAGGGCAACGGTGCGAACACCCATGGCATGGGCGGTTTTGATGATGCGACAGGCGATTTCACCGCGGTTAGCAATCAATAGCTTGGTAAACATGTGCTTGGTTAACATCAAAGGGCTCCTTGGGTATCACTTGGCTTTTGCATTGGCGTAGGAGAGGGGGCGGAGTGCGCTTGTTGCCAGTTTGGCTGACGTTTCTCAAAAAAGGCATTTAAGCCTTCTTGGCCCTCGGTTGATACCCGAATGCGGGCGATACGCTCGCTAGTGTAATCAATGGTGTTTTGGTCTATCACGCCATCTTCAAGGCGTGATAATAAGGTTTTTACCCATGCCATGCCTTGCGGACTATTGGCAAGTAGCGCATCAATCATAGGCTTTGCGGCGGCGTCTAAGTCATCGCTTATCTCATGGACGACATTAAGTTTTAATGCAGTTTCTGCACTAAAACGCTCGGCGGTCAGCATGTAGCGGCGCGATGCGCGGTTACCCATAGCGCGGGCAACGTAAGGGCTAATCACCGCAGGAATTAATCCAAGTTTTACTTCGCTCAAACAAAAACTGGCGCGCGTTGTGGCGATAGCGATATCGCTGGCGCAAATCAGCCCCAGTGCGCCGCCAAAGGCTGCACCTTGCACTAATGCAATGGTGGGTTTTGGAAAGGTATCTAAATCCTGCATCAGTTTCGCTAAGGCTTTGGCATCCGTTAGGTTTTGCTCAAAATCCATTTGGGCTTGCTTGCGCATCCAATTGAGATCGGCGCCGGCGCTGAAGTTTTTGCCGTTCGCTTTAAGCACCAGCACTTGGCAATCCTTATGCTCAGCAAAATAGCCAAGGACGCTAATCATCTCGCTAATCATCACTTCATCGAAGGCGTTGTGTACTTCTGCACGGTTAAGGATTAACTCGGCAACGCCGTCATTGAGTGAGTAACTCACGTGCTGCAAGTTGCTTAATTCCTGTGGCGTTATTGGTAAATTTGTCATAACTGTTTCCCTATCTTATTGATTTGCTGTGTATACGTATGGTTTACATACGGAACACACCAAAGCGGGTGTCTTCGATAGGGGCATTTAATGCCGCCGATAGCGCAAGGCCGACCACATCGCGGGTTTGCGCTGGGTCAATAATGCCGTCATCCCATAAACGGGCGCTGGCATGATACGGATGACCTTCTTTATCGTACTGGGCGACAATTGGCGCTTTAAAGGCTTTTTCATCCTCAAGTGACCATTCTTCACCTTTACGGGCTAAACCGTCGCGGCGCACTGTGGCAAGAACGCCTGCGGCTTGCTCTCCGCCCATCACAGAAATACGGGCGTTAGGCCACATCCACATCATGGTCGGTTCGAACGCGCGGCCACACATGCCGTAGTTACCCGCGCCGTAGCTGCCGCCGATAATCACAGTAAATTTAGGCACATTGGCACAAGACACCGCGGTTACCATTTTGGCACCGTGTTTGGCTATGCCTTCGTGTTCGTACTTTTTACCCACCATAAAGCCGGTGATATTTTGTAGGAACAGCAGCGGAATTTTGCGCTGGCAGCACAGTTCAATAAAGTGCGCGCCTTTTTGCGCCGACTCCGAGAACAGAATGCCGTTGTTGGCGACAATGCCGACGGGGTAGCCGTGAATACGGGCAAAACCGCACACTAAGGTTGCGCCATAGTTGGCTTTAAACTCATCAAAATCAGAATCATCGACGATACGGGCGATCACTTCTTTAACATCAAAGGGCTTTTTCAAGTCGGTGCCGACAATGCCGTACAGTTCGCTAATGTCGAACTTCGGTGGTTTGACAGGACTTAAGAGTGATTTGATTTCTTTTTGATGATTCAGGCGTGATACCGCGCGGCGGGCAAGCTCTAACGCGTGCTCATCGTTTTGGGCTAAATGATCCGCTACGCCGGAAATTTTAGTGTGCACTTCGGCGCCGCCTAACTCTTCGGCGCTGACTTCTTCACCTGTGGCCGCTTTGACTAATGGTGGGCCGGCTAAGAAGATAGTGCCTTGATCTTTTACGATAATCGATTCATCCGCCATGGCTGGCACATAAGCGCCGCCTGCGGTACATAAACCCATCACCACCGCAATTTGCGGAATGCCTTTTGCCGACATTTGCGCTTGATTGTAAAAGATGCGGCCGAAATGGTCGCGGTCGGGGAAGACTTCATCTTGGCGGGGCAGGTTAGCGCCGCCCGAGTCGACTAAATAGATACAAGGCAAGTGACAACGGCTGGCAATATCTTGGGCGCGAAGGTGTTTTTTAACGGTAATCGGGTAGTAAGTGCCGCCTTTAACTGTAGCGTCGTTGGCGATGATCATGCATTCGACACCACTCACACGGCCGATACCAGCGATAATGCCCGCTGCGGGCACTTCCTCGTCATAGACTTCAAACGCCGCAAATTGCGATAGCTCTAAAAAGGGCGAGCCCGCATCGAGCAGCTTTTCAACCCGTTGACGTGGCAATAATTTACCGCGGGATAAATGACGCTCCAGCGCCACAGGGCCGCCGCCGAGTTCGATTTTATTGAGTTTAGTTTTGAGATCGGCCACTAGGGCGGCCATATCGTCTGATTTTGCTTTAAATTCATCGCTACGGGCGTTGATACGACTGCTTAATTGCGTCACTTTGATTGTCCTTATAAAGCGGAAACTCGGTATCACCTTGCTCGAATGGGTGGCGCAAACTGTAAGTTACAGTGAGGTGCTACCCATTCACTTGTGAGAGATTATTTGAACACGCGTTATTTCGACTCATTGAACAGTTCGCGGCCAATTAGCATGCGGCGAATTTCTGAGGTGCCGGCGCCGATTTCATACAGCTTGGCATCACGCAGTAAGCGGCCAGTGGCGTATTCGTTGACATAGCCATTGCCGCCTAGCAGTTGAATGGCATCCAGTGCCATTTTGGTGGCGAGTTCTGCGCTATAAAGAATGGCGCCTGCGGCATCTTTACGGGTGGTTTCACCGCGATCGCAGGATTTTGCCACGTTATAGACATAGGATTTGGCGGCATTCATACCTGTGTACATGTCGGCTAACTTGCCTTGCACTAGTTGGAATTCACCGATGGATTTGCCAAATTGCTCACGCTCGTGGATGTAAGGCACAACGATATCCATACAGGCATTCATGATCCCCAGCGGGCCGCCAGAAAGCACGACGCGCTCGTAATCTAGGCCGCTCATCAGCACTTTTACGCCGTTATTGAGGCCGCCTAAAATGTTTTCTTCTGGTACTTCTACATCTTCAAACACCAGTTCGCAGGTGTTAGAGCCGCGCATGCCGAGTTTGTCGAGCTTTTGCGCTTGGCTAAAACCTTTCGAATCACGTTCAACGATAAAGGCGGTAATACCGTGTGCGCCTTTGGTTAAGTCGGTTTTCGCGTAAATGACATAGGTGTGTGCATCTGGACCGTTGGTGATCCACATTTTGTTGCCGTTTAAGATGAATCGGTCGCCTTCTTTACGGGCATGCAGCTTCATCGAAACCACGTCAGAACCTGCGTTTGGCTCACTCATGGCCAGCGCGCCAATATGCTCACCGCTCACCAGTTTTGGCAGGTACTTGGCTTTTTGCGCGGCATTACCGTTACGGTTGATTTGATTGACACACAGGTTTGAGTGGGCGCCATAACTTAGGCCGATAGAAGCTGATGCACGGGAGATTTCTTCCATTGCAACGACGTGGGCTAGGTAGCCCATGTTCGCGCCGCCGAACTCTTCGGGTACCGTTACTCCGAGCAGTCCCATTCCTCCAAGCACAGGCCAAAGTTCATTGGGAAAGGCATTGTCGTGATCCACTTTCGCGGCAATTGGGGCGATTTCATTCGCGGCAAAATCCTGCACTGCATCGCGCAGCATATCGACGTCTTCGCCTAGGCCAAAATTTAGACTTGTGTAGAGAGAGTTCATTGCTTGTGTCCTTTCAGATGTTCTAATTTCAGATTGTTATAGTTTTTATGATTTTTAGGTGCTTGAGTCTTTTAAATCTTGTACTTAAATCCGTAGTCGTTATCGCCATCAAATTGATTTGATTTTGTGTCAACGGGGATTTAGGCTTTTGCCGTTTTGTTATCTTCTAAGGCTAAACGGCACTGCTGCTCGGCGGAATTGAGTTCCATCAATACGACTTTGATGTCGTCCATTTGCTGTTGTAGTGCGGACTTCTTTTCTTCCACTAGCGCCAGCATGGTATTGAGTTGTGAAGTGCTGCTCTTGTCGGCATCGTATAATTCGAACAAACGACGGGTTTCTGCCAAAGAAAAGCCCAAGCGTTTACCGCGAAGAATGAGCTTGAGACGCACCCTGTCTTTGAGGCTATAAATACGGGTTTGGCCGCGGCGTTTAGGTTTAAGCAAACCTTGGTCTTCGTAAAAACGAATACTACGAGTAGTGATATCAAACTCTTTTGAGAGATCACTGATCGAGTAAGTCGTTTGTGGTGTGTTCGTTGCGCTCATTCATGCACCCTAAATAATCAGTTTTAAGCAAGATATATGAAGTTTACGTAAAGGTAAAGATTTTGGCTTTTATTCTGTTGGCAAAAAAGTGTCAATCCCAATTGCCATAAGCCTGTGCAGCGAGATTAAAACGTATGCTTTAAATTAGTGTTCTCACATAAAACCACAAATATCTTCTGGTTATAGGCTAACGTCTAATAGTGGGCTTTAGACCTCCTTGCTAATAATAGAAGCAGGAAGGGGTAGTTATTGCGGCTGACGATGTGAGTCGCAGTCCTGATTGGAGGACATATGTTGACCGAACAGCAAAATGCATCTGTAGCGCAAGCCACAAATCAAAAACAGAACCAACAAAAACATCAAGCGTTGCACCAAGCATCCTTGCTTAATAAAGCCGAATTCTGGGGAGAAGCGGCGAAGACGCTCGATTGGATTAAACCGGCGCAAACGGTGCTCGATGAATCGCAGGCACCGTTTTATCACTGGTTCGCCGATGGTGAGATGAACACTTGTTATAACGCCGTTGACCGCCATGTGTTGGCTGGACGCGGTGACCAAGTGGCTATCCAGTATGTGAGCCCAGTGACAGACACTGAATACGGCATTAGCTATGGTGAGTTACAGGCTCAAGTGAGCCGACTCGCGGGCTTTATGCAATCTATTGGTATAGGAAAGGGCGACCGTGTGGTGATTTATATGCCTATGGTGCCTGAAACCGCCTTCGCTATGCTGGCCTGTGCCCGCATAGGTGCGATTCATTCGGTGGTTTTTGGTGGCTTTGCTGCCAATGAGCTCGCGACTCGGATCAATGATGCTAAGCCTAAATTGGTCTTGTCGGCATCTTGCGGCATTGAGCCTTCGGGCGTGATCCCTTACAAGCCTCTGTTAGATAAAGCGTTAGCTCAGTCAGTACATCAGGTTGATCACTGCCTAATTTTGAATCGTAGCCAGTATCAGGCCGATTTATTTGAGGGCCGTGACTTAGATTGGCAAGCCGCATTAGCAACTGCACCTAAGGCCGATTGTGTTGCGCTTAAGGCTACCGATCCCTTGTATGTGCTTTATACCTCAGGCACCACGGGTCAGCCTAAAGGTGTGGTACGCGATAATGGTGGCCATGCCGTGGCTCTGGCTTGGTCGATGCAGCATATTTACGATATTCAAGCGGGTGATGTGTTTTGGGCTGCGTCCGATGTGGGTTGGGTTGTGGGTCATTCTTACATAGTGTATGGGCCACTGCTGGTGGGCGCTACAACCTTAATGTATGAAGGCAAACCTGTTGGTACGCCAGATCCCGGCGCATTTTGGCGCACGATTGCCAAATATAAGGTCAAAAGCTTCTTCACCGCGCCGACGGCCATTCGCGCAATTAAGCGTGAAGATCCTGACGGTGAATATCTACAAGGTGTTGATTTAAATTGTCTTAAAAATGTGTTTTTGGCGGGGGAGCGTTGCGATCCCGACACTTTAGTTTGGGCACACACTAAACTCGCTAAACCTGTTATTGATCACTGGTGGCAAACCGAAACGGGCTGGCCTGTCGCAGCAAACTTGATGGGTACAGCACCGGTTACCATTAAACCAGGTTCGCCAGCTTTACCTGTACCGGGTTATGCGGTTGAAGTGCTGGACGAATTAGGTGAGCAAGTTGCGGTCAATACTTCAGGTAATGTGGTTATTAAATTGCCTCTACCGCCGGGAACCTTAACGACACTGTGGCAAAATGATCAACGCTATCAAGATAGTTACTTGTCTATGTATCCGGGTTACTACTTAACTGGCGATGCGGGTTATACCGATGAAGACGGCTATCTCTACATTATGAGTCGTATTGATGACATCATAAACGTAGCGGGGCACAGGCTATCGACGGGACGCTTCGAAGAAGTGTTATGTCAACACCCTGATGTGGCCGAAGCCGCGGTAATTGGGGTAGATGATCAGCTTAAGGGCCAAGTTCCCCTCGGATTAGTGGTACTCAAGAAAGGCGTGACGATCAGTGATGAAGAGCTGCATAAACAGTTAATAACCCTGGTACGCCAAGAAATTGGTCCCGTCGCTTCCTTTAGGTTAGTGAGTGCGATTCAAAAATTACCTAAAACGCGCTCGGGTAAAATTTTACGCGGTACTATGCGAAAAATTGCCGATAATCAGCAATATACTGCGCCAGCGACCATAGAAGATCCACAAACCTTAGAGCTAGTGCGCACCGCGCTCACTCGTATGGGTTATGCCGATGCCTTAGTGTAAGAAATAGAGCGTAAAGGCTTTTATAGGAAGAGTGTAAAGGTCTTATAGAGAGTTGAAATATCAAGGTGATAGTAAACTGACCAAGCTTGCTATCGCCTTTTTCTCATGGCATTTCTTATTTCGGTAAAATCAAAGATTGAAATTTTCACCTCAAATTTGCTAGTCTTGCAGGCTCATCACGCACAGTTATCACGTAAAATCATCACCTACAGTTTTACTGTAATCAAATGGCTTAGGGACGACCCTAAATACGCCTAATCTAACATGGGGACGACCCCTTTATGGGAGTTCACTATGAGTTGGTTCTTATTAGTTCTTGCGGGTTTATTCGAAATTGGTTGGGCTATAGGGCTTAAATATACCGACGGTTTTACGCGTTTGTGGCCAAGTATCTTTACAGTAGCGTCGATGGCAGTGAGTGTGTTGCTACTAGGACTCGCGGTTAAGCAGCTACCTATCGGTACGGCTTACGGCGTGTGGGTCGGTATTGGCGCTATGGGCACCGCAATTGCGGGAATTATCCTCTTAGGAGAAGGCGTTAGCTTACTTAAAATCGCCAGTTTGATATTGATATTACTGGGTGTTTTAGGGCTTAAACTTGCCCATTAATTGACGGTTCTATTAGGGCGTGTTGACGTTTCGAGATTAAATTTTGTTCGCTCTGGCAAGCTCGTGATCACGAAACGAGGAGTGACGTGTAGTTATTCTACTCAAATGACGAGTGACAAAGAGCAAGAGCTTGCCAGACGAACCCTTCGGGCAGCGTTTGGCTGGCGTTTCTGCTGCGTTATCGCCCGTTTATGTAGAATAACTACACTGCTCGGGCTTTGCCTTGCATAAAAGCCAGCCAACTCGCTGCAAAAACAACCCTGAAACGTCAACACGCCCTAGATAAAATGAGACCTAAACGATTGGTACTTTCGGCACAATCGAAATTGCCAATCGTATGTCTCTGGTAATTAAGTTACAAAGATCGGTATAATTACCCCTCAAAATTGGTTAGCTCTAACCTCTGTGACCCGTGGGAATAATATAATGCAAAACCACAGCAATCTTAATGATATCGGCGTAATTGGCCTTGGTGTTATGGGTAAAAACCTTGCGCTAAACATCGCAGATAACCAATATCACGTCAGCGCGTTTGACCTCGATCCTGTTAAAGTTAATGGTGTAATACAGCAAGAAAAACAGGAACGTGCTGGACTCGAGTCTCGCATTCTTGGCTGTGCTAATCTTACCGAAATGTTAGCCAGTCTCACAAAACCCCGTATTTTTGTGCTTTCTGTTCCCGCGGGTGCACCCGTCGATGGTGTCTGTAGTGCTTTGATTTCTGCCGGAATTGAGTCCGATGATATTGTGATCGATACTGGTAACAGCCTATGGACTGACACTGTTGAGCGTGAAGCGCGCTACAAAGGTCAGTTTGTATTTTTCAGCTCTGCAGTTTCGGGCGGTGAAGTCGGTGCGCGTTTCGGTCCATCACTTATGCCAAGCGGCGATATCGATGCATGGCATCACGTGGCACCTATTTGGAAAGCGATTGCCGCTAAGGTTGATGCCAAAACTGGGCTACCTATCGAACGCTTCGAGCCGGGTAATCCCGTGACAGAAGGCGAGCCATGCACGACTTATATTGGTCCTGCGGGTTCTGGTCATTATGTGAAGATGGTGCATAACGGTATTGAATACGCTGACATGCAGTTGATTTGCGAAGCCTATCAAATGCTGCATGACGGTTTAGGCATGAGCGCTGCAGAAGTGGGCGATGTGTTTGAACGCTGGAACAAAGGTAGTTTAAACAGCTATTTGATGGGGATCAGTGCCGAAGTCTTAAAACAAGCCGATCCATTAACGGGTAAACCGCTGGTGGAAATGATCTTAGATAAAGCGGGCCAAAAAGGCACAGGTTTGTGGACGGCCGTGAGCAGTTTACAAATTGGTTGCCCTGCACCGACGATTGCTGAAGCTGTGTATGCGCGCGCCGTAAGTACCCAAAAATCCTTACGTCTACAACTTAGCCAGAAATTGGCTGGGCCAAATGCACCTGTTATCGATGACGCACAAAAAGCACTGTTGATCGAAGCCCTTGAAAGCGCGTTATATTGCGCGAAAGTGTGTTGTTACGCCCAAGGCTTCCAGTTGATGGCGATGACGGCTCATGAACAAAAATGGCAGTTAGACTTTGCTGAAATTGCAAAAATTTGGCGTGCGGGTTGTATTATTCGCGCGACTTTCTTGCAATCAATCACTCAAGCCTATGAAGACAAATCTGATCTTAGCAATCTGTTGATGGCGGACAGTTTTGCGTCTGCCTTGTCTGAAAAGCAAGGCCTATGGCGTACCGCAGTCGCGACTGCGGTGATGCAAGGCATTCCAGCACCTTGTATTAGCTCGGCTCTGGCGTATTACGACAGTTACCGCTGCGAAACATTACCGGCAAACTTGCTCCAAGGTCAGCGTGACTTTTTCGGTTCCCATACATTTGAGCGTATCGATACCCCAGCAGGCGAGAAATATCACTTAGATTGGAGCGCCAAAGAGCGTACCTTAGCTAAGGTTTAGTCTAAGGTTCTGCCCGCTAACAAAATGAAAACGCCCTTATCAAGGGGCGTTTTTTTTATGGTCGATGATTTTATAACGGCTTATGACTTTTTGACTTCAATTCATTTTAAGTCACTAAGCTAAATCTTATGCTTGAAGTCCTAAGAATTCAGTTCAGATGAAAAGGCGATCAGCTTTTGCCAGAGTGCTTGGGCGACAGGGCCTAAAGGTGAGTGGGGTTTTCGCATCACATAGTAATCGAGTTGAATGTTGTTTTGCCTTTCACGCAGATCCAGTGCAATCAACGCGCCCTGTTTGAGTGAATCTACAATCATATAGTGCGGCAGCTTGCCCCAGCCCATACCACTTTGAATAAGCATTTTTTTAGTGTAAAAATCATTAACATACCAACGTCGTTGCCCCGCCTGTACCCCAAACTCAATATTCGCAGTGCCTGAGCCCGTATCTTGGATCACGATTTGGTATTCATTAACGAGCTCTCGTGCGTAGGTCAGTGTCGGATGACGCTCAAGCATGCGCGGCGCGGCAACATCGAGAAGGCTACCGGAAAATAAATAGGCTAATTCTAAATGACTCGAGCGTATGGGCTCAATTCCGCCTGCGGAGATGATGATTTCAGCTTTATCTTGATTCAGCGCTTCGAGTGCACCAGTTAAAAACTCTTGTTTGAGAATAATTTGGGTATAGGGAAACTCATTTTGAGTCAGCTCTAAAATCGGCAAAATTCGAGCGAGATTAAAGGAGGCTTCAAAAGCTAAGGTGATGCTTGCTTCGTTACCTTTGGCTAAATGCTTCGCTACTTGCTTCATTTCTTGCGCTTCATTCAGTACCCGCAGGGTATGTTGCAGCAGTTTTCGACCTTGCTCAGTGATGGCGAGTCGATAACCTTCGCGATTAAACAGGATAAGATCGAGTTGGGATTCTAACTGTTTGATACTTTGGCTAATGGCGGGTTGGGTTTTATGTAGCTTGTCACTGGCAGCTTTGAGTGAGCCCGCCTCAGCTACGGTTTTAAACATCAGCAGTTGATCTAAGGTCACAAGGATTGCTCGCAATTTATAAATTATTAGTTTAGGAGATATTAGATTTTATTCCATATTTATTTATCTTTTATCGGCTCATAATCGATTCCATTCTCGTTCGTCGTCTGCGAATTTATGCCCAAGACTGACGGCAAATATCACGTTTAATGGGGTGTGTGCGATGCGATTTTTAAACTTATGTGATACCAAGGTTTTAAGTATCAATGGCTTAGTTGCAGAGGTTGATACACAGAAGTTATTCCTTTGTGCCAATACACTCAATCGCGCCGCTGCAACCGTCACACTGGCGATGAGCATAGTGTTTTTTATCTCGGGATTTGCCAAGTTATTTGGCGTGCCTATGTTCCATGTTCCGTTTACTTTGATGAATCTTCCCACCGGATTTGGCTATTTTATTGGTTTGATGGAAGTGATTGGTGCCCTTGGGTTGTGTCTACGTGACTACCGAGTGCTATCGGCGAGCGGTTTACTGGCGATTATGATGGGGGCGATTTATTTCCACTTTAATTATGAAGCGCCGATTAATGCACTGCCCGCATTGAGTTTATCGGCTGGCCTCTTTCTGGTTATCAAACTGGATGAAATTATTGAGCGTTTAGTGCAATTTCAGCGGCAGTTGGTGCTGAATCGCTCCGCATTTTAAGCGTGCATTGAAGTGTTATGTAGAACCGTGAGTTAAGTGAGAAATGCTGAGTTTAAAGCCAGTAGTACAGATATAAGTTAATCAACACGAGAGGATTATGATGCAAGTTAACGCGAGTCGTATGCCTGTGCTATTTGTGCCCCATGGTGGTGGCCCTATGCCTTTGCTCAATGATGTTAATCATAGGGAGTTGCGTGCATTTTTAACTTCAGTAACAGCGCCAATGCCAACTCCGAAGGCGATTGTGTTGATCACTGCCCATTGGGAAGAATCTGTGGTGACTTTGTCGAGTAGCCCAAAGCCAAGTATTTTGTATGATTACTATGGATTTCCACCTGAGGCTTATCAGCTGACATATCCTGCACCCGGTGAGCCAGAATTAGCCGCACAGATTGCGAATATGCTATCGGATAAGGGCATCGCCGCCCGCTTAGATAGCGAACGCGCATTTGATCACGGTACTTTTGTACCACTTAAGTTGATGTATCCTGAGGCGAATATTCCCGTGGTGCAGATGTCGTTAGTCCACAGCCTCGATCCTAAAATCCATATAGCGATTGGGGAGGCTTTAGCGCCGCTGCGGGACCAAGGGGTGTTGATCGTGGGGTCTGGCATGTCGTTTCACAATATGCGGGCATTTTTCTCAAGCGATCTCACAGTGCAAAGCCGCAGTGCAGAATTTGATCATTGGTTGACGCAAACTTTAACGGCAAGTGTTAGTTTTGCCGAGGTAAAAACAGCGTTAATTCATTGGCAATCAGCCCCTGAAGCGCGTTTTAGTCATCCGCGGGAAGAACATTTATTACCGCTACATGTGTGTTTTGGTGCAGGCCATAATGGTTCATCCCATGCCGAACGCAACTTTAATGGTATTTTGTTAAACACGCTGATCTCTGGTTATATCTGGCAATAAATGGGGGGAGGATTGCCCTCGTCGATAATAAGCCAAATTGAAGTCGTGCAGCTGCCAATAAAAAAGGTTCGTATCTATCGAAGATATGAACCTTTTTTATTCAGGATCGTTTGTCCTAGCTTAATGGTTTTACTCTCATGCGGTAAAAACTAAACCCACGCTAAACAAGGTACTGAAAATCATGGTTAACTTAGCTGTACGGCCGAGTAACGGATTTAAGGCTTCACCAGAAACCGCATAAAAATCGCTACTGAGTTTGCGGGCAATAAGCAGAGATAATCCCGCAAGTAGTACTGGTAAGCCGGGTAAAATACCGAATAAAAAGCCAGCGATGACTAAGCCAAAGGGCAAATAGATTAAGGCTTGATAAAGCACTTTTGCCTGAGCTTCGCCAATACGTACCGCTAGAGTATGTTTGCCCGCTTGGGTGTCGGTACGGATGTCGCGAGTGTTATTCACCAACATAATCGCAGCGTTAAATAAGCCAATCGCACAACCTAATAACCAAGCATTAATAGTCGTATCGCCTGCCTGCAGATAATAACTGCCCACCACTGCAACTAAGCCAAAAAAGACAAATGCTGCTACTTCACCGAGCCCATGGGAGGCGAGGGGATAGGGGCCACCACTGTAGCCAAGAGCACCTAAAATAGCGGCTGCGGCGAGAATGGCGATGGGCCAGCCTCCGTGCCAAATCAGATATGATCCCACGGCAAGCGCCATTAAGAGACAAAATATCATGGCATTGCGAACGCTTGTTGGTGAAATTAAACCACTTTGAGTCACGCGAACGGGCCCTAAGCGCTCGTCTGTATCTATGCCGTTTTTAAAATCAAAATAGTCGTTAGCGAGGTTGACGGCGATTTGTAATAAGACAGCACACAACATTGAAGTGGCAGCGATTAACCAGCTGTAACTCTCAAGATGCAGGGCGAGAATGTTGCCTATCAGTAGGGGACCTATGGCCGCGGGTAGCGTACGGGGTCTTATTGCTAAAATCCAAGGATTCATGGCGTCCAGTCGTTATTGGTAAATGGAAATGGTACCGAGCAAGGGCTCAATTAGCGCATAGCATAACAAGATTTAACACGAAAGTGAGCACTATCTAATAAACGCATTTAACAGAGTTTGAATTGGCGCACATATGTTCACTGATGCAGGATGAGATTTGTCGTTAAGTTCAAAGAAAATCAAAAAAGTCTGTGTTTCCATAGTTAATGTCGATGGAGGCTTTGTGCTGTCCATGACATAGGCGTAACGCTAAATACTCTGTTTAGTAGATAGCATAGGCGGTTGTTACCCTATGCCCGTTATTTTTTGCTGCTACAACAATGCCGATAAGGACATATTTGGATGCGTTTTGACAATAAGGTGGCATTAGTCACTGGGGCTGCGGCTGGGTTAGGTCGAGCGTATGCCATCATGTTGGCTGAACGGGGGGCAAAAGTGATACTCGTCGACCAGCCGTTATCGTCCTATGAGTCAATTTCCACCGACGGCGCTCAGACGAGCCAAGCCAACTTAGAATTAATGCAGACCTATTGCAGCATTATTAAACTCGGTGGAGATTGCATTTATTTTGTGCTTGATGTGAGTCAGCGAAATGAAGTGAATAGCATGATCGAAGAGGTGATCCTACGCTGGCATCGCATTGATATCTTGATTAATAACGCGGGCGTTTATGGTGCTTGTCCCTTTGAGCACATTAAACTTGAGCAGTGGCAACGGCAATTGGATGTCGATCTCAATGGCAGCTTTTATCTCACTCAAGCTGTTTGGCCTTATATGCAACAACAGCATTTTGGCCGGATAATGATGACAACGGGAGCCTCGGCCTTGTTTGGTGACTTGCACCAAGTTGGTTTTAGTGCAAGCAAGATGGCGCTGGTCGGCATGGTGAATAGCTTATCATTAGAAGGTGAAATTCATAATATTCGAGTCAATAGTTTATGCCCTCAGGCCGTAACCGCGATGACGGCCAAACATTTAGCGAGTGCGATTCAGCCGCTATTTTCCTTTGAATCATTAACGGCGACTACGGCTTTCTTGGTGAGTGAACAGGCGCCAAATGGTCAACATCTACTCGCCGGAGCGGGCAGTGTTAGCCACGGCATGTTTGTCGAATTTCAGCCTATGTATTTTAATGAAGGTCTTTTTACGCCAGATAACCTCGCGCAGCAGTGGCCACAGTTACACCAATCCTTCCCCGTGACTTTGCACTCCTGTGGAGAGGATAAAGTGTTGTCTTGGTCTAAGTTAAGTGCGCTAGAACATCACATTAAAATCGATTGATTCATCATGCTTGTATTTGAACTAAGCCTGCATCTATAGCGATTTAAATGCAGTAAGTGGCTCAATAAAGCCGTAAATGCTAACCACAATAAATAACATAGACACTCCAGCGTGCCTCGTTTAATTCCTCACCGTTGGAGTGATGATTTGATTGTGAATAATCGATAGAAGACTGGTCAGCTTAAGGCTAACTGAGTTACCCTTTAAGATTAATTGCTAATTACGCAGTAGGATCCCATGAGTCAGGTATTAGACGATCTTTTATCATTACTTTCCCTTGAGCAAATTGAAATTGGCCTCTTTCGTGGTCAAAGCCAAGATCTGGGTTTTGGGCATGTGTTTGGTGGTCAGGTGATGGGTCAAGCACTGAGCGCCGCAAAACAGACTGTAGCTGCTGAGCGTAAGATCCATTCATTACACTCCTACTTTTTACGTGCAGGTGACGAGAAGTTGCCGATTGTTTATGAAGTAGAAAATATGCGTGATGGCGGTAGTTTTAGCGCTCGTCGGGTTAGTGCTATTCAAAAAGGTCGCCCCATTTTTCATATGACCTGCTCCTTCCAAGAACCTGAGGAAGGCTTTAGTCATCAAGCCGCTATGCCGCAAGTGCCCGGACCTGAAGGTTTGTTGAATCAGCAGGAATTGGCGCTGACGATGCGGGATAAAGTACCGCCGAGCATACTTGAAAAGTTTATGGCCGATGCGCCAATTGAGATGCGATTGGTCAATCCACTGCACCCTTTTGCGCCTAAAGAAACCGAGCCGTACCGTTATGTTTGGATGAGGGCTAATGGCCCTATGCCAAATGATGCCCATATCCATGAATATTTACTCGCCTATGCCTCAGACTTTAACTTTTTAGTCACGGCAGCTCAGCCCCACGGTGTATCCTTCTTAAGTCCAGGGGTACGAATGGCGACGATCGACCACGCGATGTGGTTCCACCGCCCGATTAATATGGGGGAGTGGTTGCTTTACAGTATCGATAGCCCTAATGCTAGCGGTGGCAGAGGTTACGTCAGAGGGCAGTTTTTCAATCAACAAGGCGAGTTAGTGGCTTCTTCTACCCAAGAAGGCCTGATACGCATGGTAAAAGGACGTTAGTATGTATCTGAAAATAAAATCGTTTATATTGTTCTCTCTCATGGCTGTCTTGCTCAATGGCTGCGTGACTGTAACACCTGAACAACCGATTATCATCAATGGCGCAGCTGGCTATCTAGAGAAGATCCCATTACCTCAAGGCTGCCAAATCATTATTGCCATTATTGATTTGAATACTCCAGGCGTCATCGTCGCACAAAAAACCTTCAATATCGCCAGAGCACCTGTGCCATTTAAATTTACACTGCCCGCTAAATCGATCGATAAAAGTATCCAATATGGGGTGGTGGCGATGATCAAGTTTCAAGACCAAGTGATTTTCCAAACCTATGACAGGTTCCCAGTTATCAATAATGATAAGTTCACGACAGAAGTGCTAATGAAAGCGGTTATGGCGAATTAACCACTGGCCATAACTGCAATAATATTGTTTTTATATTGATGAAGATTTAGCCCTTTCAATTCGATATTGAAAGGGCTTTTTTGTGGTCAATAATCCGCTTGCTATGCTGTAAATGTGAGATTAAGTATTAATTTGCTCTATACAGGATTAAGAATATTAATGCATAAGTTAGTTAATTTTTATAAGGGGTATCATTTTGTAAAATATTATACAAATACAAAATGCATACAATTTGTTAATTTAACGTTTCTTTTTTTGTGCTCTATTATTTCAATTTATGGTGTTTTGTGTTTATTTTGTAACTAATGATATTTATAAAAAAGAGTATTTATTTACGGGGATTTATTCTGTTTAACCTAATGCTATTTTTGAGCCGACACTTAAAGGTTAATTTTAACGCTATGATTTAATGTTTATTATTTGTTTTTATCGACTTTATACTACGACTTATCGTTGGGACATAAAACAGTCTGATAAAGGTTCTATGGATTTATTTTAACAAGGTATGAGGTTGTTCATCATTTACTGAATTGCGTTCTGTTAATTTGCTGTTTTAATTTGTATCATCGCGTGTTACAAATTGTCGCGATAAAACTCAGTGATCATCATCACAGTAAATTGAATGGTTATTCATAAAAAATGTCAGTTACGGGTGATGTTTTTGGTTGTCGCAGCGTTTTCATGCCACCCAAACCTGAGTTTTATAAATCATACAACTTATAAGAATTAGGGAAGTTACAATGAAAACTAAAATAGCATTAGCAGTGTCTATGGCACTGTTATCGTCGGCGGCAAATGCACAAACCGTATTATCACCTACGGGTGAAACCTTGCAGTTAGATATTCCAAGTGAATTACAAGTCACTTCATTACGCGGTAACGCTGCCGGAGCTGAGGTTAAGTTTGTACCAGAAGCAGATTTAGGTGAGGGTGAATATACTTATATCGTTCGTTTACGCGATAGTTCGGTTGCTAATTACCAAGGAACTATTCCAGGATTGAAAGCGACTAGTTCACAAAGAGTGCAGGTAAACGGTACTTCAAAAGTTGCTGTGAACGGCAAACTTGATGCTTCTAAAGCTGAAGTCAAAAGTTATGTTAGTTATTTGAAAGTAAAACAGAACCGATTTTTAGCTAACGCGAGTGCTGCTATTGGCACCAATCTGCAACCATTAACGACATATCAGTATGCGTTAAACGGTATGGCGGTTCGCATGACTCAAGCTCAAGCGAAGAAAATGGCTGAGTTACCTGAGGTTGCGTTTGTTGAGCGCGAGCGCATGGAGCAAATGGAAACCGATGTCAGTCAAGCGCTTATCGGTTCTCCTAATGTATGGGATGGCAGTGCGACGGGCACGAAAGCCATGGGGGAAGGCGTGATCGTCGGTATTATCGACTCAGGTATTAACTCAGATCATGCTTCATTCGCTGATGTTGGCCAAGATGGCTATGACCACACAAACCCATTAGGTCAAGGCATCTATATTGGTGATTGTAAAACTGATTTCGCGAGCATGTGTAATGACAAGTTGATTGGAGTTCGCAGTTACTCTGAGATAACAAATAACTACGACGATGCAAAAGTGTTTGGTGACACCCCTCCAGCTAAAAATGGTGAGGATTACGGTGGGCATGGTACTCACGTTGCGAGTACCGCAGCAGGTAACATCCTAGTGAATGTGCCTTATGTGCAAGGTGAAACAGGTAAGTTAGAAAGCGATGGCATTGCGACAGGCCTTGAATTTAAACAAATCTCAGGTGTTGCACCACATGCAAACATTATAGCTTATCAAATTTGTAATCCGGGTAATGCGGGCGACACTTATTCTGGCTGCCCGACCGCACCGATTTTAAAAGCCTTAGATGATGCGATTAAAGATGGCGTCGATGTGCTGAACTTTTCTATCAGTGGCGGTGGAAACCCGTGGAATAGTGCGACGGAACAAGGCTTTTTAGCCGCGCGTAATGCGGGGATTTTTGCTGCAGTGGCTGCGGGTAACACACGTGCCGCGACAAACACGAGCCCTGCGATTAATCAAATACCTTACTCTACGCCTAAAAATGCACCTTGGTATACTTCGGTCGCTAACTCGACTCATAACCGTGACATAGTACGCGCCGTGGAATTTAATGGTAAAAACTATCATTACACTGCTGGTTCTGGTCCGGTTCAAACTGAAGTGCTCAAAGGTGTTCCCCTTTATGCTGGCGCAATTGATGCGACCAATTTTGAAGCCTGTAAACCGTTCCCAGCAGATGCCTTTAAAGACAAGATCGCCGTTTTAAGACGCGGTGTTTGCTCATTCGATATCAAAGTGGCCGCAGCAATGGAAGCTGGCGCTAAGGGTGTGATTGTTTTCAATAGAGATGGTGAAAATAATGCGCGTCTGACTATGTCGGGGCTGGATAAATTGAATATTCCAGCGGTATTTATTGGTGATATTGATGGCTTAGAATTGATTGCTGCTATGGCGGCAAATCCTGCTCTTGAAATCACGCTGTCTCCAACCCCTAAAGTTGCCAGTAAAGAAGCGGATGTTTTATCTGCCAGTTCATTGATTGGACCTAATCTGACTAACGATGTACTCGTACCCTATGTCGCTGCACCGGGCAGTGACATCTACGCTGCTTATTCCGACCAACAGTTTGGCCATGATGAAACAGGTACAGATCCTGCTGATTTCACTTTGATGTCAGGTACTTCAATGGCGAGTCCTCACGTTGCCGGTGCTGGTGCGTTACTTAAATCGCTGCATAAGGATTGGACGCCAGACAACATTCGTTCTGCGCTAATGATGACGTCAACGACAGCCCAAGCCATGAAAAAAGCCGATGGTAAAACCGTTGCTGATCCGTTTGACGTAGGAGCCGGTCGTATTCGTGTTGATTTAGCGGCAAAAACGGGCTTAGTGATGGATGAAAGTGCCTTAAACTACGAGATTGCTAATCCTTCGACAGGTGGCGATCCACGTAAGCTAAACATTCCAAGCATGGCTGATTCACGTTGTATCGATACTTGTACTTGGACACGTACTGTCACTGCAACGGCTGATGGTAGCTGGACTGCAAAAGGCGTTTCCGCAACGGATAAATTCGCGTTAACTGTGACGCCAGAAAGCTTTAATCTCAAAAAAGGTGAAAGCCAAACGATTACAGTGACTGCGGATGTGACTGACGTCGGTGCAAGTTGGGGCTTTGGTAACTTAGTATTAACGTCCGATACTTTCCCAACGGCTAATATGCCGATCGTAGCTAAGATAGCTAAACGCGATTTACCTGCTTTGGTTAATGTTTCAGCCTCACGTGATGCAGATGAACGTAATTTGGCGCACTTGAAAGCGATTGATCTACCGGGTGTTGCGGCGACAGTGACTGCACTTAAGTTAAGCGCTACTTATGAATCAAGTGTGAAACAGGATTCAAATACCGGTAGTGCATTTGATGATTTGGCCGATGGCGTAAAAGTATTTAGCTTTAACGTTGAAGACAAAGCTTTATATTTCAATGCATCAATCGGTAATACAACCTCTCCTGACTTAGACATGTTTGTGATACTCGATAAGAAAGATGGTAGCAAGCTTTCAATTGCTGCATCTTCTGCTTTCGAGGGTTCAAAGGAAAGTGTATCTATTAAGAACCCAGTGAAGGGCGAGTATATTGTCGTTGTACAAAACTATCAGGCATCTACAGCCGATGCGGATGATGCCTTTAGTTTGAAACAAGTGACGTTATACGATGAAGCGGGTGATAACTTAACAGCAAATCTTACGGGTGATCATAAAGATTTCAATGTCAACTTAGCATGGAAACAAGCGATGCTAGTGGGAGATGCTGGCATAGCTATGCTGACGCTGACCACCACTGATGACAAAGTCGCACCAGTTGAAATTCCGGTCGTATTTGAGCGCGTCAGTGATGACGTATTACCTTCTCTAGGCAGTACTGTTTCTGGTGAATTAACACCTGGCACCGCTAAAGTGATGAAGACACGTATTGAAGCGAACAAAACGCAAGAAACTCGTGTTTACACCCTAGAGGCGTTATTACCAGAAGGTCACGAAGTGGCTAATATCAGCCATCAAGGTGCGCAAGTGGGCAATAAGATCACTTGGACTATCGAAATGGCCTCTGGTGCATCGGCATTAGATGTCACGTTTGACTTAGTGCCACGTAAGGCGAGTCAAGGCAACATAGTGGCATTGACCAACAAAGTGAATAACGACTCGGCTGAAATCTTAAAGCAGGAGTATCAATTTGATGTTCCAGAAGTGGCGCCAGTAGCTGTGATTGAAGCTCCTGCCACTGTCCAAGAAGGTAAACCTTTGTTCATCGATGCGAGCAAGTCGTCGGATGCCAACAATGATCCTTTGACCTACAAATGGACTCAGTTAGGGGGCGCTAGCTTTAACTTTGACGCTAATGCGGCCAAGCTTAATCTCGTCGCACCAAACGTGAGTGGCTCTGCTCAGACGGTTTCATTCCAACTGACAGTATCTGATAACCACGGCAATAAAGATTCAAGTGTTGTGTCTGTATCTGTGACTGAAACACCAGCCAAGAAAGATGATGGTGGTGCCTTAGGTTGGTTAAGCTTGTTGTTGCTACCTTTTGCTTTTGGTCGTCGTAAACAAGGCTAAACCCTCAGAGTAAAATCGGAAGGTTTAATGGTAAGAGTGAAGGGCTGATATTGATATCAGCCCTTTTTGTATTTGCTGGTTTGGGTTAGCGATTTGACATTAAAAAATCGACAAATGCGCGGTCTGCTTGGCTGACGGGGCGCTGCTTTTTCCATGCAATATGGAGGTTTAAAAATACCGGTGGATCGAAGGGTTTGGCTAAAATGTCATCTTTTGAGCTTATCGCCATCTCAAGTACACTGGTGATCCCAAATCCTTGGGAAACAATCTGTTTAATCAGATTAATAAGATTGGTCTCGAAGGCAATATTGGGCTTTTTGCCTAATTCTTTGGCTTGAGATAGTATCCACTCACGGTGGAAATAACCTGTTTTGAACATCACTAATTCATGGTCGAAAAAGTCATGTAGACTCACAGCGCTATGTTCTGCTAAAGGGTGTTCAGCACCCATGGCGATCACCATTTGCTCACGGATCAACAGCTGACTATCAAATTCGGGTTGTAGGTCTTGGGCGGTAATGATCGCAATATCCACTTCTTCCTGTTGCAACATGCGCAGTGCATCCCGCGTCCCGCCTTCAAACAGTGATAGTTTCAACTCGGGGTATTTATGCCGAAAAGCCATTAAGCGCGAGGGGAGATAGAAAGAACCCAGCATGCCCGGCACGGCAATGCGGACCTCTCCCGAGGTGAGATTGGCCATGGCGCGGATTTGCGCTTCGGCCTGCTTAACTTGTTTTAGGATCAAAGTGGCGTGTTGATGCAGGACTATACCTTCGGCCGTGAGTGTGAGCAGTTTATCATTCTTGTTGCTCGTACGATTGACTAAGGTGACGCCGAGTGCGACCTCTAAGCGCTTGATACTTTGACTTAACGCGGGCTGAGCCATATTCAGTTTCTTGGCTGCGGCGGTAAAGCTGCCGGTATTGGCAAGGGCATCTAAATGTTTGAGTTGGCGAATATCCATTAATCGGGCTCGTACTATTTTATTAGTGGCAAGAAGTGTACTTTTGGTGCGCTATTTCTATAACAAAAATCAATGATTACGATAGATATTATCTATTATTGTTATGTTATGCCCAGTGATAATCTTTGTCTATCCTATGAGTGATACTTGGTTGAGGCTCCCGTGCAAGCCGTATTAGATACTATGATTGACAATAAACAGCGTGACACCCGATTGATGTGGGCGCTCTGCGTCGCTTCAGTGGTGGTCTATATCAACTTGTATTTAATGCAAGGCATGTTGCCGCTGATTGCGGAACATTTTGCGGTATCAGGCTCTAAAGCAACCTTGATCCTGTCGGTGACCAGTTTTTCCTTAGCCTTTTCATTGCTCTTGTATGCGGTACTGTCAGATCGTATCGGTCGACACACTCCAATTATTGTCAGCTTGTGGTTATTGGCATTGTCTAACTTACTATTAATTTGGGCACCGGATTTTAATGGGTTAGTGCTAGTACGATTGCTACAAGGTGCATTACTCGCTGCCGTACCTGCGATTGCCATGGCGTACTTTAAGGAGCAATTATCACCAAGCACTATGCTGAAAGCCGCAGGCATTTATATCATGGCGAACAGTATTGGCGGGATTGTTGGACGTCTGCTCGGTGGTTTAATGTCGCAGTTTTTATCTTGGCAAGAATCTATGTGGTTGCTGTTTCTAGTGACGTTAGCGGGGGTGGCTTTAGTGAACTATTTGCTGCCTTCACTTGCCGATGCGCAGTCGATGTCCCCCAGTAACACTGAGCCTTCCTTATCAAAACGCGTCCGTTTAGCGCAAGATCTTCATGGCTTTAGTCATCATCTCACCGATGCGCAAATGCGTTTGGTCTACGCGATTGGTGGCTTGACCTTTATGATGATGGTGAATCAATTTAGCTTTATTCAACTGCATTTGATGGCTCCACCCTATGAATGGAGTCGTTTCCAAGCCACCTTGATTTTTCTGTGTTATTCCAGCGGGACTGTCGCTTCGTATTTTACTGCAAAGTGGCTCGCCAAATTTGGTCAACATAAGTTGTATCAATGGTCTTGGTGCGTGATGTTACTCGGCAGTTTACTGACCCTGTTTGATACGACCTTAACCATTAGCTTAGGTTTTTTAATGACCGCCTGTGGGTTCTTCCTTACCCACAGTTGTTGTAATTCCTTTGTTGCAATGCGGGCCAGTCGTGATCGAGCTAAGGCAACGTCACTCTATTTATGTTGTTATTACTTAGGTGCTGCGATTGGCGGCCCTTATTTGATGATGTTTTGGCATGAGGCGCAGTGGCGAGGTGTGGTGATGGGGTCGTTAACCTTATTAGCCTTGATCGCCTTAGCTATCACCCGTTTGCATTACCATCAAACTCATGTCAAACGGGCGTTGGTCTAAAGCTTAAATATGCCTTTTAGTCATCGGAATTAATGTACTGTTTGCGGTCTAAATCGTATTTACGCATTTTGTCGTAGAGGGTTTTTCGGGGCAGTTCTAGCTGCTCCATGGTCTGCTTAATACTGCCCTTGTTGTGGCTAAGTGCTTCTTCAATCAGTACCCGTTCAAAAAACTCTACCCTTTGTAGCAGGGACATACTCGAGTGCAGGCTTGGAGTATTGCCTAACGTGCCAGCAAAGGCGGCTTCTCCGCCCAGCAGCACAAAGCGTTCGGCGAGATTACGTAACTCACGCACATTGCCTGGCCAGTCGTGGGAAGTAAGTATCGCGTTTTGCTCTGCATTTAAGGCGATAAGCGCTTTGTGATAGCGTGCCGATGCGACGCGGGCAAAGTGTAAAAAGAGTAACGGAATATCTTCACGGCGATCTCTCAGGGGAGGGATGGGTACAGTCACCAGATTTAAGCGATACAACAAGTCTTGGCGAAATTCCCCGGTGTCACACAGGCTCTTTAAATCTACTTTAGTGGCGGCGATTACCCGTATATCAAGGCTGATGCTTTTGTTTGACCCTAAACGTTCAACCTTACGATCTTCAAGCACTCGCAGCAGTTTTACTTGCAACGACAGTGGTGTACTTTCAATTTCATCTAAAAATAACGTGCCACCATTGGCATATTCAAATTTGCCAATGCGCATCTTATCGACGCCAGTAAAGGCCCCCGCTTCGGCGCCAAAGAGTTCACTTTCAATCAGGTTTTCGGGGATTGCACCACAGTTGATGGCGACAAAGTTAGCTTGGCTGCGGCTGCTGTGGTCGTGTAAATAGCGGGCAACAAGTTCTTTACCTGTACCTGTTTCGCCTTCAATTAACACATCCGCAGGCGTATCTATCACTTGCGTTATGATGTGGCGCATACGGTTGATGCCGACACTGTTGCCCAAAATACGAGGGCCCGGTACGCTTTGGCTTTCGAGATCCTTTTTAAGCTTGCGGTTCTCTAAGGTCAGACTGCGTTTTTCTAAGGCGCGTTTAACCACATCGAGTATATGTTCGTTATTAAAGGGTTTTTCGAGGAAGTCGTAGGCGCCTTGTTTTAACGCATTGACTGCCATGGCTATATCACCAAAACCAGTGAGTAGCACGACGGGGAGATCGGGATCTTGCAGACGGATTTGTTGCATTAAGCTGATGCCGTCTAATTGTGGCATGTTGACATCCGATATCACCATTCCCGCCCAATCTTTATGCAGCAACTTAGCGATACCTTTGGGTTCTGTGGTGGCGAGCGCCTTAATGCCCTCCAGTTCAAATAGTTGAACGAGAACTGTGCCTATGTGCGGCTCATCGTCGATGATGAGAACAGAATAATCTTGAATTGAATTGGGCACACTCATAAAACTAACGTTCCTCGAGCAAGTAAATAGGTAAAATAATCTGGAAAATAGCGCCACCCTCTTCGGCATTGGCAACGTTAATTTGGCCTTGCATGGATTCGATAATACGTTGTGAAATCGATAAGCCTAGCCCCAGTCCGTGCCGTTCGTTGGTGGTAAAGTAGGGTTCGAAGATTTTCTCCATTTGGCTTTCACGTACACCCGGGCCTGAATCTTGGATACTGATGCAAAACTTATCCTCACTGGTCACGCGGATAATCAATTGGCGTTTAACCGATTGTTGCATAGCGACAATGGCGTTGCTCATAATGTTGACAAACACTTGTTGTAATCTAACCTTATCGCCCCAAACCTGATAGTTGCCGTTGGGTAATTGCACATCGAGTTCAACACCCTGTTTATCAATTGCAGGTTGAACTATGGTCAGGGCTTGCTTGATACAGCGGCCAATATCGGTTGCGCTATCAGCGCCTTGGCTCTTGCGGGTAAAGCTTTTAAATTGCCCAACAATATCGGCTAATCTGTCGGTAAGTTCAATAATAATCTTGATATTATCCAGTGCCTTATCTTGCATATCACGGGCGAGAAAAGTTTGGGTATTTTGGGCATAGCTGCGAAGTGCCGCGAGTGGTTGATTGAGTTCATGGTTAATACTGGCGGATAAACTTCCGATCACTGTCAGTTTTGCCGCTTGGATCAGTTCATCTTGAGTATCTTTGAGCTGATTGTTAGCCTGTTGTAAGTCCTGAGTACGTTCTTCAACTCGCTGTTCTAACAGGCTTTGTGCTAGTTGCATTCGGTGTAGATTGCGACGGCGCTCGGCGTTAAATAGGATGCTGAGTGCCAGCAAAAGATAAATACTGGCTGACAGTAACATCAGTGCGGGCAAAGAGGTCAGTAAAGGTTTGATTGGCGCTAAGATGTGTACTCGCCAGCCTGCCTTCGCCATTGATTGGTGGATGTCCATGTATTGTTCATGGTCTGTACCCGTTTGCAGCTGGTAGAGCATAGCTTGACTACCACTTTCATAGGGCGGCTTCATCAACAACTCTCCTATGGGACGTTCTGCATAGCGTTTTGAGGCATTAAGGGCATATTGCTTGGCTTGGGTAAGCGGGGTTAGTGACTTTAACCGCCATTCATCGATACTGGAAATAAAGACGATATCTTCAGGATCACTGATAAGGAATTGATACTGACCCGCAATCGCAATACTGGTACTTTGTTGCTCTATGTCGGCAATATTAACTTTGACTATGATGGCTCCAAGTATGCCTTTACCACCTTGTTGATAAATAGGGTAAGAGAAATAAAATCCGCGCTTATCTGAGCTGGTACCCACTGCATAATAACGGCCTAGATTGCCCGAGATAGCATCTGTGTAATAGGGTCTAAAGGAGTAGTCCTTGCCTATAAAGGAAAAACTTTGTTGCCAGTTACTGGCGGCAATGGCGATACCTAAGGCATCAATCAGATAGATATCGGATGCTTCGGTGACATGCTGAATTTCTTCGAGATATAAATTAAGCTCTTGAACTTTATCTAGATTCTGCTGGTCGTTCAGGACATTGGCGAGCATTGGGTTAGTCGAGAGCACGTGGGGAATACTTTCGTAGCGCGATAGTGCACCATCGAGAAAACTGACTAATTCCTTTAGTTGTTTCTCCGATTGCTTTTGGATCTCGATTTTACCTTGATGCAAATGCACCCAGTAGGTCAGTTTGAGGGTTGCAAATAGGCCTGCAAGTAACACAACGGTCAGAAAGAGGCGTTTCTTGGCCTTAGGCGTCATGGGCAACATGGTGGTTATCCTGATAAAGCAACGGGATCAATAACTGATACTGCGCATAATAAAACAAAGCGAGCCTGACTAGGCTCGCTTAAAATCTATCTGTAATCAAGGGGTAATCTCACAACCTTGAATTGCAGACTAATATCCACGCATCGAATCCAACCATTCAGGTAAGAAGAGTGAAATCTGTGGTACGTAAGTAATCAGGGCTAAGAAGGCTAGCATCACGAGTAACCAAGGCAGAACCGACTGAATCACCCAACCAATACTGCGCCCTGTGATCCCAGCGGTGACAAAGAGATTGAGTCCCACCGGCGGCGTTAGCATACCGATCTCCATGTTCACGACCATGATGATACCCAAGTGGATAGGATCTATGCCTAATTGCGTTGCAATAGGGAACAGAATTGGCGCCATAATGAGTACAATCGCCGATGGCTCCATAAAGTTACCAGCAGCAAGCAACAGTAAGTTAACGATGATCAGGAATCCCCAAGCGGGTAAACCCATGCTAACAATATACTCAGCAATAATGTGAGGGATACGTTCTGTGGTTAATACATGCGCAAATAGCATAGCGTTAGCTATGATAAACAGCAGCATGATACTGACCTTGGCACCATCGCGCACAACATGACGTATGTCTTTGTCGATAGGCGTTTTAATCAGTCCTAAGAACATATGGCCTAAGTTACGCGCAGTTGCTTTGGCTAAGTTTTCACCTTGATTACGCCATGCCACGTCTTTTAATGGCCCGATATCACGGTAGCCAAATACCGCAATAAGGTAAGCATATACACAAGCCACAGCTGATGCTTCGGTTGGGCTAGCGACGCCACCATAGATAGAGCCTAATACGATAAAGATGAGTGCTAATCCACCCATTGCCTTGGCACTTGAAATCCCCAGTTGTTTAACGCCTGGAAAAGGACGTGAGGGCAAGTTTTTAAAGCGGGCAACGATATAAATGACGATCATCAATATAAATCCCATCATTAAACCTGGGATTAAGCCTGCCATAAACATTTTTGCAGCCGACACTTCCGTTGCTGCGGCATACACTAACATGACGATTGAAGGTGGGATCAAAATCCCGAGAGTGCCAGAGGTCGTGATCACGCCTGCAGCAAATTTTTCGGGATAACCTGCTTTTACCATGCCGACTATGACGATAGAACCAATTGCCGCAACAGTCGCAGGAGATGATCCAGAAACCGCAGCAAACAGCATACACGCCATAACGGATGCCATCGCTAATCCACCACGGACATGTCCAATACTGTCCATGGCAAAATCGATAATCCGTCTAGCGACACCACCCGTTGATAGGAAGGCGGATGACAGAATAAAGAAGGGGATTGCGAGTAAAGTGTAATGCTCTGATGAAGACTCATACAGCTTGAGTGCAACTGAAGCTAAGGAGTCATTCGAGAACAATAAAATCGTCAGCATGCTGGAAAAACCTAATGCGATAGCGATAGGCATACCGAGAAACATACATACGAATAGGGCGGTAAATAGGGTTGCAATAGCCATTATTTAGCCTCCTTTTGGTCAGAGACTGGATCTACTTTAGCGTTTTTAGCGCTCTCATCGATTAAATGCATACTTTCTTTCGCTTCATCGGCAAATTGGAAGCCTGAGACTTGGTCACGCAGAATGGCGATAAAGAGTTCGACGAAACGCCAAGTCAACATAAAAAAGCCAATAATTAAAATACTTTGAGATAACCAAATCGGTATTGCGCCATCTTCAATATCGATTTTTAAAGTGTTCCAAGCAAAATCTGGATCGAGGCTTTTTAATATAAATTGTGGGAAATGTATGTCTTCCATAGGCAAACCGATTTGATACATCTGGCTTAAGTAATCCCAACTGCCTTTTAAAAAGAGTCCGCAATAGACGATACAAACAAAGGCGGTAATAAGAGATACTATCTTTTTAGCCTTTGGCGCTAAATTTTTAACAAACGCATCGACACCAATATGGGCACCGACTTTAACCCCATAGGACATACCAAATAACACAAACCAACCGCAAAAGGTTAATGTAAGTTCTTGGATCCAAAGAAAACCCGTGTTGAAGAAGAAGCGAGCGACGACTTCTGAAAACACTAACAGCGTCATCAGAGTGATCAATAAATTGAGCACACCTTCTTCAATATAACCAAATATTCGCGATATCACAGCCATAATCCCCTCGCTGAAATGGCCGCCTAAGCTCGGTTGAGCTTAAGCGGCTATCATCATTATTATTTATTTGCAGCTACAGCAGCATCAATCACATCTTTTCCGATTTGATCTTCAAACTTAGCCCAAACAGGTTTCATTACCTCAACCCATTTTTGACGTTCAGCAGGAGACAGAGTTACTAACTGTGAACGTTTAGAATCAAGGATTAACTGTTTGTCTTCATTGTCTTTTTCAGCGGCAATCTTGTTACCTAATGCGATAGATTCGTCTAAAGCTTCTTTGATGATCTTACGTTTGTCAGCAGGTAGACCTTTCCAGAAAGTGTCAGAGGTCACGACCATATAGTCGAGAACACCGTGATTACTTTCAGTGATTTGGCTTTGCACTTCATAGAACTTTTGTGAATAAGTATTTGACCAAGTGTTTTCTTGACCATCGATAGCGCGGGTTTGAAGTAGGGTAAATACTTCAGAGAAAGGTTTTTTCACAGGGATTGCACCAACAGCATCAAACTGGGCTGCTAGAACATCAGATGCCATAACGCGGAATTTCAAGCCTTTTGCATCAGCAGGATTTTTAAGTGGTGTGTTAGATGAGAACTGTTTCATACCATTGTGTAAATAACCCAGACCGACAATTCCTTTACGGCTCATGGAGTTCAGTAATGTTTGACCAGCTTCACCTTGTTGGAAACGGTTCACGGCATCCATATCATTGAATAGGAAAGGTAAATCGAATATTTGTAGACGTTTAGTGTAACGCTCAAACTTTGAGAGTGAAGGCGCGACAAATTGTACGTCGTTTAACAGCAGTGCCGCTAGTTCGTTGTTATCCCCAAATAACTGTGAGCTAGGAAATACACTGACTTTGTATTCACCTGGTAAACGTTGTTCAACGAGTTCTTTAAATTTAAGTGCCATTTGGCCTTTAGGTGTGTTTTCTGCCACTACGTGTGAAAACTTAATTTCAATCGGTTCTGCAAATACGTTAAAACTGGTCGCAAATACGGAGGCAACAGCGAGCATTTTGACTAAGGTTTTGAGTGGACGGGTCAATCCAGTTTGTTGATTCAATATCATCTTGAGTTCCTTTTTCTGTTGTTAGGATTTGTCCTCAGTCTTGGTTAGTTTGTTACCAAGTTTGAGTAGGAATACAGCCTTGATTTCCCTGAGGTCTGTCTTACTAAAGGCAAATACCACGCCAACTTACACTGGCTTCTGTAAGTGTTTGGTTACTAAAGTGTAGTTCATTTGATGTTTGTCACACTTTTAGTTTGGTGGGTGAGATCTCGCTCACAGTGATTTTGTGTTTGGGTGGAAACCCACCCATAGTGAAGATCGGCCCCAAATTGACGGCTCTTGTCGTTGCAGATAAATTAAACAAACTTAGTTATTTTGAGATCAAAAAAAGCCGTAAAAGTATGCGATATAACGACAAATATTGTGGTGGGTTGCTTTAGGATAAGCAGTGTAGGTGAGATGTGAAGTCTAGGGAGGTTAAGTCGATAGCTATCGTAGTCAATCAAGACACAATTCATTTGATGACTGTTAGTCATCCTCTAAAAGAATACGTTTAAGGATAGCATCGCTAGGTAACAAGGCTAAATGGCCTTGTTCATCAAAGTACCAACCTGTAATAAAGCCTTTTTGGCGCATGCTGACGAGATTATGCATGACTTCCCGCGCTTCTTTTAGAGCCGTTTGCTCATCGCAGGCGTGGGTATGCTTTAAATAAGTGGCAATATTGGCAAGAGAAGCGGATTGACTGACGCTGGCCATAATGTTGATCTCCAAAAATGCTAAAGCAGAATGAAATCAGGCTGAGTGTCGATAGTCTTAGTATTTAACGAAGTATAAAATGCCGAACAGCATAATTTATCACTCGCTGATTGAGATCAAGCATAGTTGAGTCAGCGCGCGGGTAAAGTTTATTGGGGGAGAAATATGGTGGTCGCTACTGGGCTCGAACCAGTGACCCCCTCCTTGTAAGGGAGGTGCTCTCCCAGCTGAGCTAAGCGACCTGGGATATAACGTGTGTATTGCAGAATATGGTGGTCGCTACTGGGCTCGAACCAGTGACCCCCTCCTTGTAAGGGAGGTGCTCTCCCAGCTGAGCTAAGCGACCTGGGATATAACATGTGTATTGCAGAATGTGGTGGTCGCTACTGGGCTCGAACCAGTGACCCCCTCCTTGTAAGGGAGGTGCTCTCCCAGCTGAGCTAAGCGACCTGGGCATTCTTAAACTACACAATTTTTAAGTCATTCTTCACTAAAGAATGGTGGTCGCTACTGGGCTCGAACCAGTGACCCCCTCCTTGTAAGGGAGGTGCTCTCCCAGCTGAGCTAAGCGACCTGGGAATGACTTTTACACATTAATACATCAAGTTATATGGTGGTCGCTACTGGGCTCGAACCAGTGACCCCCTCCTTGTAAGGGAGGTGCTCTCCCAGCTGAGCTAAGCGACCTGGGATATAACATTTTGTATGCCATAATTTCTTTGTAGAAAATATGGTGGTCGATACTGGGCTCGAACCAGTGACCCCCTCCTTGTAAGGGAGGTGCTCTCCCAGCTGAGCTAATCGACCTCGCTGTGTGGAGCCGTATTATAGGGAGGTTCGATCTAGTGTCAACGCTTTTTAGTGAAAAAAGCATTGGTCGCGCTATTTTTGTCCACATTGGCTTAATGCTAATCACGCCGCCGATCAAAGTGTTATTTAATTCGCCAGTCAATGGTACGTAATTTGGACGCTCGTGATTAAATACGAGTTGAACTCATCGCATTAACCAGACTTTTTTGTGGTAAAAGTGCTGAGGAAGTGAGTGATTTATAAAAATTAGCGCACTAACTAAATAGTATGAGTGCATTGATAGTGTATAGATGCGCGTGTTCGATGGCGCAGATATTTATAGTCGAAGGAATATAGGTGTAGAGATTTAGGGGGTGGAATATAAAGCCTGAAAAATCATCTCAAGTGTTAGCATTAATCAATGGTGGTGATAGCAATAGTGCCACCTTTATATATCGCTTTATATTGGCTTCCCTATATAAAGGAGAGGGATTTGCGACACGATTTAACCAGATAAGTGATACTGTGAAGCTTGTCCCATTTGCAGCGCCTGCTTTGACTGTTAGAATAAGCCCACTTTTTTTATCGTGATTGTCTTTATCTAGACGACTTTATATAGGTTAGTGTCCCATTATGACAACTAAGACGCGTTTTGCCCCTAGTCCTACCGGTTTCTTGCATGTTGGTGGTGCCCGTACTGCACTTTATTCTTGGTTACAAGCCCGTGCCAATAACGGTGAGTTTGTATTACGTATTGAAGACACTGATATTGAGCGTTCGACTCAAGCCGCTTGCGATGCGATTTTAGAAGGCATGAACTGGCTAGGTTTGACGTGGGACGAGGGCCCATATTACCAAACTAAGCGTTTTGACCGTTATAACGAAATCATTGCTCAAATGTTAGATAAGGGCACAGCGTATAAATGTTACTGTTCACGTGAGCGAATCGATGCCTTAAGAGAATCACAGGCCGCTAACGGTGAAGCACAAAAGTATGATGGTTGCTGTCGCGACTTACCCGCTCGCGAGACTGATGAACCATTTGTGGTGCGTTTTAAAAATCCAATCGGTGGTTCAGTGGTATTTGATGACCATGTTCGTGGTCGGATTGAATTTTCTAACGATGCATTAGATGACTTGATCATCGCCCGTACCGACGGCGTACCAACCTATAACTTCTGTGTGGTGGTTGATGATTGGAATATGGGGATCACTTGTGTGGTGCGTGGTGAAGATCATATCAACAATACCCCGCGTCAAATCAACATTCTTAAAGCATTAGGGGCGCCGATCCCAGAATATGCACACGTATCTATGATTCTAGGTGATGACGGCGCTAAGTTGTCCAAGCGCCATGGCGCTGTTAGCGTAATGCAGTACCGTGACGATGGCTATTTACCAGAAGCACTGCTGAACTATTTAGTACGTTTAGGTTGGTCACATGGCGATCAAGAGATTTTCTCATTAGAAGAAATGAAGCAATTCTTTAAGTTGAGTGACATCAACAAAGCCGCTTCTGCTTTTAATACCGATAAACTGGTGTGGTTGAACCAACACTATATAAAGAGCCTAGATCCAGAATATGTGGCAACACACTTACAATGGCACATGGACGATCAAAAAATTGATCTGTCAAATGGCCCAGCATTAGCTGAAGTGGTCACTGCATTAGCTGAGCGCGCTAAGACTCTAAAAGAGTTAGCCGCATCTAGCCGCTATTTCTATGAAGATTTTGCTGAGTTTGATGAAGCACAGGCGAAAAAGCATTTACGCGGTGTTGCGTTAGAGCCATTGCAACTGGTGCAACAGAAATTATTAGCATTAACTGAGTGGACAGCTGAAGCTATTCATCAGGCAATTGAAGATACTGCGACTGAATTAGATGTGGGTATGGGTAAGGTCGGTATGCCTTTACGTGTTGCAGTAACAGGGGCAGGGCAGTCTCCAGGCTTAGATATCACACTATTTTTAATTGGAAGAAGCCGTTCTGAGCAAAGAATATCCAAAGCGATTGAATTTGTAGCAGATAGAATAAATTCCTAAAAAAACGAGTTGACACTTTTAGGTGCGCTGCATAGAATGCGCCACGCAGTTGAGACACAGTCGAGCAAATGCTTGCAGTGCACTTAAATGTAGTTCGATAGGTTTGGGGTTATAGCTCAGCTGGGAGAGCGCTTGCATGGCATGCAAGAGGTCCACGGTTCGATCCCGTGTAGCTCCACCAAACTTACCGTAGATGTTAAACGGGAACCTTTTCTAGTGAAAAGTTCAAATTAATATGTCCGGGGTCCCCTTCGTCTAGAGGCCTAGGACACCGCCCTTTCACGGCGGTAACAGGGGTTCGAATCCCCTAGGGGATACCAAATATTGGTTCCTAGCGAATAACTAACGAGTTATTTGGTAAGAACAAAATCTAAATTTCTGCTGATACATATACTGCTAAAGTTAGCTGTGTTGACAAAAATTTGGGGCTATAGCTCAGCTGGGAGAGCGCTTGCATGGCATGCAAGAGGTCCACGGTTCGATCCCGTGTAGCTCCACCAATTTACTGCCTTATTAAGCAGAAACGAAAGTTTAAATTAATGCACCCAGGCACAATTCGTTATTTAGAAGAGTGCATATGAGGCCGTAGATGTTAAACGGGAACGTTAGGTTCAAATTAATATGTCCGGGTCCCCTTCGTCTAGAGGCCTAGGACACCGCCCTTTCACGGCGGTAACAGGGGTTCGAATCCCCTAGGGGATACCACATTTGGGTTCCTAGCAAATAACTAACGAGTTGTTTGGTAAGAACAAGGCATTTGCTTCCTAGCCTACTGAAGTGAATGTGTTACAAAACTCGGTTACGAGTTAAAACATAAGTCCGGGTCCCCTTCGTCTAGAGGCCTAGGACACCGCCCTTTCACGGCGGTAACAGGGGTTCGAATCCCCTAGGGGATACCACATTTGGGTTCCTAGCAAATAACTAACGAGTTGTTTGGTAAGAACAAGGCATTTGCTTCCTAGCCTACTGAAGTGAATGTGTTACAAAGCTCGGTTACGAGTTAAAACATAAGTCCGGGTCCCCTTCGTCTAGAGGCCTAGGACACCGCCCTTTCACGGCGGTAACAGGGGTTCGAATCCCCTAGGGGATACCATCTATATTTTATAGAGAGTGGTTCCTAGCAAATAACTAACGAGTTGTTTGGTAA
>NZ_JAKKRY010000012.1:0-156719 GCF_025653795.1 Shewanella sp. SM73
CTGATCCCATCCCGAACTCAGAAGTGAAACGCAAACGCGCCGATGGTAGTGTGGGGTCTCCCCATGTGAGAGTAGGTCATCGCCAAGCGCCTAATTTAGGTTAACGTGTAGACGTTAACCTAAAGGAGCGGTAGTTCAGTTGGTTAGAATACCGGCCTGTCACGCCGGGGGTCGCGGGTTCGAGTCCCGTCCGCTCCGCCAACATTAAGAGATAAGCCTCATCGAAAGATGAGGCTTTTTTCGTTATGGTGTCGCGGATAATTCGTGTCAGTGACACTAACGCTTCGGGCTCGAAGCATGTGGTTATCGTCATACTCGGCCATCATGTAGACGAAATCCTTACCAGAATATGAAGCTTTCGCTTCAATGTTAAAAATCAAAACCTACTTTTTTGCCAATCTTTATTCCACTTTATCGATAGTGTTTCTTTCACGTTCTGAAAACCTCCTGTGCGCGACTTGGCAGTATTGACCTGTGACACTGATCTCGGACAAATTAAACGGTATAATGCTTTATGTCTTTCATGAGTAACGAAAATGAATTGTCGTCTTGGGTGTGGTGCTTGTTGTATTGCGCCTTCAATAAGCAGCAGTATTCCGGGTATGCCAAAGGGTAAGGCGGCGGGTGAGCGTTGTGTGCAATTGAGCGATGCCAATTTATGTTTGATTTTCGGCTCGCCTGATCGTCCTGCTGTTTGTAGTGATTTCGATGCATCTGAAGATGTTTGTGGTCATTCGAACGAAGAGGCGCTTTGGTTGATTACCCAACTCGAATCTCAGACCTCTCATTAAGTTTATCGCTGACAGGTGAAATATGCAGTTAACTCGTTATACCGATTTTGGCGTTCGTACCCTGATGTATTTAGCGGTTCAGCCAGATAGAACAACTTTATTTAGGATTGCTGAAATTACGCAGGTGTTTGATCTGTCACCAAATCATGTTTCTAAGATAGTGCATCATTTAGGCAAGATGGGTTACCTTGAAACCATCCGCGGTAAGATGGGCGGTTTCCGTTTGGGTAAGCCTGCGAGTGAGATTAACCTAGGCCAGTTAGTTCGAGTGTTAGAAAATTCACTCGCACCGATTGATTGCAGCAAACCTTACTGCCGATTTACACCAGCCTGTAAGCTTAAAGGCGTGTTAGCCCAAGCTGTTGAAGCTTATTTGAATGTGCTTGATCAATATACTTTGCTGGATATTGTGAGTAACCGTGATGAGTTAGTTGCCTTGCTGCCAGACTTTTCTATTTCAGTACTGCAACTGGATTAGTACCACTTTTAAGTGCAATACCGATGGGGAGCAAACTCGATGCTGGCACCAGATCAATCCCCTCGGTTTTAAGTCTGTGTAGGTTAGCCTCCAAGAAGCGCATAGTTTCCGGATAAGGATGGGCAATCGCCACCAAGCTACCTTGGGTATGTGCCTGACTTATCATTAAGTTAAATTGTCTCTCGAGTGCATTGGCACTAGTATCATTGTCTAGAAACAGTTGGCGTTTTAGTAAAGGAATGCCTAGCTTATCTGCGTTATCCCCAGCCTTAGTGAATCGTGTTGTCATACTATCGACAAAATACAGCTGCTTTTTTTTGAGTGTTTCCATGACCCAGAGCATGGGATCGTCCAGTTGAGTTAATAGACTCCCCATGTGGTTATTGGCACCTTTAGCAAACGGAACGCTGTTAATCGCATCAATAACACTGGTGCGAATTTGTGCCTCAGTCATCGTATTGGTTAACCCCCCCAGTCCTAACGTCTTACCATTAAGCGCCTGCATGGGAAGATGTAGCATAATTTCGTGGCCTTTTTGGTGTCCTGCGTTAGCGAGTTCTTTGCCAAGTGGGGTATGAGGTAATACGGAGAGTGTTACTGTGCTGGGCAGTGCCAGCACGGCTTTATCTGTATGACGATAACCTATGTCATCAATAATGAGGGCAATCTGAGCAGCATGACTTTGAGAAATGCTTAGGGCCAATAGGGCCAAGGAATAAAGTAAGCGCACAATTTCTTCTTATTCGTCATGGTGCTGTATCCATGCAATGGCAGAGGTCACTTGATGATCTTGGGCCAGTGATGCATGGGCTGATAGGGCGTCGATTATAGCTAAATTACCAACGCCGGAACCAGTTTCGGCGGCAATTTTTATGTCGGGGATGATCCCAATGTTGTGAATGTTTTCACCTCTAGGAGTATTGTACTGGGCAATTGTGAGTTTAATCGCGTTACCATCTTCTAAGATGGGGATCAGGCTTTGTACTGTACCTTTGCCAAAACTGGTCTCACCTAAGAGTTTAGCACGACCATTTTCTTGTAATGCGGCGGCGAGAACTTCGGATGCAGAGGCCGAGCCTTTGTTGATTAACACTAGCATAGGCACGTTAGTCAGCATGGTTTGCGGTGAGGCATAGTAGTCAGAGTTGGCGTCGAAGAAGCGGCCAGAGGTTGAGACTATGCGTCCTTTAGCGAGAAATAGATCCGCAATTTTAACCGCTTGGTCGAGTAGGCCGCCGGGATTATTACGTAGATCTAAGATAAGTCCTGTGAGTGGTTTGTTTTGCCATTGGCTGAGCGAGCGCACCATATCTTCGGTAGAGTTTTCTTGGAAGTTGCTTAATCTGACATAGCCAATATTGCCATCAAGCAGTTGAGTGCTGACCGACTCTATAGTGATATTGCTTGGCTTGAGTGACACTTTAAAGGTGGCATCGTCATTACTGTGTTTTAGCTCTAAGTTAATACTCTGATTATTGAGACTATGTCTTTTTATTTCAGTAAGGATATCGGCTAGATTCGTTTCAGTCGCCAGGGTGTTGTTAAGTTTAATAATAATATCGCCCGCACGTATTCCCGCTTGCTCTGCGGGAGAATGGGCAAAGGGGGCTATGATGCTGATGTGGTCTTTTTGGGCCGCGACTTCGAAACCGAAACCAAAATACTCGCCGCGATTAGAATCTTTAAGATCGAGTAATTCTTGATGATTCAAGAAGCTGGAATAGGGGTCGAGATGTTCAAAAATGCCTTTGATGGCGGCCTGCACTAGCTCTTCTTTGGGAACGGTTTTGATATAGTAAGTTTCAACCGTTTCAAGTACATCTTGTAGTAATGGATAGTCAAAGTTGTCGCGGTAGGATTTCGCGTTCTCTTGGCTGGAGAGGCTGATGGATAGGCCTAAAGTGAGACCTAATCCAACGCAACTGATATAGCGGATCATGTATTTCATAACGGTCCCCTGTGATAAGGGGACCGTTATGATTAGCGACAGTATTTCGCTGGATCGACGGCTTGCCCTTTATGCCTTATTTCAAAGTATAGGCCAGGCTCGCTCTGTCCACCTGAACGTCCGACTAAAGCAATCGCTTCACCGCTTTTTACCATCTCACCAGGGCTTTTTAGTAGGGTTTGAGCGTGACCGTAAAGACTCATATAACCTTTCCCGTGATCGATGACCATAACAAGACCAAAACCGCGTAACCAGTCGGCATAAATGACTTTACCACCTGAAACGGCTCGAATATTTTGCCCTTCTGGTGCAGACAACATAGTGCCTTTCCACACTACTTGACCGGAGCGTTGGCTACCAAAGCTAGCACTCACACGACCTTTTGTCGGCCATTTAAGTTTGCCACTTTGTTTACCAAAGCCTTCCATCGAGGGATTATCTTTCATGGCCCGCAGCGCTTGTTCAACGACGCGCTTTAAGCTGGCCTCTTCAATTTGCAACTGCTCAAGCTCTGCACCCTTAGAATTTAAGGTTCGTTGCAGCTCTTTGATGGTCAGTTGACGCTGATCTTGCTCTTGGCTCAAACGTTTAGCTTGTACTTGTTGTTCGGCGACGAGTTTGGTTAATTGCTTTTGCTTACTCGTTTGCGACACCTTGATCTCATCTAGCTCGGTCAAGGTTTGCTTTAATTCGTTGATTGACTTCATCCGCGCTTTATTGAGGTATTGGTAATAAGCCAACATACGCTCGATAGTGGCGGGACTTTGCTGATTAAGCATCATCTTAGTGTAATCGTGATTACCGGCAAGATAGGCGCTCGACAGCTGTTTCGACAGTGTTTGTTGTTGAGTCACTTTAAGCGTTTCTAACTCATCTTGACGTTGTTTTAGCTCGGCAAGTTTAGTGTCGATTTGCGCTAAGCTATTTTTGGTGCTGTTGACTTTTTTGGCAGCTGACGCAATCGCTTCTTCATCGCTACGCAGCAATGACAGCAGTTTTTCTCTTTGTTTACTGGTGGTTTTTAATGCGCTTTGTTGTTGATTTATTTGCGTTTGGATTGATTTTAACTCGGACTTACGCTTCTCCAAATCAGAAGCGTGTGCCGAGAAAGATAACATCATAAAGCCAGCAATAATGCTGGCTTTAACAAGGAGTCGAGTGCTCACTAGGTAACGGTTACTCTTTTATGTGGATTAAGGGTTTGCCCGTCATCTCAGCTGGAATGGCTTCGCCGATCAAGGTCAAGATGGTAGGTGCAACATCGCTGAGTTTACCACCTTCATCTATGGTCGCATCGCGTCCAACAAAGACGAAAGGCACGAGTTCACTGGTGTGGGCCGTGTGAGCCTGACCTGTGGTTTCGTCGGTCATTTGCTCGGCATTGCCGTGGTCGGCGGTAATAATACATTCTCCGCTCACTTTCGCCAGCGCATCAACCACACGGCCGATACAAGCGTCGACAGCTTCACAAGCTTTAACGGCGGCATCGAAATTACCTGTGTGGCCAACCATGTCACCATTGGGGTAGTTACAGATGATCACGTCGTACTTGGTTGATTCAATTGCTGCGACTAACTTGTCAGTCAGCTCAGCTGAACTCATCTCAGGCTGTAGATCGTAAGTTGCCACTTTAGGCGAGTTGATTAGGATGCGATCTTCTCCCTCGAATGGCTCTTCTTTACCGCCGTTAAAGAAGAAAGTCACATGGGCGTATTTCTCAGTTTCAGAGATACGCAGCTGAGTACGACCTTGTTTCTGCAGCACTTCACCTAAGGTATTCACTAAGTTTTCAGATGGATAAGCGATAGGTGCTGTGATGTCGCCAGCATACTCAGTCAAAGTGACGAAGTGCATTTTCGGCATAACAGCGCGTTCGAAACCATCGAAGTCTGGGTGAATAAAGCTACGGGTGATTTGACGGGCACGGTCAGCACGGAAGTTCATAAATATCAGTGCATCGCCATCTTGCAAGGTCGCAACTTGGCCGTCTGCATCTGTAATTGCCGATGAAGAGACGAACTCGTCATTCTCGTTACGCTCGTAAGCCGCTTCCAATGCAGTAACCGCATTGTCGTATTGGAATTTTGACTTGCCTTGGGTAATTAAATCGTAGGCTTGCGAGACGCGATCCCAACGATTATCCCTGTCCATTGCAAAGTAACGACCAATCATCGAGGCGATACGGCCATGACCTAATGTAGTAAACAGATCATCAAAATGGCTCAAGCTGCTCTTAGCGCTACGCGGTGGTGTATCGCGGCCGTCGAGGAAAGCGTGCAGATAAACCTTAGTTGCGCCACGGGCAATGGCCATACGGCACATAGCTTCGATATGCTCTTCATGGCTGTGAACACCACCGGCAGAAAGCAGACCCATAATGTGCACTGCGCCGTCGGCTTTAATGGCCGAGTCAACCGCATCGCACAGGGCTGGATTTTGTTCAAACTCATGATCTGCAATGGCTTTACTGATGCGAGTGAGTTCTTGATAAACCACACGGCCAGAGCCTAAGTTAATGTGGCCAACTTCAGAATTTCCCATCTGGCCATCAGGTAAGCCTACATCTAAGCCTGAACCTGAAATCAAACTATGGGGATATTGAGCGTTGAGACGGTCGAGTACCGGAGTATTGGCGTGGAAAATCGCATTGTTATGCGTGTTTTCACGGTAGCCCCAGCCATCGAGGATCAACAACGCGAGCGGACGTTTAGCTGTCGTCATAGTGATACCTTTAAGTTTTATAGAAGCGATAGAAATCTGAAATTGGTCAAATATTACTACGTTAGCGGGGTATGAAAAAGCGCTTTACCCCGATTAAGGTCATCGAATCACTAATTCGTCCGATTCTGTGGCTGGCTTGTAACAAGCACCTAGGCAATTGCGCTAAAAGTGCGATCTCGAACTGTGACTAAACTGCTGCAATCTGCCAAGGCAATCGGTATACTCTGTGCCCTTATCGAATTTTCGCCATTTATGCGGGCAATCATCATGCAAGAATATATCGAATTTTTTAAAGCTCACTCAATGCTCAGTCTGGCTTGGGTGGGATTATTTGTTGTGCTTGTCGCGAGTATCATCAAATCGAGCATGTCAAAAATCAAAAGTATTTCTCATCAAGAATTAACGATTATGGTGAATAGACAGGATGCTAAAGTGGTTGATGTGCGCTCGAATGACGAGTTCCGCAAGGGCCATATTGTTGATGCACTTAACGTTACGCTCGCCGATATTAAAAATAATCAGATATCAGCCCTTGAAAAGTATAAAGCCAGTCCCATTATATTGGTATGCAATGCTGGCATGACCTCGTCTCAAGCCGCTCAGCTTTTGAGTAAGCAAGGTTTTGAAAACCTGTACAACTTGAAAGGTGGTATGGGTGAATGGCAGGCAGCAAATATGCCTGTTTCAAAAAGCAAAAGATAAGTTGTCGGCGGCAGTTATGATTTAAGCTGCACTCAATCCACAGGATAGTGCAGTAATAAAGTCATCATTGTTTGGCATACTGATCCTACGGTCGCTAAGGGCTTAATGTAAGTTTTTAGACTGGTTCGATCGATACCCGAATATGGGTACAAGTTGGGATGATACCGAGATCTGATATAGGCCTTGAGTAACATAAGCCCCGAGCCAATTTACGTTCATATAGTAATTGGCTTTCAAATAATAATTGGCTTTCAACGAAAAGCCGATACAACATTGATAGGATAGGTAGGAAATTATGGCTGAAGTAGCAAACAACGAACAACAAGCCCCACAATTCAACATCCAACGTGTTTACACTAAAGATGTGTCTTTCGAAACGCCTAACAGCCCAGCGGTATTCCAAAAAGAATGGAACCCAGAAGTTAAGTTAGATTTAGACACGCGCAGCGCTAAATTAGCTGATGATGTGTATGAAGTTGTCCTGTCTTTAACTGTGACTGCACAAAACGGTGGCGATACCGCTTTCTTATGTGAAGTACAACAAGCCGGTATCTTCTCTATCACTGGTTTGACTGAGCCACAATTGGCCCATTCATTAGGTGCATACTGCCCTAACATCCTATTCCCATATGCTCGCGAAACCGTGGGCAGCTTAGTCGGTCGTGGTACTTTCCCACAACTGAACTTAGCACCTGTTAACTTCGACGCGCTGTTTGCCCAATACGTGCAACAACGTCAAGCTGCTGCGACTGCACCAGCTGCCGAAGAAGCTAACGCTTAATTACATGAAAAACTCTGCCGATATCACGGTATTAGGGGCGGGCTCTTATGGCTCCGCCCTTGCCATTTCTTTAGCCAGCAACGGTCATAAGACCTTGTTATGGGGACACGATCCTGTCCACATGCAAACGCTCGCTCAAGACAAGTGCAACCAAGCTTTTTTGCCTGGTATTGCGTTTCCTGATTGTTTACAGATCGAAGCCGATTTAGCCAAAGCCTTAGCTGCCAGTAACAATGTGTTAGTGGTCGTGCCAAGCCATGTGTTTGGAACTGTGCTTGAGCAAGCTAAACCGTTACTCCGTAGCGATGCGCGCATCGTATGGGCAACGAAAGGGCTCGAACCTGAAACCGGACGTTTGCTGCAAGATGTGGCCCGTGATGTGTTAGGTGAGCAATATCCGCTGGCGGTGTTATCTGGGCCGACCTTTGCGAAAGAATTAGCCATGGGTTTACCTACGGCCATTTCGGTCGCGGGCACTTGTCCTACGTTCACTAACGATCTCGTTGAGCTGTTACACAGCCCTAAACGTTTGCGGGTTTACGCCAACGACGATTTTACCGGACTGCAACTTGGCGGCGCGGTAAAGAACGTGATCGCGATTGGCGCGGGCATGTCCGACGGTATCGGCTTTGGTGCCAATGCCAGAACAGCCTTGATTACCCGTGGTTTAGTCGAATTGACGCGTTTAGGCGAAGCCTTAGGTGCCAATGCGGCGACCTTTATGGGAATGGCGGGGTTAGGCGACTTAGTGTTGACCTGTACCGACAACCAATCCCGTAACCGTCGTTTCGGTTTAGCCTTAGGTAAAGGCTGTGATGTGATGACAGCACAGGCTGAAATTGGCCAAGTGGTTGAAGGTTATCGCAATACCAAAGAAGTGTTTACGCTTGCGAAACGCCTCGGGGTTGAAATGCCGATCACTGAGCAGATTTACCAAGTCTTGTATCAAGGCAAAGCGCCGGTCGATGCTGCTAAAGAGCTGCTCAGCAGAGAAAAGAAATCAGAAACGCCTACGCAATAAACCGCGAGCCGTGATGATGCTGTAATGCCGAATAAAAGAAAGGGTGCTAAAATAGCGCCCTTTTTTGTGTCCGGACTTCTGGTGTGCAAGATGTATCCCCGGTCATCAGGGCCCTTGATGTTCCCGACATCAGACGGGCATTTCCTCCATCCCTGGAGGTCAGATGGTGAAAGAGGGGATTTGTGCCTAACGTTTGAGCTAATCTTTGCTCCGTTTAGCTGTTGCATGACTTGCTGGCTAAAGGTTAGCGAGTCAGCAAACTGCCCGTTAGCAGCCAATATCAATCAATTATCTGTGTGGAGTAAGAGCGTGAAACATCATGATGTCATTATTATCGGAGCCGGCGCCGCGGGATTAATGTGTGCAGCGACCGCAGGTTACCGAGGCCGTGATGTACTCGTACTCGACAATGCCAAGCAAGCCGGGCGTAAAATCCTCATCAGCGGCGGCGGGCGTTGTAACTTCACCAACCTTAAGGTCGAGCCCGCTAACTTCCTCTGTGGCAATCCCCACTTTGTTAAGTCGGCACTCGCGCGTTATCCGTCGCAGCAGTTTATTGAATTGGTCGAGCGTCACGGCATTGAATACCACGAACGTGATCACGGCCAATTGTTCTGCAATGACTCGGCTAAAGAGATAGTCACTATGCTATTGACTGAGTGTGAATGGGCGGGCGTGACGATTAAGCTGCGCACCGATATTCTGGCCGTTAAAAAGACCGAGACAGGGCGCTTTGAGCTCAACACCTCTAACGGCGAACTGAGCTGCGACTCACTGGTTATCGCCACGGGTGGCTTATCCATGCCAAAGCTGGGCGCCACGCCTTACGGTTATCAACTGGCCGAGCAGTTTGGCCTCAAAGTATTGCCAACTCACGCGGGTCTGGTGCCGTTTACCTGGCATAGTGAAGATAAAATTCGTTTCGAGCCCTTGTCGGGAATCGCAGTGCCGAGCCGCATTACTGCCAAAGATGGCACTGCATTTAGCGAAGCGCTGCTATTCACTCACCGTGGCTTATCTGGCCCCGCCATTTTGCAGATTTCCAACTATTGGAAAGCGGGCGAAACCATAGAAATTGATCTCTTGCCGAATATGGATTTGGCGCAATTGCTAGAACAACAGCTCGCCGCACATCCAAAACAAAGCCTGCGCAACACCCTCAGCCAATGGTTGCCTAAACGGCTGGTGGAAGTGTTATTCGATGAAGCCCTGTTGAATAAAGCGTTAAATCAGCTAGTGCACGCCGAGCGCGCAAAACTGGTGGATGATATACACCACTGGACAGTATTGATGAACGGCACCGAAGGCTACCGCACCGCAGAAGTGACCTTAGGTGGTATTGATAGTAATGAGTTGTCATCCAAAACCATGGAAGCCAGCAAAGTCGCAGGACTCTACTTTATCGGCGAAGTCATGGACGTAAGTGGTTGGTTAGGCGGGTTTAATTTTCAATGGGCCTGGGCATCTGGCGTGGCTGCAGGACAAGCGGTTTAGTTTGTTATTTAAGTAAAAGGCAATTTGCCATCGAGCTGGTAATTCTTAAATGTAACGTATTTTCTTTGCAGAGTATTATCAATAAATGGTTTAACGACTACGATACCTAAAATTGTTTGATCTAGAACTGTATCAGCTGATTGGAGTTATTTACGCTTACGTGATCGGTAAAGTTCTTTGCAGTGAACTGATTAGCAAGCATATTGTTTGTTACATGTACCGTTCTGTACGTTTTTTAGAATTTTAATGAACAATGTTTTCATGCCTCGATTTTATATAAGGTGATATTTCTTAGTGAACTTATCTACATATGCGTTTAAGATTTGGGCTCAGAAAGCAAAGTTTAGAGTATAAAAATGAAGGCATTACTTTCCATTAAACCTGAGTTTGTAGAAAAAATCTTTTCTGGTGAAAAGTTGTTTGAATACCGAAAAGCTGTTTTTAAGCGCCCAGAGGTCAAATCGGTCGTTATTTACTCAACTATGCCAGAAGGCAAGATTGTTGGTGAGTTCAAAATCGGTAGAATTTGGGCCAAATGCCCAGAAGAACTTTGGGAGCAAACGAAACAAGCTTCAGGAATTAACAAGCAGTTTTTTGATGAGTACTTTACTAATCGAGAGGTCGCATATGCAATTGAGATCACTGAGCTGAAAAAATACCATGAGCCAATTGATCCATATAAGAAAGATCGTAGTTTTAAAGCGCCTCAGTCTTTTAAATATCTCGATTTTTCATCAAATCTTTGTTTTAACTAAGATCTATAAGCCAGTATTTAGCTTATTTTTTTATGTTAAATAATGTAGAGCTACCTATGACTAAAATAATATTTTTTTCGGGTATTCATGGCGTTGGTAAGGGAACATTGTGTCGTACCTTAGAAGAGAAGCTTGGTTATCCAATCTATTCATGTAGCGACTTGATTAAGCAAAATTCTGAGTATGTTGAAATAGGTAAAGCAGTCAGCAGTGCAGAGAAAAATCAGTTGGCTCTGTTAGCCGGTTTAAAAAATATTCAGGAAGATATTATTTTACTCGATGGACACTTTTGTCTTGTCGGGAAAGAAGATCAGATAATTGAATTAGATTATGAGACTTTTGATGCTATTAATCCAGATAAAATAGTCAATCTAAGTTGTGACGAGGATATTGTACAACAAAGGTTAGTTGCTAGAGACGGAAAAGCTCTATGTGTTGAAGTATTGAAGTCGCTTCAATCTGCAGAATTTAGCCGAGCAACATTTTTCGCAAATACTAGACATATACCACTAAATAATTTTGTGTCTGGTAGTGATACAAATAAACTAATCGAGTGGCTTATAAAATGAAAGCACCACGAAAGTGGTGCTTTTATTTAGAAAAGTATTTTTTTATCTAGTTCAGATTGGTCGATGATAGTATCAAATTGCTTGTCAGTGAGTTTCAACACTCCCCAATAGTTGTTGCGATCTAAACCTGCAACATCCGCTAATTGTTTTCTGTTAGGACGCTTTGGCAATGCAGCGTTATATGTAAAATTAATCACGAATCGGTACTGACGCTTTTGGTAAATGTCCCGTAACTCTTTTTCTGTGAATACACTGAATTTGATGCATTCTCTAACGAATTCGTCTGCAGTTTTATATTTATCAATAGTATGTACGTCTTCAACAACGCAGAGTGATGTCGCAACACTTCTATGCTCGGCGGGACCCATATGATCACTAGTTCGATAAATAACTACTATGTCACCGCGCTTAAATTCTAAAACACCCTCCATTTTGCATATATAAATTTTGTGTATACTGTTTGAATGTGAGATATCCTTCACAATATTATCAGATTCGTTGTGTAGCTTAGAATCAGGAAAGAGTTTGGTATGAAAATCAGGATAGACACTAAGTAAATATTTATTTTTTCCTGTCGTGTTTACGAAGGGGTAATCTTTATCAACATCATTAACCCTTACACTCAGTTTTCGAAGCAATACATCTTCAACACCATTTGCTGTCTGTTTTTCACCGTATTTCGTAAATCCATATTTCTCAAACAATGAGACTAGGTACTGATGTTTTCCCCCGAAGACAGTCACATAAATATCATCTACAAGAGGATTACTAGCTAATGCGTAGTCGAAGATCTTTTTTAAATAACGATCGCCTCTACGAGTCTGCTGTGGGTTGAACTTAAACGTTCCTACTTTCATATGGTTCGTATTTGGTAACAATGGAGTAGTATCATTGCCAGGACCATTTTCTAATTTGAAGTATAAAAAACCTTCAATAGTACCAATATCGTTATAAAGAACTAAGGCGTTGTTATCAGCTTTTCTCTCAAACCAATCTGAAAACTCTTTATAATCTGCCTTAAGCGAATCAAAAAAAGGGTCTTCTAAATTTATGTCCGCGAATTTTAGGGTCCTTAAATTTTCCATTTCATGCTCCTAATCCATATGTTTCACGATGTCGTTATAGATAAAATAATGTATTTTGCAATTTTTTCATTCGGTCATTGGCTCAATGTCAAAGAATTACAGCAAATTTTCTGAAATGGTGTCGCGACTAAATAAAGCACAACATTAACAAGAATTGCTATTTTTTTGAATAGCCTAACAACATTTTAATCGAATGAAAAATTATTAAAATTATCTTACTGAATAACTGCTATAGCTAAACATACAAGGGACTACATAAAATGAAATACAAATAGGAATGAATTACTAATCTTTTCTAAATATAAACTAGAGTTAAATTACTGAGTAGTAGTGCTTTTATCAGAAATATTCTTTTCACACAGACTTGAAATCGTTACGATAAATTAATCGCTTAGAGCACCATAGCATTTTACATTTATCGTTCATTTACCACTTCCTATGATGTCGGTAAAAGGGGCATTTATCTCGCTAAATCCACTCAACCAATCGCCAGTTTGGCTTTTGCGTAGCGCAGTTTTTTCACCCTTGGATTTGCGAGGAAGTAGGCGAGCTAAATTAAGAAGGTACGGCGATTCAATGGCCATAACATTGCGCAAAGCGGCTGATTTTTAAGAATGAGTCTGTGGTTAACAAACTTATCAATGAGTTGAACTATATAGATGTCATGTATAGAAAACTTGAAAAACGATACGTGTTTTCTCCGTCATGTATATTTTTTGTGGAAAATTATACATATTGAATCTCTTAAGTATAAAAAAGAGCGAAATTTATCTATATAAACTCGTTTGTTTTACTTACTACTGGCGCCACTAAATATTTAGAGCAACTGGTCGAGTGCGGATTTTTAACTAAACAAAAAGTGGGGCGCGCTAATTATTACATTAACGTCCCCTTGTGGCTGTTGCTGATTGCCCACAGCTAAACTGATTGTAACTATGGTGTTTTTTGCAGTGCCTGCCGTCTAACCAATTGCTAATTTGGTTTCTGCATAGCGCAGTTTCTTGGTCCTTGGGCTGGCGAGGAAGTAGGCGAGTACAAGTGGGCCTAGGCGACCCATGAACATTATAAAAATGATGATGGCTTGACCTAGAGTAGTTAAGTTGCCTGTTAAACCTCGGGACAAACCGACTGTGCCCAATGCTGACACTGCCTCAAAGACGATATCAATTAACGGTGCGTTTTCACTTAATACCAGTACGAAGATGGCTAGCCAAGTGACGCCAATGGAGATCATGGTTAGCGCCAAGGCTTTACTGACGGTATCTTTGGGGATCTCGCGCTTAAATACATAAATGGCTTCATCGCGGCGTAAATAGCCATAAGTTGCCAAGATGAGCACCATAAAGGTGACCACCTTAATACCACTGGCGGTGCTTAATGAGCCGCCGCCAATAAACATCAATACCAGCATGAGTAGCGTTGTACCATCTTCGAGTTGGTCAATTGCTAGTGTATTAAAGCCTGCTGTGCGCGGTGTAACGGCTTGAAACCATGAGGCTAACCATTTCCCGAGTTCGCTTAAGGGCGCCAAGGTATTGGGGTTGTTGTACTCAATAAAGTAAATCGCAATCACGGCGACGGCGTTTAGAATCATAGTGCCTGTGATCATCATGCGGCTGTAAACACTGAGTTTTGACCAACGTTTGTTCCTACGAAGATCTATCCACACCGAGAATCCAAGGCCACCTATGATGAGCAGGCCCGTGATGGTGAGATTAATGACAGGATCGGCAACATAGGGCATTAGGCTGTCGGCACTGAGGGCAAAACCTGCGTTGTTAAAAGCGCTGATGGTGTAGAAAAAACCGTGGAATAAGCTGGTTTGCCAACCGAGTTCCTGACTCCAGTACACTGAAAGAATGGCCATGCCTACGGCTTCAACCAGTAAGGAAAACACTAACACTGATTTTGCCGTTGACACTAGAGTCGATGTATCTGTTTGATTAAAAGCCTCTTTTGCGACTGTTTGGTGTAAAAAACCAATTCTGCCGCCAATGGCGATCAAGGTGACAATGGCGAAGGTCATCAGCCCAAGTCCACCGCATTGAATTAACAGCGCTATGACGATTTGCCCAAAGGGCGTAAAAACAGTGCCAGTATCGACAACGACAAGCCCTGTCACTGTTACTGCCGAGGTGGCTGTGAACAGACTTTGTAGCCAAGTAATAGAAGATTCGGTTGCTATCGGCAGTTTGAGTAAGCAAGTGCCTAAGATGATCAACAATGCAAAGCTCACGCTTAGGATGAAGGGCGGTGCGCCTAACAGCTTTTTAGTCGACTTGGGTTTATGCTCAATCGCCATGATGGAGGGATGCCATTGAACCAAGTTACACCAACCTTGGCGCTAGGTATTTGAGCTCAGTACGGCTACCGCAGAGCAGTAAGGCGTCATTCGTTTGCAGGATAAATTGACTATCAATTTTGCTGAAAACCGTCAGATCCCGCTTAACCATAATGGCGGCGACTTTGCCTTTAGGATTGCGTATCACATTGCTTTTTGCATCATCTTTAACATCATCCTGTGCAGCGCCTAGGAGTTGGCTGACAGTAGTTTGATCAAGGTGAGGCTTGATATGGATTTCGACTACATAGAGACCATCACCAATCGGCAGGAAATTGTTCACCATAGGATAGTTGAGTGACTGGGCGACACGTATGCCCATTTCTTCCTCTGGATGTATGATGCGGGCGACGCCGAGTTTAGAGACGATAGTGTGATGGGCTTTAGTGCTGGCCTTGACCCAAATGACTTCTACTCCCAGATTTTTCAGTGCCAAGGTGCACAGCAAACTTGATTGCATATCTTCGCCAATTGCGACCAGAACGGCTTCACTGTTTGCGAGGTCTAGCTCACGTAGTGCGGCTTCGTCGGAACAATCACAAATAACCGCTTCGGTTAAGTCTTCTACGTATTTTTCCACCATTTTAGGGTCACTATCCACGCCAGTGACCGTGTGGCCTAAGTGGATCAATTCTAGGCTAGCGGCGACACCAAATCGCCCTAAGCCAATAACGGTAAAATGTGCCATTAAAATATCCTTTTCTATTTTATAACAAATGCTTATCTATTGTTTGTTAAGCGATAACCTAGGCCCGCTTCTGTCTTAATGAGCTGCTGCTCGCTGCTGTCATTGAGTTTTTTACGTAACTGACTGACTAAGATCCGCAGATAATGACTGTCTTCTTGATGGGTTTTACCCCAAATATCCCGCAGTAATTCAGTTTGTTTAACGAGCTGACCAGGGTGAGACATTAAGGTCTCCATCAGGGCAAACTCCTTTTTGGTTAAGGCGATTTCTTGCTGATCGAGCCAAAGCTGGTGGGTACTTTTTTGCAACTTAAGTGCGCCAAACTGCAGTAAATCACTTAATGGCGGTTCATCGACTAAATCGCGGACTAAAACCTTGATGCGAGCGATTAACTCCCTGATCCCAAATGGCTTGCTGAGATAGTCATTGGCGCCTGCTTCCAAAAGACGAATTTTTTCTTCCTCCTGATCGCGGGCGGTTAAGATAAGCACCGGCACTTTGTCACTCTGACGTAGGGTTTGCAGCAAGCTGATGCCATCACCATCGGGTAGGCCAAGATCGAGCACTAACACGTGTGGCTGCTGCGCGTGATATTGCGCTAGAGCTGACGCAATCGAGGCCGCGCCATGATATTCGAATCCTTCCGCTTCTAACGATATCCGCATAAAAGTGTGGATTTGCGCTTCGTCATCGACGACCAGCACCTTATAAGCCATTTATTCCTCTCCCTTTTTTATCGGCAATGCGATACGAATAAGGCTGCCATGAGCGACAGGTTCGGCGCTGATCTGGCCACCATGGGCGGTAATGATGCCCTTAGCAACAGCAAGCCCAAGGCCCGAGCCGCTATCGGTTGAGGGATGCTGGCGATAAAAGAGTTCAAAAATTGCCTGCGCTTGAGCGGGTTCTATGCCAAGACCCTCATCTTGGATATCTAACAGTAACGCATCGCCCTGCTGATACGCCTTTACTATGACTTGCTTATCAGAAGGCGAATAGCGCAGCGCATTATCCAATACATTAAAAATAGCTTGCTCAATCAATGAGCTGCATATCATCAGTGACGGTAGATCGGCGTCACTCTTGATGATAATGCGCGGCTGGGTGGCTGGAAAACGGGCAATAGCTTGGTGCAATACATTCATTATGGCGTCTTCACTCAAGCTAAATTTGAGTGCGCCGTGTTGTAACTTAGTGGCCTGTAATAGGTTTTCGATATATTGGTGCAGGCGATGGCTTTCGGCTGCTGCGCTATCAATCAACTCATCCTTTTGGTCTGGGCTGAGCTTAGGCATGTATTCCTTTAGGGTGGTGAGCGTGCCAATGATAGTGGCGAGTGGGGTGCGTAAATCGTGGGAAACCGACAGCAAAATACTGTTGCGTAACTGAGCTTGTTCGAGAGCATCTTGCTGGCGTCGATAGTGTTCGGCTAATTTGCTGGTGGTGAGGGCGACAAGCAGAAACACACTGAGATTGAGAATGTCCTCAAGATTAAACATCTGGAGTGAATAACGTGGTGTGGTAAATAGAAAATTAAAGCTGGTCGCCTCAAATACTGCCGCAAAATAGGCTAAGTTGGCGTTGCATTGTAGGGCTACGGCCACTACGGCCAATTGTAAAATCAGCAGTACGGCGATAGTCGAGTTTGAAAAGTGATCGATAAAGGCGCTGCTGAAAATGGCCGTCACTAGTACTATGAAGGTAAATAAAGTCGGGTGCGAACGCCAGTATTGTGTCATGGGAGCCGCTATGGATGAAGTCATGAATAGAAAGACGCATATAAAGAAAGTGCCTGTACTTTAGCAAAGGCATTTTAAGATAGCGCGTAAAAATGTCGTAAATTTTGTAACCTTGTGAGTGGCTTAGCTTGCACTTAGCTTAGGCCAGTCGAGCTTGTTCACATTACACTTTGGGTGAATGATAAGGCTTACCGCATACACTCATGTTGTAAGCCTTAACCCTGGCGCAGGCCATTACGTATGATGCCAAAGCGCCTATCCAACCACTAACCCTGAATTATTTACCTGCCTGTCATTGAGTTGCCCGTCATTGAGCTAAGCATCACCAAGGTATTGGTGGGGGCACTAAGCGTTTGCCACTATAGCCAGTAACAGCGGCGAAGCGGGGATCTTCGGCTTCCCAATCTGCCTGTGCTTTGACTATTTCATCTTTGCTATGGCCAACAAAGTTCCACCAAATGCTGACAGGATCAGCCAATGGCGCGCCGCCAATCAGCAGTATGCGACAACCCGCTTCGAGTTTTATGGTGATGGTTTCGCGTAGCATGCCAAGGTAGGCGAGGTGGTTATTATCAAAACTGTCATCCTCGATTTGGAAGCGGCCTTCCAGTGGCATGAGGGCATATTCGAAACTAGGGTCGAGATTCAGAGTGAGTTCAGCGTCATGGGCGGCAAACAGATCTATGGCAACGATAGGTGAGAAGTGTAATGTGGGCGCCTGTTTATGATGCCAACTGCCAATCAGTAGGGTGAATTCGACGCCTGACTCGTGCCAAGCCGGTAGCTCGGGATAGTGATCGAATCTCGGAGTGGTATCTTTGTGCTTTAGTGGTAAGGCTATCCATAGTTGGGCTGCGTGCATAGTGTGATGACCCGCTATCGACTCTTCGGTGTGGGCTATGCCGTGTCCGGCTGTCATCAGGTTAACTTGTTTTGGGCGGATCACTTGAGCACTGCCGAGGCTGTCCCTGTGCATGATTTCGCCTTCGAGCATCCAAGTAAAGGTTTGCAATCCAATGTGTGGATGTTGGCCGACGTTTAACTGCGGGCCGTCGGTGATTGGGCCAATATGGTCGAGAAAGCACCAAGGGCCGATAAGGCGGCGCTCTTTTTGTGGAATAGCCCGTGCGACAGGTATGCCGCCGACATCACTGATTTTGGGGGCAATCCGTTGAGCTTGAATGCGGCCATTTTCAATAGGACATTCCTTAGGGCCACCATAAAACTGTGCTTGTAGTTCACTCATGTTCGCTCCTTATTCCATTACTAGGGCATGCTCAGTTCAGTTTGGCTCGGTTCAGTGCTGCTAAGTGTGAACCTAGAATCTCGCATGGGGGTGATCTCATCTTGCATTCGAGCCGAAGGTTTTAGCTTCGGGTATTCCAGTCGATTTTGCAAATTGTGGCAGTGACCTGATAGAGGGCAACTGCACTTTTTAGTGGTTAACTTAACGTGTTTTAGGATCTTCAAATTGCCCTTCGATACACTTTGATAGCCTAATTCAAGTACGAATGTGTGACTGAGCCCGCGTGAATGGGACTTTTATCTGTCCTTTACTTTAGCAAGCCTGTATTTATGTGGGCATTAGCGTTTGATGTTTTACTCGAGCCTAAATACGAGTGTTTGACAAGTTTGGGGCTCGGTGATTTTTATCATCCATGTCTTACGTTGGATCTGCAAAATCGAGTCTATCTTTTATGGGAGCTTGTGTTGGCGGCAAAGCCTGTCTTCACCTTAATCCATTCAGCGTACAGGCTTAACACTCATAAATATATCATTGGTAAATATAACGTTGGACTGTGATTCAGCGTGATAGATCAAGGAGAAAGCGTGCTCGAAAATCAAATGATGTTACTGGCGGTATTTGAACGGGCGGCCTTGATGCTGATGACCTTGTTCTTTTTAACTCGCACTCGACCGTTTCAGCGTTTATTCCAAAAGCGTAATCATACCCCCGCAGAGTTGGTTTCTGTGGCGGCGATATTTTGCTTATTTGCAGTGTTTAGTACTTATACCGGTATTGAGGTTGAAGGCGCGTTGGTCAACGTGCGTATTATCGCAATTATTTCTGGCGGGATTCTATTTGGCCCTTGGGTTGGTATTCCTGCGGGCGTGCTGTCGGGGCTGCATAGATATCTTATTGATATGGATGGTGATACCTCTATTCCGTGTTTAATCGCTAGCATTATTGCCGGCCTTATGGCGACGTGGATTTATTACAAATGTCCCAAATCTAAGTTGTGGATTTATGGCATTGCGGCGGGCATGTTGTGCGAAACGCTGACCATGTTGTTGATTTGGTTGCTGACAGAGCCACACGAGGTGGGCGTTGAGATTGTGAGTCATATTGCCTATCCCATGATTGCGGGCACTGTGTGTATCGGACTGATTATCAAGCTAGTGCAGGACCTCGACGATGAGAAAGAGTTGATTGCCGCTAAGCAGGCTAAGCTCGCGCTGGATATTGCTAATAAAACCTTACCCTTTTTCCGCAAGATTGACCGCCATGCCTTAGAGCAAGTTTGCGCTGTGATCCGTAATGAAATCCATGCCGATGCTGTGGCGATTACCGATACTCGCGATGTGTTGGCCTATATGGGCGTTGGTAAAGATTACTACGAGGTCGATGGTCATCAAGCGATTAGCGAAATGACTCAAAGGGCGATAGAGCAAGATCAAAACATTATTAACAATGACTTACGCCAATATCATTTATCGGATTTTCATTCGGTCATCATAATCCCGCTGCGCGAAAACGGCACTGTGAGTGGCACGCTGAAGATTTACTATCGCAATACCTATCGTATCACTAGCTCGTTGCGGGAGATGGCTGTGGGTTTGTCGCAGCTGATTTCGACCCAGATGGAAGTGTCGCGTATCGAGCAACTGCAAGAGATGACCCGCAAGGCGGAGTTTACGGCGTTGCAGAGCAAGATTAATCCACATTTTTTATTTAATGCCCTCAATGCGATTTCTTCTTTGATCCGTATTCGGCCACAGCAGGCGCGACAGTTGATTGCTAATCTGGCCGATTATCTGCGCTATAACTTGGCTAAAGGCGATGAGCTGATTGATATCCAAGAAGAAGTGAAGCAAGTCCGTGATTATGTGGCGATCGAGCAGGCGCGTTTTGGCGACAAGCTTGAAGTGATCTTCGATGTCGACGATGTGCATTTTTGTGTACCTTGCCTCTTGTTACAGCCGCTGGTGGAAAACGCGATTTTGCATGGCATTCAGCCGCGTAGTGCACCGGGCAGAGTGACGATAGAAGTGAAAAAACTCGATGCAGGCATTCGCGTCGCCGTGCGCGATACTGGCTATGGGATCCGCCAAGAGGTGATTGATGGTGTAGCTGCTGGCCGTGTAGAAAGCAGCAGTATCGGGCTGATGAATGTGCACCAGAGAGTGAAGTTATTGTACGGCGAAGGTTTGCAGCTTAAACGGCTCGAGCCGGGGACTGAAGTCAGTTTTTACTTACCGGAAAATGAGGCGCAAGTATGTTAAAAGCCATCATAGTTGAAGATGAATATCTCGCCCGTGAGGAGCTAGAGTATTTAGTGAAGAGCCACAGTGAGATAGACATAGTGGCTAGCTTCGAGGATGGCTTAGAGGCCTTTAAATATTTGCAGGATCACGAGGTCGATGTGGTGTTTTTGGATATCCAAATACCGTCCATTGATGGCCTCTTGTTGGCGAAGAATCTGCATAAATCGACCCATCCTCCCCATGTGGTGTTTGTTACTGCCTATAAAGAATTTGCAGTAGAAGCATTTGAGCTCGAAGCCTTCGATTATATTCTCAAGCCCTACAATGAACCGCGGATCATCAGCTTATTGCAGAAGATTGAACAGGTGGGACGACAAGCACCAAAGCCGCAACATGAGGTCGCGAGTAACACTAGTCGAACCGTGAATTTAGTCAAAGGTGAGCGGATTATCGTTACGCCCTGCGAGCAAATTTATTATGCCGAGGCCGATGAAAAACTGACCTATGTCTACACCCGCACTGACCGTTATGTGATGCAGATGACCATCAGTGAGTTTGTGAGTCGTTTGCCTGCTGAAGGTTTTTTTCGCTGTCACCGTTCCTATTGCGTCAATATCAACAAGATCCGCGAAATCGTTCCTTGGTTCAATAGCACTTACCTGATTAGGTTGCATGATTTGTCGTTTGAGGTGCCCGTTAGCCGTAGTAATATTAAGGCTTTTCGACAGCTGATGAGGCTGTAATTGTCATTCATTCCTGCAGATCTGTATTTCATGCCTTAATTGATCGGCGCGAATCGCATCTCTCTTATAGTGGACTCAATTCCTGATCCCCTAAAGCGAGATGCATCATGACTAAAGAGATGAACCGTACTCGGTACCTGACCTTAGTTGGTACTATTATCACCCAGTTTGCACTCGGCTCAGTTTACACTTGGAGCCTGTTCAATGCGCAGTTGGCCGTTAAGCTCGACGAACCCGTCAGCCAAGTGGCATTTGTGTTTGGTTTGCTGAGTTTGTCTTTGGCCGTGGCATCTTCCATGGCGGGCAAATTACAGGAACGCTTTGGCGTACGTAATGTCACCTTAGGCGCAGGCCTGTTACTCGGCGTTGGCTTCTTACTCACTGCCCAAGCCAGTAACTTGATGATGCTCTACCTGTGCGCAGGGATTTTAGTGGGCTTTGCCGATGGCACTGGCTACTTGATGACCTTGTCTAACTGCGTGAAGTGGTTCCCTGAACGCAAAGGGCTGATTTCGGCGTTAGCGATTGGTGCTTATGGTCTAGGTAGCCTCGGATTTAAATACATTAACGTGCTGTTACTCGAAAACACTGGCCTTGAAACCACCTTCCAACTGTGGGGGCTGATCGCCATGGCGTTGGTCTTGTGTGGCGGTATGTTGATGAAAGATGCGCCTGCACAATCAGCCGCAAGTCAGCAAGCCGAAAGTCGCGACTTCACCCTCGCTGAAGCCATGCGTAAGCCGCAATACTGGATGCTGGCGCTGATGTTCCTGTCGGCCTGTATGAGTGGTTTGTATGTGATTGGTGTGGCTAAAGATATCGGCGAGAAGATGGTCGACTTGCCTGTACTGGTCGCCGCCAATGCTGTTGCTGTGATTGCTATGGCGAACCTCAGTGGTCGTTTAGTGCTGGGTATTCTGTCGGACAAAATCCCCCGCATTCGGGTTATTTCACTGGCGCAGATCATCACTTTAGTCGGTATGGTGTTACTGTTGTTCATTCCTTTGAATGCTAACCTGTTCTTCGTTGCGGTTGCCTGCGTTGCCTTTAGTTTTGGCGGTACTATCACTGTTTATCCCTCACTGGTGAGCGACTTCTTCGGCCTGAATAACCTGACTAAAAACTATGGCGTTATCTACTTAGGTTTCGGTATCGGCAGCATTATCGGTTCGATTGTCGCCTCGTTATTTGGTGGCTTTATTGCAACCTTCAACGTGATTTTAGTGTTGCTGGTGGTGGCGTTAGTCATGTCATTAACCATTCGTATGCCAGAGCCCAAAACTCCAGCGTCAGCTAAGAGAGCGACTAAGAGTACGCCTCGCTTAGTGAATATGACGGCTGAATCTGCATAGGCGTAAGCTAAGCTTTTCTTCTTTAGCCAAAAGCTAACATAAAAAATCCGCAGCCAAATGGCTGCGGATTTTTTACTGTTTATCCCGTATTTTATGGGCGAGGTTGTTACTCACGTTTAGGCTCGCTGACTTATCTATGTGATTACACTTTTGATGTTAGCTCAGTGCAGCCTCTTTTTTATCACACCAACAACAGGTAACTTGATAGCCTTAAAGCGTTATTCAGGATGTGTTGATGTTAACGGACCCTCTTTTTTGGTTAGTGGCGATACCCGCAGTATTGATTACGGGGATTTCTAAATCAGGTTTTGCGGGTGGCGTGGGCGGCTTAACTGTCCCGCTATTGGCGCTGGCCATTAGCCCTGCTACAGCGGCGGCAGTCATGTTACCACTGCTGATTTATATGGATTTTTTAAGTGTGCGTTCCTGGTGGGGGCAACATAATCCGCGTCATTTATGGATATTACTGCCCGCAGCGATAGTGGGGATTTTTATCGCTTATCTGTTGTTTGATAGATTAAACGAAGATTACTTACGGGTGATTCTAGGCTGTGTGTCCCTCGGTTTTGGTTTGTATGGTTTGATCCTTGGGGATAAAACTCAAGCATCACCTTCACCTCTGGTTGGGCGATTGTGTGGCTTAACCGCCGGATTTACGAGCTTTGTTGCCCATGCGGGCGGGCCGCCACTCAACGCTTATTTGTTGCCGTTGCGCTTGGCCAAGGCAGAGTTTTTAGCCACTGCCGTGGTGTTTTTTGCGGTGGTGAATCTGGTTAAACTTGTTCCTTACAGTTTGCTTGGGCAGATCAACCAAGAGAATATTATCGTTTCTCTGTTATTGGTGCCGCTTGCATGGTTAGGGGTAAAGTTAGGTTTGTTCATTCAAGATAAAATTGACGATAGGTTATTTAAACGCATCATCTTGATTTTAATGGTGCTGGTGGGTGTGCGTTTATTGTGGACGGCGTTATAGTTTTAAGCTTTAGGTTATATTAGTCTGCTAGAGTGCGCGGGTGTTGGGGCGTTTTGATCCCCAGCCGCCCTGAATTTACCTGATAAAAACTCAAAATTACGTTACTGTGAAATCTGCCTGCAATGAGTTTGAAGCTATGAAACGATTACTGATAGTTATCTTAGCCTTAGGCCTTGGCGCTTGTGCTAGCGCGCCAGAACCTAAGCCTGTGGTAAAGCAAGTTGAACCCGCCACGGTTTGGAATGATAGCAATATCTCCGAACTGCATTCTGAATGGCGCGGAGTACCTTATCGCCTTGGTGGTGGTACTAAGCGTGGCATAGATTGCTCGGCCTTTGTGTCTGTCGCCTATCAGAAGATGTTGGGTATGACCTTACCGCGCACGGTTGAAGAGCAACAAGCCTTAGGTAAACCTGTGCCGAGAAATCAACTGCGCAAGGGTGACTTGGTATTTTTCAAGACGGGCTGGAGCACACACCATGTCGGCATTTATGTAGGAGGCGATAATTTTCTCCACGTTTCCACTAGCCAAGGGGTGAAGATTTCGAGCCTGCACAACAGTTATTGGGCGTCTAAGTATTGGAATGCACGGCGGATTTAACCCTTTGATCGTTTTATCTTTTGAATGGCTCAACTTGCAGTGAGAGTGCCTGAGCCAATCTCCCTTTATGGCATGTTTTTATCGGCCCAATGCTGCTTTGCTTTGGGGAAGGCGTTTGTCATCAATGAACAATTTTTAAATTCCGAGTGTTTAAACGGTGTTGCGAGAACCTCATCACGTTTTAGTCGCCCCCTTTCCCGAGCATTTATGCTATTTTAGCTGCGGCTTAAGGTCGAAGCTGTCGCGGCTTCTTCCATGTTTGATGTCGACAATTTTCACTTCGGCATGTTTCATTTCAACATCATTGGGGATTTCCTATGAGCAAAGCAAAAATCGGTATTGTGACGGTCAGCGATCGCGCCAGCGCGGGAATTTATGAAGATATCTCAGGCAAGGCGATTATCGACACGCTCAACGACTATCTCACCAGCGAGTGGGAGCCGATTTATCAAGTGATCCCCGATGAGCAGGATGTGATTGAAGCGACGCTGATCAAGATGGCCGACGAGCAGGATTGCTGTTTGATTGTCACTACGGGCGGCACAGGACCTGCGAAACGCGATGTCACCCCAGAAGCGACAGAAGCCGTCTGCGATCGCATGATGCCAGGCTTCGGTGAGTTGATGCGCGCTGAGTCATTAAAATTTGTGCCTACCGCCATTTTATCGCGCCAAACCGCAGGGTTACGTGGTGATTCATTGATTGTGAACTTGCCCGGCAAGCCAAAATCGATTCGCGAATGTTTAGATGCCGTGTTCCCCGCCATTCCTTACTGTATCGACTTGATGGAAGGCCCGTATTTAGAGTGCAATGAGTCGGTTATCAAACCATTCAGGCCTAAGGCTAAGTAATCTTGCTATCGAGCCTGTAAAAAAATAAAGCCACTGAAAATCCAGTGGCTTTGTTGTTTGAGGAGCTTAGGGTTCATAACTGATTAATCTGTTGCTTTAGCTCGTACTCTGGCTCTGTCACTATTTTTTCAAGCACTTGTATTCGCTCAATTAGTGTTTGGTTTTGTAGGCTGAGTTGAGTCACTTTGTCCTCAAGGTGCCTATCGTCTGCGGTGCCCACTCTAAGTTGGCGCGCCTTTAGATAGTGTTTAAACATTTCAGTGGCGCTGAGGCCAATAATGAAGGTGACCATAATCACCATTAAGACAAATTCGTTTTCCATAACAAACTCCCGTAGCTACTGAGGTTTTCAACTTGGGAACGACTTGGTTATCGTCCCAAGTTTATCAATCGAAGCGCCCTATAAACCGAAGATCACTTTTTCACTCTTGAGCGACCTTTCCATGCCAAAGGCGAGCAATATCGCAATGGCGAGTGTGCCTAAGGTCGAAACCAGTAACTGCAACATGGGCAAGTCTTTACCTTTGATAAAGTCCATTAATGCCTGTTGCTGACCCGAGACGGGCAACCACTGCAGCATATCTGGCGCTATGTTGTAACTTGCGGCCATCGACAGGGCTAAGGGCACAAACAGCACCATAGTCAGATAGGACTGAGCTTCCTTAAAGGTTTTCGCCATAAAAGACACAAACAGTTGCAGACAAGCGGCCATTAACGCGACGGGGATGCCGACCACTAACATCAGCAGCATAAATTCTGTGGTGATGTTGACGCTAAAGCCTAATTCCTGCCATGGCACGAAGGCGTAGGCGATTTTAGACACCAGCAAGATCAGCACTAAACCGAGCAGAGCGAACAAGCTCACCGCAATAATTTTTGACAGTACTAATTGGCGAGTGGTCAGCGGATGGCTCAGTAGCAGGGCCAAGGAGTTACGTTCGCGCTCACCGGCACTGGTGTCGATAGCTAGGTTCATCCCCGAGATAAATACCGAGTAGATCATAGTGAAAATGGCGATACCTAAGATCATCCCACCTTTAGAGTCTGTAGTGGCTTTGTCTTGCACATTCACTTTAAGCGGTTGCACCACGCGGGGGTCAATACCGCGGGCGATTAAACGTAAACTGCCCATTTCAGCGCTGTAGGCCTGCAGTTGTTTCTCGAGTCTACGAATCGAGTTCTGCAGTTTCTCCTCAGAGTTATCGGCCACGATAGTGATTTCGGCGCTTTTGCCTTGGTTCATTTGCGCGGCATAGTCGGTGCTGATGATCAGTTCTATTGCTTTAAGGTCTTTGGCGTCAGAGCCATCGGCTGCGCCTTGAGTGATGCCCTTATTCGATAAAAATCTTACTAAATCCGGTGCTTTATCGGGATTTTTAATGGTGATTTTCAAATCATCGGGGCTGGTTAATTGGCCAATTAACACCATAAATAGGCCGCACATGATCAGCGGCGTGCCTATGGCGTAGTACAGACCCGCCATCACAGAGCGCTTATCGCGGGCGGCATCGATGAGTTCTTTACGAACCATAGCGATTATTTTATTCATGCTGTCATTCCCTTATCCATGATCTTATCTATCTGAGCTTGTACATCATTGATGCTGCCTGCATTCTTGTTAGTTTGAGTCATCATGCCGCTATCCCTTCATCCGTGCCGATAAGTTGAATAAAGGCTTCTTCGAGTGAGTCTTTACCCGTTTGGGTGCACAGTTCGGTGGGGCTGCCAATGGCGACGACTCTACCTTGGGCCATAACGATCACTTGGTCACACAGTGCGGCGACTTCCTGCATCACATGGCTCGAGAACAGCACGCAATGTCCTTGATTTTTAAGATCGATAAGAATGTCACGCAATAGGCGAGTGCTCATCACATCCAGCCCACGGGTCGGCTCGTCGAGGATAATATTGCTCGGGCTGTGGACGATTGCCTGTGCGAGGGCGGTTTTCATTCTTTGTCCTTGGGAGAAGCCTTTGCAGCGGCGATCGCTAATGTCTTCGAGGCGCAATTTTGCAATCACTTGGCTGGTGGCTTCTTTGGCGTCCTTGGATGATAAGCCGCTTAGCTCGGCAAAATAGCGAATGTATTCCCGTGGTGTTAAGCGTTCGTACAGACCAAAAGGGTCGGGGAATAGCCCGAGTTGCTGTTTAGCGCCAATAGGGTCGATGGCGACATCTATGCCTTCGATTTCAGCCTTGCCGTTATCGGGTTTCAGCAGGCCAAAGATAGTGCGTAAACAGGTCGTTTTACCTGCCCCGTTCGGGCCGAGTAGTCCTGTGATTTGGCCGTTTTGTGCGACGAAACTTAAGTCATTCAGCGCCTGCACGTCACCGATGCGCTTGGAAAGATGGGATACTTTAATCATGGCTTATTCCTTAGCTCCAGTGCTGGCGTGGTCATCTGTTGTCGTGGTTTTTGTGCTGGTCGCATTAAGCGGTTCTACCGAGCTGGCATTTAAATAAAAGCTGCGGCGCACATCTTTGTTCAAACATTCGCCGTCGAGATCGTTGACTGAGCCCGAGCGAACGAGATCGGCAATCAGGTTATTGGCGCAGGATTGATAGGCCACACCGTGGGTCGCATAAGGAGCGACAAAGTGCTTGGCATTGGTGAGTTTTTCCATGGCTAACTCGCCCCAGCTTGGTGGGGTGGCGGGGTCGATTTCGCCGGATAACAACAAGGTCGGAATGTTACTGTTAATGGGCTCGCTAAAGCTGTTATCGACCGCAGGGACTTTCCATACTGAACAAGTCGCCTCTAAGCCTTCGAGCATGGTTCTGCCCATAAAGGATTTTTTGGCCTGCTCGCGCATGGTTGGAGTAATGCGGTGCATATCTTCGCCACACACAACGGATGCGTGCATGCCCATCGCCATGCCAGCATTGTCGATAGTGAGGGCATAGAGGCCGAGTATAGGTTGGAAGTTGTTTTTCGATGCTTGATGAATCGCATGGGGCAAGAGGGCGCGCACATTGGCTTGATACAGTGCCATGCGGATCGAGCCAGAGAATTTACCGCGCGTCATGGTTAACATGGTTTTTTCGCCCGTGACGGGATCGTAAACGTTTTCCATCACAGGGCCTGTGGCGAGCTTAGCGTCGACTCGCTCAAAGTCCGCTTGTAACTCGGGGAATTGACTGTTACAGGCGGCGGTTGCTTGGCAATCCTTAAACAATAAGTCGAAGCCACGATCAATCGCCGAGCCAATTTCCAATACGCTTTGCTGCATGGGCACTATGCCGTCTAAGGTCACTGTGGCTAAGTGATCTGGATATAAACGCATGTAAAGTTGCGCCATGCGAGTGCCGTAGGAGATGCCGTAAATATGCAGTTTTTTATAGCCTAAGTGCGCACGTACGGCTTCGAAGTCTTTAATCGCATTGAGGCTGCCGTATTGAGTCACGTCGGCATCAATTTTGGCTAAGCATTTTTGCGTTTCGGCTAAGGTATCGACATTATCGTCATCGAAGGACAGTGGAGATTGAGCTCCTTCATCGCAGGCCAGTACATTCGAACGGCCAGTGCCCCTTTGATCGATCAGTAAAATATCCCGCTGTTGGCGAACTTTGCTCAGCATGGCATCGAAACCTGCCGCGTTCTCTATGGCCGATTGTCCTGGGCCGCCGGCAATCGCCAGCAAGGCTTCTTCATGGTTGGCATTTTTCACCGCAGGCAAAACAACGTAATGCACTTGGATCTGTTTGCCATCGGGTTTGTTAGGGTTTTCTGGCACAGTCACAAAACCGCAGTTTAGGCGATCGGATACGCCTTCCACATAACAAGTGTCGGTGTCATTCGCCATGTTCCTAGCTATATCTGCCGTCGCTTGTGTCTCTTGGCTTTTAACATCACTCGCCCACGTCGCCGTACTTGCCATTGCCAGTATGAGGGCGCTCATTCTCAAAGTACGCGTGTGCCATGTGGCACTAGTCGCACCATGGCGTGGCTGAGTTGGCACAAGGCGTTGAACTGTGTTGCTTAACTTCCTGTGTGTCATGCTATGTATCATGCGCGCTTTCCTTTTTGCATTTCAGGACGAGTGTGTTAATTTAAATACCGGTGTATCGGTGTATCAATGTATTAATACAGTGTGTAAAGGCTAATGTTAGAACTTTTAAATGTCAACCCCAGCAGTGGTGAACCCATTTACAAACAATTACACGAACAAGTCGTGCGTTTAATTGTGGGCGGTCAACTGCAAGTGGAAGACGTATTACCCTCAGTGCGCCAGATTGCCGAGCATTTAGCGGTAAATCCCATGACAGTTTCCCGCGCCATTCAACAGCTGGTTGACCAAGGTTGGCTCGAACGTCGCCGCGGCCAAGCGACAAAAGTTGCGTTGCGAACTGAGACTATGGCATCGGGTATTAGTCTGCTCGAACCCCAGCTCGATGCCCTGTTGTCGCAGGCAAAGCAGTTAGGTGTCAGCTTGCCCGAGTTGCTGCAACTGCTAAATGAGCGCTGGCAAGATTAGAAAGTAATGTACCGATAAATAGCATAAAAAGGATGAAATTCGATGGACCCAAAGCGCACGCCAATACTTGAATTTAACCGAGTGAATAAAATCTTTCGCGGTAAAGGCGCGGGTGAAAAGTGGGCGCTTAAGGATTTATCGTTAACTTTGTCGGCGGGTATGGTGGTGGGGTTATTGGGGCAAAATGGGGCGGGTAAATCGACCCTAATGCGCTGTGCCTTGGGTGTGCTCACACCAGATTCTGGCAGTATTGTTACCTTAGGCGAAACGCCCGAAAACTTAACTTCAAAGGCAAAGGAGCGTTTAGGTTATGTACCGCAGCAACCCTTTGGTTATGAAGGTTTTACTATTGAACGCGCCCTCGATTTACACCGCAGCTTTTATCCCAATTGGGACATCCAATTAGAGCAAGATTGGCTAGTTCGTTTCGAGTTAGATGTGACCCAACAGGTGCAGCGTTTATCGGTTGGGCAAAGGCAATCATTAGCGTTAATTATGGCGATGGCCTATCGCCCTGAGTTGTTAATCCTCGATGAACCCGTTGCCAGCCTCGACCCTATAGTCCGGCGCAAGTTTATGGTCGATTTGTTCGATCTTGCCCTCGAATCTGGTTCTGCCGTGCTGTTTTCATCCCATATCACCTCTGATTTAGAGCGAGTTGCCAGCCATGTGGCACTGATTAAACAGGGCGAGTTAGTGCTGTTTAAGGAAATCGATGCCCTGCGTGAAGAAGTGCGTTTGTTAACACTCGCGCCCGAAACTGTTTTGCCCGAGTCAATTACAGTGCTGAGCCGTGTTGGCGATTCGGTGCTGGTGGATTTAGGTGAGCACAGCGCGTCAATATCAGGTGTGTTAAAGAATGAAGCTTTAAACTTGGAGCAGCTGTTTATGGAGCTACACAGATGAGTGCGGCGCACCATAAGCAGATACAAGTCGCGAAGGGCAAAGGAACGAGTCAGCGAATGAATCCTTTCAAGGGCATGCTGCGCTTTTGGTGTTTTGATATCGGCAGTGTGAGCTTTTTAGGTACGGCGATACTGGGGGTGATCTTAGCTTGTATCGCCGCAGTTTATGGTAAAAATGACAGTGCTGAACTGTTGTTTTCTATGGGGATTATCTCAAGTTCGGCGGCGGTTGCATGGCAACTCATACGTCTGATGGCGAATGAATGCGCACAGTTAATGCCCCATTATCGTCGCCATATCTACATTCAAAGTGTCACTGTTTTAGCTAGCGTTTTTGGCATAGGTGTCTTGTTCTGTTGGGCTTTAGGTTTGACGGCTAGCCTAGCGAGCTTAGTGCTGGCTTTGGTGATGAGTTTAACTTTTATTTGGCTTTGTTTACTCAGTACTCAGTGGTTTTATGCTTCGTTTTTACTTTTTGTCTTAATGCCGTTTATCCCATTGATTGCAGAGCACATTCCCCTTTGGCTAAGTGCTATTGCCCTGCTGATTTTAGGTATGCTGATTGCGCGTGCATGCGGTGTTTTACCTTGGCGCGCTGAGGCGAGGACGGTATATCTCAATGGTCTCGAAATGGGGTGGTTTTGGCTGCCGAATCTGCAATCGATGCGTATCTTGAGTCGCTTCGAGCGTTATTTGCATCCCACCAATTTTTTTATCGGCCCTATGCTCACCATTCTATTGTTATTACTGCCTATATTAGCCTTAGTGCTTGGGCTGTTGTCGCATCAATTTCATTTGAATATCCCTGTATTATTGTTTTTGGCGCAGTTCAGTGTGATTAGTTGTTCGCTGGTGCATTGGAGCCGAGTGCAACGCTCGCGCTCGACAGAAACCTTATTGTTGATGCCAGGGTTTGATGGTCGAAAAGGACTCATAGCGGCATTTTGCCTTGGACAGCAAAGACTCCTGAATGTGGTCGTCGGCATTATGCTGACGTGTAGTCTGCTGTTGGGCTGGCTCAATGGTGATCTGAATATGCAGTTAGTGGGTCATCTGGTGCTCAGCACTTACTGGGCCTGCGCCTTGACGTTAGGTCTTGGCTGTATGTGTCGCCGAGTTTTGCATATCACGCTCACTATGATGGTCGTCGCGGGGCATTCCCTGTGGGTGTCCATCAGCCTTACGTCTTTAAGTGATGGCGGCAATTTAACTAATTGGTTGCTATGGGATCTACTCTTAATACTGCTTGGGCAAGCGGTGCTGATTTGGGGCAAGAAAACCCTCTGGAAGGGCGATGTTATGAGGGCATGTTGACGTTTCGAGATTAAATTTTGTTCGCTCTGGCAAGTAAGTGAAACCAAGAGTGGTACGCCGCTAAAGCCTATTTACAGCGTGATTTGGGCGACATTTGCACAACATTAGAGCAAAAACTCTTAGTTTTTATTTGGCCTTCAGGTAGAATGCTGCAAAAGCGGTACACTTGTAAGCTAAAAAGGTGAGTCTCTTATGTCTCTCGATCAATATCATGTTATTCGACTACTACAGCAGCAGAGCGAGTCTTTAAAAGACGCAGTAGCGCTGGAAGGTTTTGAAATGGCCGCTCCTTGGTATCAGGTGAGTTGGCAAGCCTTCGACCAAATCAGCAGTAAAATTGCACAAGTGTTGATCGAACTTGGCGTACAAGTGCAAGACCGTTGCGTTATTCTGGCGCAAAACTGCCCGCAGTGGACTTGTGCCGATGTCGGCACTCTCAAAACTCGCGCCGTTGTAGTGCCAATTTATCCCACCAGTACCGTCGAACAGGCGAGCTTTATCGTTAACGACGCCACCGCTAAAGTGATTTTTGTCGACGACGCTAAGCAATACGCCATGGCGTGTGAGTTGCAAGCCTTATGCCCAAGCCTAGAGCATGTGATTGTATTCGATGCCAGCGTGACACTCGCTGCCGATAAGGCCAATCAGCATTGGCATCTAGATACCCTACTGGCGGGTGACACTCAGTTAAACATTGAGCAAGAAGCCGAGCTTAATCAGCGTTTACATGCTGCAAATCTCGATGATTTACTGACCTTAATTTATACCTCCGGCACGACGGGCGATCCTAAGGGCGTGATGCTGGATTACCGTAATATGGCGTCTACCATACGTCAGCACGATCAAAAACTGGCCTTCCATTCTGGCGATGTGTCTTTGGCATTTTTGCCATTGAGCCATGTATTTGAGCGCAGTTGGAGTTTCTACGTCTTGTGCCGTGGCGGCCATAACGTCTATCTGCAAAATACCCAAAGAGTGAAAGAGGCGATTAGCGCCGTGCGTCCACATACCTTGTGTGTGGTGCCGCGTTTCCTCGAAAAAGTGTATAGCGCCGTACAAGATAAAGTCGCCAAATCAGCCGACGGTCGTAAGAAGTTGTTTGCTTGGGCGATGCGCGTCGGCCAACGTCAGTTCGAAGTTGGCCAAGGTCGTGCTAAGGGCGGATTGTGGTTGTCGCTGCAATGGCGTTTGGCGCACAAGCTGGTGTATAGCAAGCTGCAGGCTGTGCTTGGTGGCCGTTTGAAGTTTATGCCTTGCGGTGGCGCAGCCTTAGATGTGAATGTCGGTAGTTTCTTCCATGCGATTAATATTCCAGTACTTTGTGGGTACGGTATGACAGAAACTAACGCGACTGTGACCTGCAATACCTTAGGTAATCGAGTGCCGGGTTCCAATGGACAACCTTTGCTGGAAACCGAAATTAAGTTAGGTAAGGACGATGAGATTTTAGTCCGCGGCGCGACTGTGATGCGCGGCTATTACAATCGTCCTGAAGATACCGCCGCTGCGTTTGAGGATGGTTGGTTAAAAACCGGCGATGCAGGGCGTTTCGATGCGAACGGCAATTTATTTATTACCGATCGTATTAAAGAATTGATGAAGACCTCCAACGGTAAATATATCGCGCCGCAAAGGGTTGAAGGCGCCGTAGGCTGTTGTCCTTTTATCGAGCAAGTGGCGATTATTGCCGATGCGCGTAACTATGTGACCGCTTTGATTGTGCCAGCGTTTGAGTCACTGGAAGCGTGGGCGAAGGACAAAGGGCTGAAGTATGAGTCACCTTTAGAATTGCTGCGCCATAGTCATGTGGTTGAGCATTTTGAGCAACGCTTAAAGCAGTTACAGCATGAGTTGGCCGGTTTTGAACAGATTAAAAAGTTCACTCTGTTGCCTGAAGCATTTTCGATGGAAGCGGGTTTAATCACCCCAACGCTCAAGCTGCGCCGCAAGATGATTTACCATAAATACGCCCATGAAATAAATGCTATGTACAACAACTAATTGTTAAGTTGTTGTTGCTAAAGGCCGCGGAAGCGGCCTTTTTTTTATCTACTACTTCCTGAAGTGCTTTTCTTCGCTTAAAATTCGCCCCGTTTACTGGTGCGCATGAGGCGCGAGGCGTCGGTATAAAAGGTGTAGTTAAATGGAACTTTCGATTCGTAGTTTATTCGCTGCAGTGAGTGCGGTGTTGTTATCTTCTTTAACTGTCATTCCTGCAGCTGACGCTGAGGATTACGAAAAAATCGTCCATGGCCCAGTGGACTTGCCTAACGGGCAATGGCTCAATTTCTATCAAAAAGATCATAAAGTGTGGGGCGAAATGCTCTATGGCGATGCGCCCGGCGTGCGTCTTGATGATTATGGTTCTGCTGAAGTGGTTGCGGTTTTTTACCTCGATTTTGATAAAGGTGGCACCAAAGAAGTGGTTGTCATGCTGAAAGATGCCGATGGTCAGCATTTACGGGGCTATGGTTTTGAAGGGGATGATCTCACAAAACTTCCCCGTCTACAGGTTGTGCTCGATGAAGTCGCACCAACCTTAACCTCGTTTACCGTGGGTAGCGTTCGTAAAGTACTAAGCCAAATTCCGCCGCAACAATACCGTATGACCTATGATGTTGACGCGATTGAAGATCCCGCCATTAAAGCGGTTGTCGATGGTTCTACTAAGCTCAAGCCGACCTTAGTGGGTTATCGTAATTCCGAAGGTTCACCCGTCGATGTGAAGACAGCCGTCGAATATAAATTACGTTATCCACTCACTCGCAAAGATAAAGATGCCCAAGGGATTGAGCGCCAATATAGCTTAGTGACCACCTTTGATCGCAGTGGTTATAGCGAAGAAGACGGCAGTTTTGTATTGGTGAGCGTGGCCTTTGAGGCCGATGATTTTGATTGGCTTAAAAGTGGTGGTGCCGTGATCCCTAAAACAGGCCCATCCTATGATTTTATGAGTATGGGCATGGGGAGCACTTGGGCAGGGCTTGCCAGTGAAAGTCATTATGCCCAAGGTGTGCTCGATGGCCCGTATGCAGCCTACGATGGTCGCAATGGTAGCGTGGTTTACTCTGGTAACTACAAACAGGGCAAAAAAGTCGGTAAGTGGATGGAGACAGAGAACCAAGCCATTTATTGGGAAGGCGAATATCTTGACGGTAAAAAGCAAGGTAAATGGATTGCACAGTCGATGTTCGATGAGGCCGATAACTTTGGTTTTGCCCATTACAATCAGGATGTGCTCGACGGCCCCTACGAAGTCTATGAGCCCGATTATGACTCCAGTGCAGAAGGCGATAAGCGATTAGTGGCAAAAGGTATTTATCTTAATGGCGTAAAAGATGGCGAGTGGCTTGAGGCTGATGGCAGCAAAGGCCAATATCAAAAGGGTGTCAAACAAGGTCCTTGGGTCGATAAAGTGACGAGCGGACATTTCCGTGATCAAGTTGGTGAAGGCGCCTATCTTGCCGGAAAACGCACTGGCCTTTGGGTATTTAAAGCCGAAGATGGGACTCGTACCGAAGTGAACTATGTCAATGGCTTACGTCAAGGAGAGTCTAAATCATTCGACAAAAATAATCTGATGTTTAATACCCGTCATTATGAGCAGGGTCGCCTTAATGGTCAGAGTATTTGGTATTCAAGTCCGAATGTCGTGGTGGATATCGCTAACTACCGCCAAGGAGAGTTGGATGGTCAGCAAATGCGCTTTAATCCCCAGAACGGTGAGCTGACTGAACTAACGAGTTATAAATTCAATGAAGCGGTGACGCTTAAGCCTTCGCACGATGAATGTATTATGCGTGAGAATCCCTACTCAGATGATTGTGAAGGGGTGATTAATGGTAAAAATGAAGAAATTTCATCGATAAAACACGGTGAGCAGCGCGAATATCATAGCAGCGGCTCCTTGTATAAATTGGCTTATTACACCAATGGCGCTGTAGATAAAGAATATCAGTTTGATTCCAATGGCCGTTTATTAAATTTAAAAACGTACAAAGCGGGTAAGGAATACGGCCCAAGTATCAGTTATTCCACTGATGGTGGTTACTCACTCTCCCGATATGGTCACCAAGTGAATAACCGTGTCTCTGGCCCCCATTACAGTTTCTATCCTAATGGGCAATTAAGAAGCCTGTGGAACTACTGCCAGCAAGAAGGCGAAACCTGGAACGGTGAACCTTATTTCTGGGATAACGCCATTGCGCGCTGCGGTATACAGCGCGAGTACTTTGATAATGGTGCCGTGAGTTGTATTGAAGACCTCGATAGCAATTATGCCGTGGATAAAGTGTGTTACGACATGAATGGCAAGATAGCGAATGAAATGCTGCGTATCGATGAACAGCATGTGATCCACAAGCGCTACATTAACGGTGTTATCTATTCCGAAGAGCCGGGTTTTGCCGATTACTCACATATCACTAAGGGCCGTAAGATTTATCACTTAGAGAACCCAAAAACTCATGGGGTGTATAAGTCTTATAAAAATGGCAAGTTAGAATACGAGAAAATGTATGATATGGGTAAGGCTGGATGCCTTAAAAAGTACGATGCTAACGGCAAGCAAACCCCAGAAACGGCGAGTTGTCAGTTTTAAAATGCTAGGTTTGGGCTAGTGGCTAGAACCTGTTTGGCTTAGGATAATGGATGAGTTTGGTGGTTGGTTTAATTACGTTAATCACCACGCTCTTCCATTCATAAAATAATAAAAAGGAAGTTTGCATGTCAGCCACAGAATACAGTCTCGAAATCAATCCAAGATTTACTGAAACCGACGGCCTAGGTCATATCAACAACACTGTGATCCCCGTATGGTGCGAAGCGGCGCGCACGCCAATCTTTGAGATTTTTAATCCCGAGTTAGATTTGCATCAGTGGAACTTAATCGTCGCGGGGTTTACCGTGGCATTTATCGCGCCGACTTACTATGGCAAGAGTGTCACAGTAAAAACCTATGTCAGCCGTATCGGTAATAGCAGCTTCGAGCTGACCCAAACCTGTTGGCAAGCGGGCAACAAGACCGCCGAAGTAAAAACCACACTCGTACATTACGATTACAGCAGTGAAAAAAGCCGCCCGATTCCTGAAGATATCCGCGAAATGCTCGCTAATCTGAGTGGTGAAAGCGCTTAGTCTGCTTACTCTTTCGGTCAGCGTAATTGCAATTGCGCTGCTGAAGGGTTAATTTGTCGACCCGCTAACTGTGATGCAGATCACTTGTCTGTATCGCTTAATTTTTATCGGTTCGGATTAACCATGAGATTCTATTTTACCCGCATGCGATCGAAGGACATTTGTCCACCAAGACAGCCACTTAAAAAGATTGTGTGGTCATGGATTGGGGCTTTCTGTGGCATTTACTTGGTCGCGAGTCTCGCAAATTATATGAGTGAAAACCTCGTCGACACTATGTTTGTCATTGGCTCGTTTGGTGCGTCGGCTGTGCTGGTCTACGGTGCACCGCTAGCGGAGTTTTCTCAGCCGCGTAACTTGATTGGTGGCAGTGTGTTATCGGCCTTAATTGGGGTCGCAGTGTACCAAGTGTGTGGCGATTATGTGGTGCTGGCCAGCGCCTTAGCGGTATCCCTGTCTATCGCATTCATGTACCTGACTCGGACTCTTCATCCTCCGGGCGGCGCAACGGCATTGATTGCCGTGATTGGCGGTGAAAACGTGCATCAACTCGGCTTTCTTTACGCGTTAATGCCAGTGTTCCTCGGCTCAGTATTACTCTTACTGGTCGCGCTGGTGGTCAATAACCTTTCCACCGATCCCAAGCGCCATTACCCTGTTTATTGGATTTAGCGAACTCGTTCTTAAATCTGCTTATTTCAAAAACTTCTGCACATACCAGCAGCTGGCTTGGATAGTAAAGTCTTGGCCTTTGGCCCACTTTAAGCCGTGGCGCACTAAGCGTTCGGCAAGGCCTTTACCGCGCAGCTCGTTGGGGACAAAGGTGCGGCTGAAATCGATATCCTTGCCTGATAATCGGTATTCCAACACGGCTTCATAGCCGTCGACAGGGATAATAAAACGCTGTCTATCCTGTTGATGTTCAATGGCGATCTCGATATTTTCGTTATCTGACATACATGCTTCCCTCAAGGTATGGCCTAAAGTGTGCTGGCAATTCGTTATTGATTTTAATAGCTTAAGCGATTTCGTGCTGTTTGAGAATCGCCAGCAGTTCTGCCGGTAACTCGGCTTTTTTGCCCGTTTTAAAGTTAAACATTACGGCGACTGAAGTGCCTAAGGTGGTTACTGCCTGCTGCTGTTTACTAAAAGCCTGATAATGCATGGTAAATCTATCGCTGTGAATATCGCTAATACTGACACTCACCAATAAAGTATCGGGGAAAGTCACTGGGCGTTTATAGCGAGCCTGATTTTCGCTGATTACGGGGCCAATACCTGATTTATACAGGGTATCTAGCGGGAAGAGACGATTGAAAAAGTCGATACGTGCCGTTTCAAAATAGCGGAAATACACCACATTATTAACATGTTGTAGGGCATCCATTTCACCCCATGCAACGGGGATTTGGGTAACGATAGGGTGCTGTGCGAGAAACTTTTCCATTGCCTGTTCTTGTACACCTTCTTGCAACTGTTGTTTAAATCCCATGATAAAAATCCCAAGTTAAAACGCTCGTTTAAGCGGCCAGACTAGCAGCATAAGATTGCTGCGACAAGTCTTGGCCTAAGCTGATACTGTGGCTGATAATGGCAAGCAATGCAGATATGAGTAATGTCTTTAAAGGGTTAGGTTGAGCTATGTATATTGGACAAGCGGCAAAGCAAACAGGGCTGTCGATAAAAGCGATTCGCTTGTATGAGGAGTGGGGGCTCATCGACACTCCCGCACGTCAGGGGCGTTATCGTATTTATAGTGCGGCGGATATTAGGCTGTTGTTGCTGATCAAAGAGGCCAAAGCCCTCGGTATTAAGCTTGTCCAACTAAAAGATTTACTCGAACAAGGCGATAAGCATGCTCAGTTAGCCACAGTGCAGGCTTTTTTGTTGGGTATTAAAGCGGATTTTTTACGCCAGATAAGTGAGTTAGAACATAAAGTCACTCAGTTAGATGCCTGTATTGATGGGCTCACCTCCTGTGAGTCGCAGCTGTTACCTTAGGCCTTGACTCTCCCCTTAGGGGCAGAGTTTATGCTATTTGCCACATTGACTGTTATGGAGTTTCATCGTGGCAAAAAAAATTTTAGTGATTTGTGCTAATCCTAAGGCGCAGAGTTTTTGTGAGCAGTTAGCGACAACCTATGCCCAAGCGGCGGCAGATAAACACTCAGTGAGAATCGTCAAACTAGCTGAGCTGAATTTTGACCCGAATCTGAGCTATGGTTATCGTCAACCTCAGCCACTCGAAGCCGATTTGCAGACGTTTCAAGCGAATATCCAGTGGGCAGAGCATGTGGTGATTGTCACCCCGATTTGGTGGGGCGGTATTCCTGCTAAGTTTAAAGGCTTAATCGATAGGACATTTTTATCTGGGTTTGCATTTCAATATGAGAAAGGTAAATTGATACCCGCTAAGTTGCTGCGCCATAAAACCTCGCGAATTATCATGACCATGGACACGCCGCCTTGGTATTACAAGTGGTTTCAAGGCGCTCCCGCGCTCAAACAGCTTGATACCGCCACCTTAGTATTTAGTGGTTTTAAGCGGGCTAAGTCCAATATGTTGGGGCCAGTGATGAGTGCTAAGGAGCCGCAATTGCAACAATGGCGAGCGTTGGTGCAGCGGCTGGGGAATTTAGGTTTATAGAATCTAGCGAAACAAGGAGTGGGGTGTGATTAAACAAGTGGGCAATACTCTTATTCAGCCAAAACACAGAGCGTCTTGCCATTGTGGTGCCGTGGTATTGGAGTTGTCATTGCCTAATGGCATCGAAAATCCACGCCGTTGCGATTGCTCTATCTGTCGTCGTAAGGGCGCAATGGTTGGCTCTGTGCCGCTGGCGGGGATTAAGATCCTCAAGGGTGAGGATGCGCTGAAACTCTATGAATTCAATACCAAAACTGCTAAACATTACTTCTGCTCTATCTGCGGTATTTACACCCATCACCAGCGACGTTCCAATCCCCATGAGTATGGTTACAACATTGGTTGCCTCGAAGGGGTCAATCCATTCGATCTCGAAAATGTGCCCACGAATGATGGCGTTAACCATCCTGCGGATCGTTAGATTATGAACATAGGTCAGTTTGCTACACTCACAGGGCTGTCGGCGCATACGCTCAGATATTACGAGAAAATTGGCCTACTGCAGTCTGTCGTGCGAAATGGCAGCGGGCATCGTGATTATGCGGCGAAAGAAGCGGAATGGATTGGGTTTATCAATCGCTTAAAAGAAACGGGCATGCCGTTAAAGCAGATATTGACCTATGCCGAGTTGCGTGTCCAAGGCGATGTAACCGCTGGCCAGCGACAGCAGTTGCTCGAGCAACATGCAACACAATTGGCTGAGCGTATTCGCCAAGAGCAGGAGCATTTGGCTGCCCTTAAGCAAAAAATTCACTATTACCAAACTCATTTTTAGTGGCTAAGCTCAGTCGCTAACATTTGTGGTTAAATGCTAAAAAGCTAATATTATTTACTTTTCTATTTGCTTGCGCCTCTAGTCGGCGAGTTAAACAGAGGGTTAGTTTTACTGATCCGCATTGCCTGTGTCATCCATCAATGAACCATTGACTTAGAGTTAACTCTAAGGTTTAGGCTGCTTGCTGTGATTTAATCCAACAGGAGCTAAAAATGAGTAATCAAAGATATGTGCAGGGCCTCGCTAAACTGACTGAAATCGACGGTGAGGCGGGGGAGAAAGTCATCCGCAGTCTTGCCGATATTTGCCCTGACTTAGGCAATTACATTATTGAATATCCTTTTGGGGATATTTATCAGCGTGAAGGGCTCGACCTTAAGACGCGGGAGCTAGTGACAGTTGCCGCACTCACGGCGCTAGGGCATTGCCAGCCACAGTTAAACGTACATATTAATGGCGCATTGAATGTGGGTTGTACGCCGCAGGAAATTGTTGAGGTGATATTGCAAATGTCGGTTTATGCTGGCTTTCCTGCTGCACTTAATGGCATGTTTGTCGCTAAAACCGTATTTTCTGAGCGGGAGTTAAGCGTCGTTTAGTTAATCCTGAGTCAGGTTTATTGATTTGTAAAAGTGACGATAAGGCCGCTTTGATTTCCTCTCAAGTTCATTTTAGTTGGATTTAAACTGGCGATGGGGTGTTGCAGAGCTTTCATTCGACTCTAAGCAGAGCGTTCGACTTTGGCTAGAGATAGCCAAAGTGACCAATGTACCGAGATTGAGTGGCACAGTTGCCATCACTGTGCTTTGCACATTACAGTGGCAAATGTTGCCCGTCTTACTATTTCAATGGAATGTAAAATAATAATGAATTTAATCGGTTACATTGGGGCGGCTCGCCAATACTTGCGAAAGCTCAGTTTACCATCACTGAGTGACATCCGTTTAGGTTTGGGCAAGTTCTGGCGCTGTCTTATCCTAGGGGTTGCTAAGTTATCCTTTGCGCAAAAGCTGTATCTTATTGCTTTGATATTGGCTTTTAGTAGCGAGTTAATGGGGTTGGTCGCTGTGATTGCCGTAATCGCTATGGCCATCGAGTTTTGGCCTGTGTTCGAGCGGGTTTGGCACAGTTTGGCGGGCAAAGCTGTGTTGTTGCTGTTTTATGCGATGATTGCCAACTTTGCTTTGGGCTGGTCTGGCGCGATAGTCAACGAAGTGGTTGGGGTCTCAGCAAGCGATCTCAATTACACCCATAACTTAGCGATTCTACTCTATATGCCCGCTTGGTTTTTGATGGTAAGCGCGATCGTGCTGCTGGCATTGCAGTTGATTATTCCTATCTATTTAATATTGATTTTTTTGCTTAAACCTTTGGGTGTCAAGTCGTTACGGCTTACCTCGCATACTTCATTCCGTAAAACGACTTTTTTGATCCGTATCGTGCTAGCGACTGTGGTTTTGTATCACTTGAGCCTGTTAATTGATTTAGAGACTCGCATTGAAACCTCATTTGGCAGCTTTATTACCTCTCCCCAAGAAGCCGCTAAGCATGCGCCTCGCGAGCCTAAATCGGGACGGTTGCCGGATGCGACCGATGTGCTGACGGTACCGATTGTAGAGCTAACTCAGACTGCTCTTGACTCTGAAAGCGATAAATCGAGCAAGGCTGAGAATAGTAATGATGACAGCGAGCTGGAAGAGGAAGATCGCAAAAAGGCCTACGCCTCAGTGCGAACTCAATATCAGTACTTAGTGCGGCAATGGCTAGCAACGTTCGCATTTTCACTTGAAGCGAATGGCCGCTCGCGTTGTAAAAAGCCTGCCGAGTCGAATGTGATTGAATTAAATGATTACGAGATTTTGTTGATCACACCCGATAAGAATGCGGATTATGGTTATCGTTTTGAGGTGGAAAAATGTATCTCGGCCGCGTTTCCGCTAGCGGTGAAGGGCAATTGAGTCAATTAATAAAAAAGCGACCACAAGGTCGCTTTCGTTTTATAGGCTAAATCAGCTTGAGCTGACTGAGTCGACTATCGTGTTATTCAACCATCACGTTATTCAATAATTGCATTATTCAATCAGCAGCTCATCGAAGCTGCTGATTTTGCGGAACTCGCCAGTGCGTTGCTTGCTGTCGCGAACCATTTGGCAGGTCATCATACCCGCAGCGTCGGCAGCCTTTAATTCTTCAATGACATCAGACACAAATAGCACTTGTTTGGGGCTTAAGCTGATGGTGTTGAGGATATTGCAGTAAGCCTGCTTATCTAATTTGTTGCCCGTGCGGGTGTCGAAATGGCCGTTAAACATTTCAGTTAAATCGCCGCCGTCACTGTGGCCGAACAACAGTTTTTGCGCGTCGACAGAGCCGGATGAAAAACTGTAAATACGCAGATTTTGTGCGCTAAAACGTTTCACCGCTTCAATAAAGTCCGGGAAGATATGGCCCTTAAATTCGCCATGGGCATAGCCTTGTTTCCAAATTAACCCTTGTAAGGTTTTAAGTGGCGTGGCTTTACGGTCTTCGTTGACCCACTGTTGCAGGATCTCAGTTACACGCGCTAAGTCAGCCTCGGGCTCTAGGGCGATATCTTTAGTGTCACAAATACAGTTTTCAACCAATACATTGTGTTGGTTCTGTTCTAAAAAGTCTGGCAAGGCTTTGACAGAATAGGGGAATAGTACATCTTGGATAAAGTTTAGGTCTGTCGTGGTGCCTGCTGTGTCTACGACTATGGCTCTGATACCCATAATGTTTTGATACTCCACAATATGTTGGCTAAAAAATGCAACTCCGATCCTAAGCGTTATTGGTGAAATTGGCTAGTCTATTTCACCCAAACACATGGGCAAATTGTGGGTGATATCACTAAGCGATAAGATTGAAATTTGATTAATCTAGTAATTTTAAAAGCTTATCCACTGATTATCCGAGAAAACACTAACTTGATACTGGATTTCATCTCGTTTATTGCGCACAAGTTTGTGGTAGACATAAGACTATGGTCTTAATAGCTAAGGGAAATTTAGGCTGCTATTGTAGTTAAAGTCTCTTTACTCCTTTATACCTTGCATGCTGTGGTTTTCGGGAGACGAGACAGCATATTTCACCTGCGAATAGAGAGACCTTACATGAAATATTTACCCGCACTTGGCTTTGGTATCCTATTAGCCTTATTGAGTTTTATCAGTTTCTCATTGGTCGCCAGCGCAGGTTATATGTTGGACATGTTGAGTGCGGTGCCTCACATCTCGCATAACAGTGTGGAGTATCTTTTATTGGCGGCTCATGATGCGAGTTTGCTGATATTGCTTGCAGGTTTAGTGCTTTATGCTTACCACAGGACCTTTCCTAAACTTCCCTTCGATTGGTTTACCGCTGTGCTTATCCAAATGCCGCTTGGCTTGGCGGTACTGGTATTAGATGGTTTTACTTTAAACCTGTTTTCATTCAAAGGTTTTGCTCTAACGTTGACCACTTTAGCCGCTTCATTTGGGGTGTTAAGCCTCTTTTGGTTGCTTCAACGCAGAGCTAAGCGTTTCGAGGCGAGGCTTAGTAAATAAGCAGAATTTACAGAACATAGCGTAGGCGCAGTGCCGTTTGTTCAACAGGGGATAACGCGAGCCACTGTTCTCGGATTTCCACGGCCTCTTGCGGATAGTCGGTAATGAGCACATCGGCTCCCAGCGCCAACATGCGCCGCATTTGCCGTGGATTATTTACTGTCCATACATGCACTTGCTTACCTCCTTTGTGTGCACGGGCGATAAATTTTTCGTTAGTAATCGATTGATTGACCGCTAAGAATTGTGTATTCGCCTTAATGGGATCGCCAATGGATTGAGTGACGATAAGGCCAGTGTGAATGGAAGGGTCGAGTCGTTGCACTTCTTCAATGGCTCTTGCTTCGAGCGATGTAATCACCACTTGTTGTGTCATTTTCTCTTGTTGCAATAAGGCGACAACGGCCTGCGCCAAGCTGGGATCGGCTTGATTATATTTAAGCTCAATGTTCAAACCGATTTTGTTGCGTGCCTCATTAAGCATCTCTAGTAGTGTTGGTACAGATTCCCCTGCAAAAGCGGCACTGTGCCAGCTCCCCGCATCAAGTTGTTGCATTTCACTCGCATTGAGGTTGGCAACTCGCCTTGGATCGCCCGCTATGCGCATCAAATCAGCATCGTGCAATACCATTAAGGTGCCATCGGATGCCGTTTGCACATCGATTTCGGCATAATCCGCCTTTTCTGCAATCGCTAAACGCAAAGCCGCAAGGGTATTTTCTGGTGCCCTAGCAGCGCCAGCACGGTGGGCAGTAATCAGGATTTCATCCCTTTGTGGTTCACTATTGAGGGCATATACCCCTAATCCCAACATGATTAAAAAAGTGCCGACCAACACCCCGCTTATTGTATAAAGCGACAGTTCAGACGTTCTTTTTACCGTTTGTCGCCCAAGGCGTTCTAACCCTGCGGGTTTTTCTCCCAGTTGGCGGTATAACAGCAAGATGATAAAGGCTTCGCCAAACATTCCGAGTAAGGACCATGCCGCACTGAGCATAAAAATCAGTGCAGAGACGAGGGCCAAAATGGCTAATTCTGCCGAAAGTGTCAGCGTAACCCTATCGAGTAAGCTATCGGTTCCCCAGGAGATCAGCAGTATTAAGGGATACGCCAAAGCACCTATCCTCAACCACCAACCCGCAGCGTGCCACATAATCGGGCGTTCATTGCCTACGCTTAATTGCCAGCTGCGTTTGAGTGCCGTCAAAGCATCGGTCGTTTCACTCACAATAATCGTCAGTGAAAAGGCCGCTTTGGCCCACAGATATAAGGCAACAAGGACATAGATTATCGCTAAGAAGGCCATACTCGTTAAGGCGAGATACCAGTCTATGGGCTTGAAATACAAGTAGTAATTAATATCGTGTCCCTGTAGAAACACGCTGAAAATCAGATATCCTAACCCGATAAAAGGTACGCTGAGCAGCAGTAAGCAAGCTGCATAAATGCTACCAAGGCGAATAAATACGGGTAAGCGCGCTGTCGCGAAAATCAGCGCCCGCACTGGGCCAATGGGAATATCGTATAACCCAGATGCTGCGAGAATCGTGACTCCAGCACGTTGGGTAAAAAACACGGTAAAGCTGCTGAATAGAGTAATGACCATAAACAGCAAGCCATAGGGAGACATGGCAAAGGCGATTAAGTCGTAATTGGTTATGGTGACATTGCCCGTTTTGGCAATCAGATGGCGCAGTAACCAACCAAAAGACGGGACGATAATACCCGCCGACACTAAGGTGAATAACAGTTCAAATTCAATGAGTTTTCTACCGCAGCGACGAATGGCTTTAAGCGTGTCATGCCAGTAACTGTGTTCAGGATTGAGCATGCCGCTTCCTTATTCGTGCGAGTTAGGACTGTAATTTAGCAGCGTTTCAGGTTTAAGGTTAGTCATTCGTGTAATGTTTTGAGCTGGTGAGTCAGTTGTTATTATCCATAACGCAATAAATACACTGATTATTTCAAGTTTCCGAGCTGCGCCTATGTCGGGTCGTTTGTCATTGAGCTTTCTTCAAAGTGTAATAATAGATAGCTCGTTAAGTTGGTTCACTCGATTTAGTATCGTCGCCAAGTTTATTGGTATCGCAATCTTTCTCTATTTTAAACATTGGGTTGAGTATATTCGGCTGTGAGTGTGCTGATGGTGATACCTTCTATTCTTATTTTTGATATTTAATATGTTTTAGTGAGTCGACTTTATAAATAAATTACTTATCCCAGAAGTGCACAATATCGCAGATTAAGCCTGTCTATGTTTTGTTGCTTATTCAATATTTTGATTTTTTTGTGGATAAAAATCAAAATATTGAGATGTAAACTTGGTGATTAATCTAGGTAAGACCTGCGTATACATGTTTGCCTCGTTAAAATCCGTGAATCAGATTTACCTCGTCTGGTTTACATACTAAAATTTCACGCAATTTACCCGTGTCAAAGGGATTGCGTTGGTAACAGTCGTTCTTTTATGTAGTTCTACATGATAAGAATTTGCTTATAAATAAAAGAGTAGTAATAAATTGTCTTATAAAAAATTTAATGCATTTTTGAACGCAAACATGCGGACCTTTGAAATGGTTGGTGTTCTAATGCGCATATTTAGTTTCTCACTTGTCAGTTGGCTTGGCCCTGAAAGTCCTTTTATGTTTGTATGGATTTTCAACACGATAGATGCTGTTTTGCTAACATGGTGTGCCGCTTTACGCAAAGATGCCGCTTACACGTTACTCAATGGTTTTTGGATTTTGATTGGTATTGTAGGGATCGCAAGAGCTGGCGGATTGATTCACTAAGTTTTCTGGTTCATGTCAGTGAATCACTCTACCCCAGACTGATTCATCACATCGCCAAAACATGCCCTTAAGCCCTGTTATCGGGTATTGGAGGGCATTTTTTTTACCCTAAAATGAATCAAATTCCTTAAGAACTGATTCAAGCCATCTTGATGACGCCACATTATCAACATAACGAGTTTGTGATGGCGGCGCAGTTTCCTGTAACTCAAATTGCATAAGGCTAATGGCTAAACTAGATCGTCAATATGCGCGGGAGTTGATGAGATTAAGCACTGGCATCTAAGTCACCGTTTGTGACAGGGATGTCACGGTCGAGCCCTCAAGGATGAGTTTATGGCGCGTCACTGGAAAGCTAGTGCTTAATCATTTTCTGATTATTTGCACATTGCCGCACACTCAGTACAGGGCTACTTAGTTGACACAATCAATCAATCTCGATATTGTTGATACAGTCAACTATATCGAGAGCCTTCTATGTCGTCATTGTCACTCAGTGAAACTTTGCACAGATTAGTGCATGCCTACAAAAAGCAATTGCGTAGTGATATTGCTGCACAAGAGATTGATTTACCTGTCACTCATATCCGTGCCTTGAAGGGGGTTTGTCGTAATCCTGAATCAACGGCCCAGTCTATCGCCCTGCGTATGCAGCGGGATAAAGCACAAATTACCCGTGTTCTTAATGAGCTACAGCAGAGTGGGTTGATCACTAAAATCGATAACCCTAAGGATGGCCGCAGCCAGTTGCTGCGACCCACGGCTGAGGGGGAAAAGATCATGACTCAGATCAATGCCTCAGAACGTAAAACCGTGGCGCGCATGACGCAGGCGCTCAGTTCAGACGAAGTTGATACTTTTATTAAACTTGCCAATAGGATCAGTAAAAGTGTGGATGATGCTGCTGCCGCCAAAAGTGAAACTGATTGCCTTACTCAAAAAAGACCATCTAGTAAGCCAAAAGATACGGCTGGAAAAGGAGCCATTGAGTTGCGCTTAACGGCAGAAAACGCAATAGGAGAAAATCATAATGAATAAACCTGCACCACGTGAGCTAGAAGTGATCCGCTCGACTTATATCACTCCGCATATGTTACGCATCACCTTAGGCGGTGCGGGATTGGCTGGATTTCCTGTCGATCAAGAGAGTGCCTATATCAAGTTGTTATTCCCACAAGCGGGTGAGCGTCCATTAATGCGAACTTACACTATCCGCCAGCAACGCGATGATGAAATCGATGTGGATTTTGTGCTGCACGATACTGACGGCCCCGCATCGAGTTGGGCGAAAACGGTGCAGGTGGGCGAACTCATTCAAATTGGCGGACCCGGACTTAAAAAACTGATCAACTTTGAGGCGGATTGGTTTTTACTCGCAGGTGATATGACAGCCTTACCCGCAATTAGCGTGAATCTGGAAAAATTGCCAAACAATGCAGTAGGTTACGCTGTGGTAGAAGTGCTAAGTGAAGCAGATATTCAACCTTTAGTGCATCCTGAACGCGTCGAGCTGCATTGGGTGATCAATCCTGAAGCCGATCCCGAAGGTCGCCCTTTGGTCGAGCGAATTGCCCAATTACCTTGGCTTGCTGGCGAGCCAGCCGTGTGGATTGCCTGTGAATTTAACAGCATGCGCGCGCTAAGAAGACACTTTAAGCAAGCGCATTCACTGCCCAAGAGCCATTTTTACACATCGAGCTATTGGAAAATTGGTTGTAATGAGGGCGAGCATAAGCTGGTAAAACAAGAAGATGAACAGTTAGAAAATGGGGCCAGTGTTTAAATCAAGATAAGGTCGCCAAGTTTGATTTAGCGACCTTATCTAACCTTTCGCTTATGCCGTTTTTGCTGCTGATGCACCTATTATTGATGCATTTAGGCTACTGGTGAACTAGCTTGCCATTCTTCACCACATCTTTGCAGGGATTGACGCCATAGCTGTAGGCCAACTGCGCAGGCGTGGCGATATCCCACAGACAAAAATCGGCTTGTTTGCCAACGACTAAACTGCCAACAGTGTCTTCAATTCCTAGTGCTTTGGCGGCATTTAAGGTGAGTCCTGTTAGGGCTTCTTCTGGCGTTAAGCGGAACAAGGTGCAGCCCATATTCAGCATCAACAGGGTTGAGCAAATGGGGGATGAGCCTGGGTTGAAATCGCTGGCGAGCACCATAGGTACGCCGTATTGGCGCAATAAATCGATAGGTGGTTTTTGGGTTTCCCGCAAAAAGTAAAACGCGCCGGGCAGCAGTACGGCGCAGGTGCCGCTTTCACTTAAGGCTTTTACGCCTGCCTCATCTAAATATTCGATATGATCCACAGACTTAGCACCAAGATGTGCGGCCAGTGCGCTGCCGCCCATATTGGTTAACTGCTCGGCATGGAGCTTAATCTCTAAGCCCGCCGCTTTGGCTGCGTTGAGCACCCGTTCGGTTTGCTCAAGGTTAAAGGCGATATTCTCGCAGAACACATCCACTGCATCGGCAAGATTTTCGGCGATCACTGCGGGTAGCATCTTATTGATAATTAAGTCGACATAGCCGTCGCTATTGTCTTTATATTCTGGCGGAATCGCATGGGCGCCAAGGAATGTGGTCTTCACATCTACGTGGTGATGTTTGCCGAGCTCGCGGGCGACACGCAGGATTTTCAATTCAGTTTCAGTATCTAAGCCGTAACCCGATTTGATCTCAACCGTAGTCACTCCTTCTTTGGCTAGCGCGTTTAAGCGCTGGCGGCCGAGTTCAAATAATTCTGCTTCATCCGCTTCGCGGCAGGCCTTAACGGTCGAAATAATGCCGCCACCTGCACGAGAAATTTCTTCGTAACTGGCGCCCTGTAGGCGTAACTCAAATTCATTGGCGCGATTACCGGCAAAGATTAAGTGGGTGTGGGCGTCAATTAATCCTGGGGTGATCCAACCGCCTTTGCCCCTGTAAACGGGAATGGACAAAACATCGAAGGCGGGCAGTTCGCTGCGGGGGCCAAGCCAAGCAATTTTGCCATCTTTTACTGCGATGGCCGCGTTGGTGATCGCACCATAAGGTGCTGATACGGAAGGGTCCATTGTGGCTAAGTTAACGTCTATCCAAACCTGATCCCAAGACATGTATTCCCCTCGCTGTGCTGGCAGATGTTAACCAAGTGATTAACGGTTTATTAAATTTATGTGAGCTGTCTTGTATTTACTTGTATATACAAGCTAGGATTGTAGCCGCAATTTTGAACGTTTGAAAGAGTGAATAGTACCTAGATTCTAGCGCTTTATATTGAGGAAATGTTTTGGCTACTCCTAAGTTTGCAGAAATTAAGCAATACATTATCTCCTCTATCGAGTCGGGTGAGTGGGAAGAACATGCTCGCGTGCCTTCTGAGAATCAGCTTGCCGATTTGTTTACCTGCAGCCGAATGACGGCGCGACGTGCGTTAACCGAACTGACGGATAGCGGTGTGCTTGAGCGTTCTCAAGGGCTAGGCACCTTCGTCGCAGGGTGTAAATCCCAGTCGTCTATGTTGGCGATCCGCAATATTGCCGATGAGATAAAAGACCGCGGCCACGGCTATAGCGTGCAGCAATGGGTGTTAGAACAAGTCGTGGCGAGTACGAGTATCGCAATTTCCCTTGGGCTTGAGCACGGTGCGACAGTCTTCCATTCGATCTTAGTGCATTGCGAGCAGGGCTTACCGTTGCAAGTTGAAGAGCGTTATGTGAATCCTGAGTTGGTGCCCGATTATTTATTGCAGGATTTTACCCAGCAGACACCCCACGAATATTTGTCCCAAGTGGCACCGCTGACCGAGGCGCATCACACGATTGAAGCGATTATCGCCAGTGAAGAATTACAGCAAAGGCTCGAAATCCCCACCACTGAGCCCTGCCTACAGATTTTACGCCGCACTTGGTCACGCCAAGGCGTCGTGAGTTTCGCAAAATTAGTTCACCCAGGTAGCCGCTTTAAACTCGGCGGCCACTTAACCTTTAGCAAGTAACGCCAGTGGCGTGATTAACAGATGTAAATCAGTAACTTTGATAGCTGTACCCTTATAAGTTAAAAGATAAAAACACAATAAAAACAATAGTGCTAACCCGTATTAGCGACTTAGCGAATACGAGTTAGCACCACAGGTTGAAAGAGGAAAATTCAATGGATAAGCGCCACGACCCAAGCCGCCGTATTATTGCACCGCATGGCACACAATTAAGCTGTAAGAGTTGGCTCACAGAAGCGCCAATGCGTATGTTAATGAACAACTTACATCCCGATGTCGCCGAGCGCCCAGAAGACTTAGTTGTCTACGGCGGTATTGGCCGCGCCGCCCGCGATTGGGATTGTTATGACAAAATCATCGAAGTCTTACAACGCCTCGAAGACGACGAAACCTTATTAGTGCAATCGGGTAAACCTGTGGGTGTATTTCGCACCCATGCGGATGCACCGCGCGTACTGATTGCTAACTCAAACCTAGTGCCACATTGGGCGAACTGGGAGCATTTCAACGAGTTAGATAAGCTAGGTTTGGCCATGTACGGCCAGATGACGGCGGGTTCTTGGATCTATATCGGCACTCAAGGCATAGTCCAAGGCACTTACGAGACCTTTGTGTCGGTCGCAAAACAGCACTTTGAGGGTATCTCTAAAGGCAAATGGATCCTCACTGGCGGGTTAGGTGGCATGGGCGGCGCACAAACGCTGGCGGGCACTATGGCTGGCTTCTCAGTGTTAGCCTGTGAAGTCGACGAGACCCGCATCGATTTCCGCCTGCGTACTCGCTATGTTGACAAAAAAGCTACTTCGCTCGATGAAGCATTAGCCATGATTGAAGAAGCGAACCAAGCTGGCAAGCCAGTATCCGTTGGCTTACTGGCGAACGCCGCCGATGTGTTTGCTGAATTAGTTAAACGCGGCGTTACCCCAGATGTCGTGACCGACCAGACCTCGGCACACGATCCATTAAACGGTTATCTGCCGCAGGGCTGGACTATGGCTGAGGCTGCGGCCATGCGTAAAACCGACGAAGCGGGCGTAGTGAAAGCGGCGAAAGCCTCGATGGCGGTGCAAGTACAAGCCATGCTCGACCTGCAAACCGCGGGTGCAGCAACGCTCGATTACGGTAACAACATTCGCCAAATGGCGTTTGAAATGGGCGTTGAAAACGCCTTCGATTTCCCAGGTTTTGTACCTGCTTATATTCGTCCACTGTTCTGTGAAGGCATTGGCCCGTTCCGCTGGGTGGCGTTATCTGGCGATCCCGAAGATATTTACAAAACCGACGCTAAAGTCAAAGAACTGATCCTAGATAACCCACACTTGCACAATTGGTTAGACATGGCGCGCGAGCGTATCGCCTTCCAAGGTCTGCCTGCGCGTATTTGCTGGGTTGGCTTAAAAGATCGCGCTCGCTTGGCGTTAGCTTTCAACGAAATGGTCAAAAATGGCGAGTTGTCGGCGCCCGTGGTAATTGGTCGCGACCACTTAGATTCTGGCTCTGTTGCCAGCCCGAACCGCGAAACCGAATCTATGTTGGACGGCTCAGATGCGGTATCCGATTGGCCATTGCTGAACGCGTTACTCAACACCGCTAGCGGTGCAACTTGGGTGTCTTTGCACCACGGCGGCGGCGTCGGCATGGGCTTTAGCCAACATTCGGGAGTGGTCATTGTGTGTGACGGCACAGATGCGGCGGCAAAACGGGTTGGCCGCGTGTTGTGGAATGACCCAGCGACAGGCGTGATGCGCCATGCCGATGCGGGCTACGAGATTGCGAAAAACTGCGCCAAGGAGCAGGGCCTCGATTTACCTATGCAAGACTAGCCGATGCTAACGACTCAATAACAATAATAACTAAAAGCTTGGAGCTAAAAATATGAAATCTGTGAATCACTTAGTGTTAACGCCGGGCAGCTTGAGCCTAGCGCAATTGCGCGAAATCAGCCGTCATAAGTTGACACTGGAACTCGCACCTGAGGCCATTACTGATATCAACACCAGTGCGCAAATCGTGCAGAAAGTGTTGGATGAAGGCCGTACCGTTTATGGCATCAACACGGGCTTTGGCTTGTTGGCCAATACCAAGATAGCGCCCGAAGATCTGCAATTGCTGCAACGTTCTATCGTGTTGTCACATGCCGCTGGCACGGGGCAATACATGCAAGATGCCACAGTGCGCTTGATGATGGTGTTAAAAATCAACTCGTTAAGCCGTGGTTTTTCAGGCATTCGTTTAGAAGTGATTAACTTCTTAATCAGCTTAGTGAACGCCGAAGTGTATCCCTGCGTGCCAGAAAAAGGTTCAGTCGGCGCCTCGGGTGACTTAGCGCCACTGGCGCACATGTGTTTGCCTATGCTGGGTGAAGGCGAAATGAGTTATCGAGGCGAGTTAATTTCTGCTGCCGAAGGTTTAGAAATCGCTGGTCTCAAGCCAATCGATTTAGCGGCCAAAGAAGGGCTGGCTTTGCTTAACGGCACACAAGCGTCGACTGCGCTGGCGCTGGAAGGGTTGTTCCATGCCGAAGACTTGTTCGCAGCAAGTTCAGTGATCGGTGCTATGAGCGTCGAAGCCGCTATGGGCAGCCGTAGCCCGTTTGATCCTCGCATCCATGCGGCGCGTGGTCAGAAAGGTCAAATCGATTCGGCCATGGTCTTCCGTCATCTACTGGGTGAAGAGTCTGAGATAAGCTTAAGTCATGCTAACTGTGAAAAGGTGCAAGATCCTTACTCACTGCGCTGTCAGCCACAGGTGCTGGGTGCTTGCTTGACCCAAATTCGTCACGCGGCTGATGTGTTAGGCACAGAGGCCAATGGCGTAACCGATAACCCACTGGTGTTCCAAGACACGGGCGATATCATTTCGGGTGGTAACTTCCACGCCGAACCCGTGGCTATGGCGGCGGATAATCTGGCGATTGCAATTGCTGAACTGGGCTCCATTGCCGAGCGTCGTATCGCGCTATTGATCGATTCTAGCCTGTCGAAACTGCCCCCTTTCCTTGTGAAAAACGGCGGGGTGAATTCGGGCTTTATGATCGCCCAAGTGACGGCGGCGGCATTGGCGTCTGAGAACAAAACCTACGCTCATCCGGCATCAGTTGACAGCTTGCCAACATCGGCAAACCAAGAAGACCATGTTTCTATGGCGACCTTTGCGGCCCGCCGCTTGCGCGATATGAGCGAAAATACCCGTGGTGTACTGGCAATTGAATTGTTAGCGGCGGCTCAGGGTTTAGATTTCCGCGCGCCTTTAGCCCCAAGTGCTGCAGTGGCTAAGGCTAAAGCCGAATTACGTGAAGTCGTCGCTTATTACGATAAAGACAGATACTTCGCGCCAGATATCGAAGCCGCGACAGATTTGTTGTATACAGCGAGCTTTAACACTTATCTGCCAGCAGGAACGCTAGCCAGCTTTTAGGCGTTTGTTTTAGTTTAATGGCTGAACAGGTGTTTACTCCGCGGGAATAGGCTGCACTGAGGCGCTTTTGTTATCGCGCCCAGATTTTGCGCCTCAATGTGCTAAAAATAAGCGTTAAAAGGCAAAATTTAAGGTGCAGGCAGATTGCTTGTGCCTTTTTCTTTGGTTTTTATCTGCTTTTCCTCGATCTTTGTCTTTGCCATTTTGGTGTGTTTAACACCGCAGACTCTGCACTTTTTGCCCTAATCTTTACATTGTCAGTTTTTGTGGCTGTCTATCCCTCTATAAACCGTTACCTTTGTGTTTTTATTCGCCATCATTATGCATATTTGAATGCATATAATAATTTTTAATAACCATAACCCTATGGTGTGGGACAATATGGGGTTGTCATGTTGGACAAATTGTCTTTTGTGGTTTATTAGTTTTTAATTCCTTAAATTGTGCTTTTATTATCATTTGTTGGTCTTTGGTGCTTTATTTGAAATGTTTTTTGGAGTTAAGTTCTGTGGTTGTTTATTTGAGATCTTGATCTCATGTCATTATTTGTTATCTATTTCTTCTTTGGGGATAATCTTAAATTAAGTGTGGTCTTTAGTAGGACTCACTCAATCGGTTGCCATTTTTACCACAGCAACCACTAGACTCATAACGACAAGAGTGTGAGAGGACGCAATGAACAGACGCCAGTTTTTTAGACTGTGTGCTGCCGGAGCTGCCACCTCAGCAATTTCAGCGTTGGGATTGATGTCCGAAAAGGCCTATGCGGCCGTTCGAGAATTCAAACTCATTAGCGCGAAAGAAACCCGCAATAACTGCTGCTATTGCTCAGTGGGTTGCGGATTGCTGATGTACAGCAAAGGAAGTAACGGCAAAAACGCCGAACAAAGTATTTTCCATATCGAAGGGGATGCAGACCATCCAGTCAACCGCGGGGCCTTGTGTCCTAAGGGTGCTGGTCTAGTGGATTATGTGAACAGCCCTAATCGTCTTAAATATCCTGAGTACCGTGCGCCAGGCAGTAATGAATGGACTCGTATCAGCTGGACTGAAGCTTACCAACGCATCGCCCGTCTGATGAAGAATGACCGTGATGCTAACTTGATTGAAAAGAATTCTGCTGGGATGACGGTTAACCGTTGGCTTAGCACTGGGATGATGACCTCGTCGGCGATGCCGAATGAAGGCGGCTATATCACCCAGAAATTTGCACGGGCACTGGGCCTAGTTGCAATCGATACTATTGCGCGTAACTGACACTCTCCAACGGTAGCAAGTCTTGCTCCGACATTTGGACGTGGTGCCATGACCAACCACTGGATCGATATTAAAAACTCTAATTTGATCATTATTATGGGCGGTAATGCTGCAGAGGCTCACCCTGTCGGATTCGGCTGGGTTACAGAAGCTATGCAACATAACAACGCTAAACTTTTGGTGGTCGATCCTCGCTTCACCCGTAGCGCCGCTGTAGCCGATTACTATGCGCCGATCCGCTCGGGCACAGATATCGCCTTCCTGCTCGGGGTGATCCGCTATCTTATTGAAACTAAACAAGTGAACTACGACTATGTGAAGGCTTATACCAATGCCAGTTACATAGTGCGCGAAGACTTCTCCTTTAGTGAAGGTCTGTTCAGTGGTTTCGATGAAGAAACAGATAGCTACAATAAAGAGTCTTGGTACTACGAGTTAGACGAACAGGGTTACGCGAAAATCGATCCTAGCTTCGAACATCCACGCTGTGTGTGGAACTTAATGAAGCAACATGTTGAACGCTATGACTTTGAAACAGTAAGCAATATTACCGGTACGCCGATTGCGGACTATGAGATCGTTTGCCAACAAATTGGTAGCACTCATACCCACGATAGAGCCGCGACCTTTATGTATGCCTTAGGTTGGACTCACCACAGTAAAGGGGCGCAGAACATTCGCTCTATGGCCATGGTGCAGTTGCTGCTGGGTAACATTGGGGTGTTGGGCGGTGGTGTTAACGCTCTGCGCGGACACTCGAACGTGCAAGGCGCGACCGATATGGGTTTATTGTGTCAAAGCTTGCCCGGTTACCTCAAGTTACCGAACGAAAAAGACATTAATCTTAAAACCTATCTCCACAACTATACCCCTGTCGCTCTGCGTCCGGGTCAAACCAACTATTGGCAAAATTACCCTAAATTCTTTGTTTCGCAAATGAAGAGTTTTTGGGGCGATAACGCCACGGTTGAAAATGACTTTGGTTATGACTGGTTGCCGAAATGGGACAAGCAGTACGACTTTACTAAACACTTAGATATGGCTTTCCACGGCGAAGTGAATGGCTACATTATCCAAGGTGTTAACGCCATTAACTCTATGCCAAACCGTAATAAGGTACTCAAAGCCTTGAGTAATCTTAAATACATGGTGGTGTTGGATGCCTTGGCAACGGAAACTGCAACCTTCTGGCAAAATGCCGATGGCTTCAATGAAGTCAATCCCGCTGAAATCATGACGGAAGTGTTCCGTTTACCTACGACGTGTTTTGCCGAGGAAGAAGGTTCCATCGTCAACTCTGGCCGTTGGATGCAGTGGCATTGGAAGGGAGCTAACCCGCCGGGTGAAGCCAAGCCAGATGCTGAGATTCTCTCTGGCGTCTTAATGGCAATGCGTGAACTGTACAAACAAGAGGGCGGTAAGCTGCCTGAACCAGTGCACGCGATGAGCTGGAATTACCACAATCCTCACTCACCGCACGCTGAAGAAATCGCTCGCGAGCTTAACGGTAAGGATCTCGTGACTCAACGTCAGCTCAGTAGTTTTGCTGAACTGAAAGCTGATGGTAGTACCGCCAGCGCCTGTTGGATTTATGCGGGTTCTTGGACCGAAGAAGGCAACTTGATGGCTCGCCGTGACAACCATGATCCTTCCGGTAAAGGTGTTACTCCGGGTTGGGCATTTGCTTGGCCAGCAAACCGTCGTGTGCTGTATAACCGCGCTTCTTGCGATATCAACGGCAAACCTTGGGATCCAAAACGCACTATCGTCGAGTGGGTTGACGGTAAGTGGCACGGTATCGATGTGGGCGACTTCAATATGAAGTTAACACCACAGGAATCCGCTGGCCCCTTCATCATGCAACCCGAAGGTGTGGGTCGTTTCTTCGCCCTTAAATTATTGGCCGAAGGTCCGTTCCCTGAGCACTACGAGCCGATGGAGTCGCCTATTGGGTTGAACCCGTTACACAAGGTCACCAGTAACCCTGCGGTACGTATGTTACCGGGTGTGAAGGAAACCTTAGGTTCCCATAAGGACTTCCCTTATGTGGCAACTACTTACTGTGTAACTGAACACTTTAACTTCTGGTCTACGCATGCTCGTTTAGCTGCGATTTCTATGCCTGAAACCTTCGTTGAAATCGATGAAATGTTAGCGGCAGAAAAAGGTATCGCCAATGGGGATTGGGTCACTGTCAGCTCTAAACGCGGCAGCATTGAAACCAAAGCCTTAGTGACTAAACGGCTACAGCCGTTAAAGGTAAATGGCCAGTTAGTCCATACCGTCGGGTTACCCCGTCACGGCAGCCATAATGCACTCACTCGTAAGAGTTACTCCTGTAACGTACTCACCACGGAAGTGGGGGATGCAAATACACAGGTGCCTGAGTTCAAAGCATTTTTGGTTAACATCACTAAAGCGGAGGGGATCTGATTATGGCATCACAAGACATTATCCGCCGCTCCGGTACTTCAGCGGTGACGCCTGCGGCAAAGGGGCGTAATTCGTCAGAAAAGGTCGCTAAGCTGTTCGACGCCACTAAGTGTAATGGCTGTAAAGCCTGCCAAGTGGCGTGTTCTGAGTGGAATGATTTACGGGAAGAGGTGGGCACCTTCCAAGGCAGTTACCAAAACCCTATGTCGCTATCGGGCCAATGTTGGACCCTGATGGAGTTCCATGAGGTGATGGAAAGCAACAAGCTGCGTTGGCAATTTACCCACTCGGCCTGTATGCACTGTGCTGACCCTGCCTGCTTAACGGCCTGTTCGACCTCGGGCGCGATTATCCAGCACGCCAATGGTGTGGTGGACTTCGATTCGGACAAATGTATCGGCTGCGGTTATTGCGCCAGTGCTTGTCCCTTTGATGTGCCCAAAATCGATCCTAAGGATAACAAGGCCTACAAGTGCACTATGTGCTCTGACCGTTTGGCTGTGGGATTGGAACCTTCCTGCGTTAAGTCATGTACCACAGGGGCGCTGCGTTTTGGCACCCGTGAGGACATGTTGTTCTACTCGCAAAAACGGGTCGAAGAACTGAAGGAAAAGGGCTTTGCTAAGGCAGGACTTTATAACCCTGAGGGTGTAGGTGGCACGGGTATGATGATGATATTGCACGATATCGAGCAGCCCGAAAGCTACAACATGCCCGATAACCCGCAGATCCCACTGTCACTCACTCTGTGGCAGGACTGGGTCAAACCTTTAGGCACTATGGGCATTCTTGCCACTGCCGCCGTCGCTTGTCTGCATAAGATCACCGTCGGTCGCAACATAGTCGAAGAAGACCAACCGGGTTATCAACCGCCAGAGGAAGAGGCTAAGCAGGAAGAGGGGGCCGACAAATGAGCAAGCATGATAAGCAAGAAATGATAGTGCGTCACAAGCTGTTCGATCGCATCTGTCATTGGTTCATTGTGGCGGTTGGCCTAGTGACATTTCTCACTGGCTTTTCCTTCTTCTATCCATCGTTTCAATGGCTTGGGGCGATAGCGGGCACACCGCAATTGGCGAAGTTTATTCATCCCATTGCGGGCTTGATGATGTGCTTACCTCTGATGTTGATGTTGGTGCGTTACTACAAACACAACAAATGGGAAAAGCACGACCTCGCTTGGATGCTCGCCATTAAGGATGTGATGTTCGAGAACGAGGAGAAAATCCCGCCTATCGGCCATTACAACCCTGGGCAAAAGGTATTGTTTCGCGCCTTCGTGCTGACATCTATCACTTTAACGGTGACGGGAATCATCATGTGGCAGCCTTACTTTGCGCCCTATTTCTCAGCCACTGTGGTGGGTTGGGCCATTCTGTTGCACGCCATTTGTGCGCTCATCATGTTGATTTTTGTGATGGTGCATTTCTGGATGGCGACATGGGTGGAAGGGTCGGTTACAGGCATGCTTTACGGCAAAGTCTCTAAGGCTTGGTGCCGCAAACATCACCCTGTGATGTTGGATGAACATTCGGACGTGGAGAAACATTAATGAGTCATACAGCCGAGATACCTCTGGCCCAAGGCAACGAATCGCCGCTGGAACTTAAACCGTTAAAAGCGGCAGATCCCCAAGCTGTGTATCACAGAAGGGCGCAACGTTTGCTGTCATTGGCCAAGGACTCGCCGCTGGCTGATTACTTTGAGCTATGTCGCCGTTTGGTCTCTATACAGGCCAGGTTAGCGCAGGAGGCTGACTTCGGTAAGCTTCTCGCTTGGGGGAAAGATGAGGCGACTCCGCTTTCCCTGTTGGGCTCAGAGGCAGATAGCTATTGGCAAGGACTGCTACAGCAACTGTTAAGTGATTTGTTGCCGCAGGTGGATGAATCCATAGCTCGGGTAGTGCGTTTGTTGATGCAGCAATCACCCGAGCAACTGAGTTCGTGGGGGCGTTCACTACGCCAAGGGCATGTCAGTGAAGTGCCTGCCCGTTTTAGCTTATTCATCTGGGCGGCGATGGGCGTTTATTGGTCGCATTGGGCACCTATGGTCATCAAGCGGATGGATCCGTGCAAGGTGGCGCAGCAGAGTATGTGTCCCGTGTGTGGATGTCATCCCGTGGCGAGTGTGATTGTCGATCAGCCTCGAGCTGGTTTGCGCTATCTACATTGCAGTCTGTGCGAGAGCGAATGGCATTACATTCGCGCCCATTGCACCAGTTGCGGTCAGGACAAAGAGATGACGATTTGGTCGCTAGATGATGCCAAGGCTCAAGTGCGGATCGAAAGCTGCGATGAATGTCATGGCTATACCAAGATGATGTTCGTCGAGAAGTCACCTTCTATGGATGTGGCGGCAGACGATCTCGCGACCTTGATGTTAGACAGTGAGCTAAATGCTAAGGGCTTTGGTGCAACAACACTGAACCCACTGCTACTGGCCCACGAAACCACGTAAGCCACATAGCTTAAACAAATGCGGGAGGGAGTCGGGTTGCTGATCCCTTCCTGCTTTTTATAAACCAATGGCAATAATATAAACAAAATGACACAGATGATGACCCAAGCACCTGAAACACTACAAGTTCTGTACCGAGCTTTGCCTTCAATGGATAGCCTACTTGCAGAGCCTAGTTTTGTGGTATTGCAGCAGTCCTACGGCAAAGCGGCGGTAAAGGCCGCACTGGATACCCAGTTAAAGGCGGCGCGCAGCTTAATCGGCCGCGAGCACCGTTTGCCGACATGGTGTGGCGATCTTGCGCAATTGCACAGATGTTTGGTTGATCAACTGTCTAATGATTACAGCCACAGCTTAAAACCTGTGTGGAATCTCACTGGCACCATATTGCATACCAATCTTGGCCGAGCGCAGCAGTCAGAAGCGGCAATTCGAGCTGTCATTTCTGTTATGCGCTACCCCACACCGCTGGAGTTTGAGCTTGCGGCTGGTGAACGTGGTCACAGGGATAATGCAATCAGTGCTTTAATCCAGCGCTTAACGGGTGCCGAGACTTGTTGTGTCGTGAATAACAATGCCGCAGCTGTGTTGTTGATGCTGTCAGCGGTGGCTGCGGGGAAAGAAGTCATAGTCTCCCGTGGTGAGTTGGTGGAAATTGGCGGCGCGTTTCGCATCCCTGACATTATGCGCCAAGCGGGTTGCACCTTAGTCGAGGTCGGCAGCACCAATCGGACTCACCTTAAGGATTATGAGCAGGCCATTACTGAAAATACCGCTGCGATAATGAAGGTCCACACCAGTAATTATCATATCAGTGGTTTTACTGCCGCAGTGGAGGAGGCAAGGCTGGGTCAGTTATGCCGTGAGCGTGGCATATCACTCATTTCAGATCTTGGCAGCGGTTCACTTACTGATCTGCGCCGCTTTGGTCTAAAGCAAGAACCTACGCCCCAAGCCATGCTAGCCGATGGAGTCGATCTAGTCAGTTTTTCCGGCGATAAACTATTGGGTGGCCCTCAGTCTGGTTTGATCGTTGGCAAACAGTCGCTGATTAAGCAGTTACAGAGTCATCCACTAAAGCGCGCCCTGCGTTGCGATAAGCTGATTTTGGCGGCGTTAGAAGCGACATTGATCCACTATCTTAACCCTGAAACCTTAGACATTGAGCTGCCTATTATGGCGAAATTTGCCCGTAGCCAAGAGACGTTATGGCAGATTGGTCGTCGCTTACAGCAAGCTTTGGTTCCACATTTTGAACCTTGTTATCGCATTGAGTTAGTCGAGTGCCAAACACAGGTCGGCAGTGGCTCACAGCCCGATACTTTTTTACCCTCAGTGGCGCTGTGTTTTACCGCACTCAATGGCGGTAGTTTAAGTTTGTTAGAACAACAATTTAAGCAGGCGGCACGGCCTATCATAGGTCGCATGAGTCAGGACCAACTCAGATTAGATCTGCGCGGTCTTGATAGTGAAGCCGAACTCCTCGCCGAGTTGAGCACTTTAGGTGTGCAGTTGTGATCATTGTGACTGCGGGTCATGTCGATCATGGCAAGAGTACGCTTATTCGCGCTTTGACTGGGATGAATACCGATCGTCTGCCGGAGGAAAAACGCCGCGGTATGACGATCGATCTTGGCTATGCATTTATGCTACTTCGAGATGGTTCGCGCCTTGCTTTTATTGATGTGCCCGGCCACGAAAAATTTATCAACAACATGCTGGTGGGCGTGAGTCATGCTCGACACGCCCTGTTAGTGATGGCCTGTGACGATGGCGTAATGCCGCAAACCCGTGAGCATTTGCAAATTCTTGCGCTATTACCTTTGCACAGTTTGACCTTAGTGCTAACTAAGCGGGATTTAGTTGATAGTGGCACGGCGGCACAGCTTGTCGCCGATGGACTCACTTTGCTCGCCGAGTATGGCATTGAGGCCAGTGGTGTTTTTGAAGTGTCGGCGAATGGCACCGCCGACTTAGCATCCAATGGTGTGGCGGCGCTGAAGGCGCATATTCTTGATTTAGGTGAGCAAGAGTCAAAGCGGGCGGAGGATGCCAGCAGCTTTAGGATGACGCTCGATCGCGCCTTTAGTGTGAAAGGTGCGGGTTGTGTCGTGACTGGCACAGTGATCAGCGGCAGCGTATGCGTGGGGGATAGTCTTTTTAGCTCAGGGCAAAAGGCCAAACTCAGAGTGCGAGGCATACATTGTCAGGGACAAGAAGCCCAAAGGGCTGTCACGGGTACACGCGTAGCACTCAATTTAACGGGTGTCGATAACCATAGGGAGCCAGAGCGTGGCGATTGGCTGAGCAGTTTGCCTCAAGCGGAGCTCTGTAGCCGCCCTGTAGTGCACATTCGAGCCTTCGATTTTTTAGGCTGTGAGCCATTAGTGCATTGGCAAAATGTCCACTGTCATCATGGCGCTGATCATACTTTAGGTCGAGTTTCCCTGTTAAATGAAGCTGATGAAGAAGGCTTCTGTCTGGCGGAGTTAGTACTCGAAAAGCCACTACTCCTATGTCAGAACGATCGAATTGTCCTGCGACACATTGGAGGTAAACAGACTTTAGGTGCGGGGCGAGTGTTGGCGCTGAAAGTCCCTAATCGTAAGAAACGTACACCTGAACGAGTCGCGAGATTACTGCAATTAGCACGCTTGGATAATCCTGCCCATGTGGTGGCTTTACTCGGCCAAACTCAGGCGCTAGAGCTTGATGAAATCGCGTGGCGTTGGCAATTAACCGACGAAGGGCTGGCAATGCTGTTAGCCCAAGCGGGTTTAGTTCGTTTTGGGGCATTTGCTATAGCGACAAGTTTACTTGAGCAAGAAAAACAACAGTTTATTACTTTACTTAGCGAGTTCCATCAACAGCATCCCGACCAACTTGGGCTTGGGCGTAATCGCCTGCAACGCATGAGCCATAGCGCTTTGCCGCCCGAATTAGCCAATAAAGTGCTCGACACGCTTTGCCAAGAAGGTCGCATGGTGCTGCGTGGCGCCCTGTTGCAATTGGCCGAGCACAAAATAGTGCTAGATGCTGAGGCGCAGCATTGTTGGCAGGCACTTGCGCCTTGGCTTGCCGAGCAAACCGCCCCCGTGTGGGTCACCGAAATGGGCGAATACCTTGAGCTTGAACCTGCCAAATTAAGGCTGCTGTGTTTCCGGCTGGTGCAGCAGGGATTTATTACTGCTGTGGTGAAGGACAGATATTTGCTCAGCGAGCAAATCTGTTACTACGCCAGCTTAGTACGTACTCATATTGCAGAACACGGCAAGCTCGAAACGGCAGAATTTAAAGACATGGTTGGGCTTGGGCGTAAGGTGAGTATTCAACTGCTTGAGTTCTTTGACAGAAGTGGTTTTACCCGTAGGAAGTATCGCAGTAATAGCCGAGAAGTTCGGGATGCGGAGTTGTTTTTTTCCCATGAGAATTGGCGGAAGAACATAGGAGTCGAACCTACCCAGGACTGCTGGCAGCCCTACCCGGATTTGAAATCCGGACGCCTCACCGGAGACGACGTTCTTCCAATAGAAGACCTAGGGATAGTAGAAAATGCGTAAAGATGATTCAAGGCGATTCTTATTTAGTTTATGGGTTTGTGATACAAGTCTTAAATTGTCATCAAACTAATTGTTTTTATTTGGTTTTATAGTTTTAAAGGGGCGCTATGGAATATCATTCACATGAAGTGGTGACAGAAAGAAACGTGATCTTGTTAGAACATGGGCACGCATCTGAGCTGACAGACTACTTAGCTAATGAAGTGCGGGTCGCACTGGTCTATAACGGCATAGCGCATACCGTGATGTTGGCGAGTCCTCAAGATTTAGAAGCCTTCGCTATTGGTTTTACGTTATCTGAACGTATCGTTTCCCATATCAATGATATCAAAGGGGTGGAGCTCGAGTTCACCAGTGAAGGCGTGTTGATCCAAGTGGAAATCAACCAACGATGCTTTATGGAACTCAAGCAACAAAGGCGCAATATGGCAGGACGCACAGGTTGTGGATTGTGCGGCGTCGCCCAGCTCGAAGAGGCCGTTAAGCCTGTGATGCGGGTGGACTCAGATGCCAGATTCGATATCGAACACTTACAGGTTGCACTTGGGCAAATTCAAGATAATCAACAACATTTTAAGCTGACGGGTGCCACTCATGCGGCCATGGGGCTTAACCATCAAGGACAGATCATCGCCGCCTATGAGGATATAGGCAGGCATATCGCACTAGACAAGCTAATTGGCGCCTTTTCCGCTCACAATGTGGAACGTCCAGTGGCCGTATTGCTCACCAGTCGCGCGAGTTTTGAGATGGTGCAAAAGGCCGCTAGTGCCAATATCCAAATTCTGTTTGCTATGTCCGCCGTGACTTCACTGGCGTTGGAATTAGCAGAGAAAAGCAATATCACGCTTATCGGTTTTTGCCGTAATGGCAGGGCAACGCTTTACACCCACGGTTATCGCCTGTTGGGGCAGCAGTGTGTCAGCTTAGCTAAAGCCATTTAAGCGTGAGGCCACTTGAGATTGAAGTTGTCGAACGACTTCAATCATTCTGGCACACAGGTTATAAGCGCATTGCGCTTATTTTTTATAGTCTCGTTCATTAGGGTAATGACATGACATGGCAACAATTTAAACAAGAATATTTAGTCCGTTTTTGGGCGCCTATGCCAGCGGTTATCGCTGCGGGTATCCTTTCTACTTACTATTTTGGTTTGACCGGAACCTTCTGGGCTGTTACTGGGGAATTCACTCGTTGGGGTGGTCATTTACTGCAGTTTTTAGGTGCAGAGCCTGAAACCTGGGGTTATTTCAAAGTGATAGGTCTGCAGGGCTCTCCTCTAGATCGTATCGACGGCATGATGATTATCGGTATGTTTGGTGGTTGTATTGCCGCTGCGCTTTGGGCCAATAACGTCAAACTGCGTATGCCACAGAGCCGTATCCGTATTGCTCAGGCACTGATCGGCGGCATTATTGCTGGCTTTGGTGCCCGTTTAGCTATGGGTTGTAACCTTGCCGCCTTCTTCACGGGTATTCCTCAGTTCTCTTTACATGCTTGGTTCTTTGCTTTGGCGACGGCGGCAGGTTCTTACTTTGGTGCAAGATTTACCTTACTGCCGATGTTCCGTATTCCGATAAAACTGAAAAAGGTAAATAAAGCGACTTCAATCAAGCAGGACGAAAACCAAGCTAGACGTCGTTTCCGCATCGGTATGTTGGTGTTTGTAGGCATCGTCGGTTGGGGGTTGTTGACTATGTTCAATGCGCCAAAACTCGGCATTGCTATGCTCTGTGGTGTTGGTTTTGGTTTATTAATCGAACGGGCCCAAATCTGCTTTACCTCAGCGTTCCGCGATATGTGGATCACTGGTCGTACTCACATGGCGAAGGCGATTATCTTAGGCATGGCGGTCAGTGCGATAGGTATTTACAGCTATGTGCAACTGGGTGTGCCACCTAAGATCATGTGGGCTGGCCCTAATGCGGTGATCGGCGGCTTACTGTTTGGTTTTGGTATTGTACTGGCTGGTGGTTGTGAAACGGGTTGGATGTATCGTGCAGTCGAAGGCCAAGTGCATTTCTGGTGGGTGGGCTTAGGTAACGTGTTGGGTTCAACCTTACTGGCGTATTACTGGGATGATATCGCTCAGCCATTAGCAACGAACTGGGACAAAGTTAATTTACTGACCAGCTTTGGCGATAAAGGCGGATTATTGCTGACCTATGTGCTGCTGGGGCTCTCCTTTGGCGCTATGTTGCTGTGGGAAAAACGTTTCTTTGCTCGTAAGGCGAAGCGTGATGAACAATTGCTAGCGGAGGCGGCGTAATGGCTCAATATATTCCAGATTATCAACTCGATATGGTGGGTGAACCTTGCCCTTATCCCGCAGTGGCTACCCTTGAGGCTATGCCAAAGTTAAAGCCCGGTGAAATTCTCGAGGTGATTAGTGACTGCCCGCAGTCTATTAACAACATTCCCCTTGACGCTAAAAATCATGGTTATAAAGTGCTGGAAATTGAGCAGAATGGTCCGACTATTCGTTATCTGATCCAGCGTTGAGGATAGGACTATGTTGACTATTCTCAGTGGCTTAAGTATTGGCTTAGCCATGGGGTTTGTGATGCAAAGGGGGAGATTTTGTATGGCGGGCGGGATCCGCGATACCTATCTGCAACGGGACTTTACCATGGTGATCGCTATTTTGATTGCCATCAGCATCCAAAGTCTAGGGCTGTTCCTGTTTTACGAATGGGGTTGGGTTAAATTGCCAGAAGGGCATTTCCCTTGGTTGGCAACCTTAGTCGGTGGTGTATTGTTTGGTGTGGGTATGGCAGCAGCGGGAAGCTGCTCCACTGGCGCCTATTACCGCGCTGCCGAAGGGTTGGCTGCCAGTGTGATGGCCGTTCTCGGTTTTATTGCTGCCAGTAAATTAGTGCGTCTCGATGAGTTGAAAGGTCTACTTAAACCTTTTAAACAGCATCAACTTGAGGACCAAACGCTCTATCAAACTCTGGGCGTTTCCCCTTGGGTGATCGTGCTTGTCCTCGTATTACTCACATTGTGGTTGGCATTGGGTTATCTCAAACGCCGCAAACGTCCGGTTGCACTGATGGCACCCCGTAAAACGGGTTTAGCTCATTGGTTGTTTGAAGCGCGCTGGCATCCCTTTGTAAGTGCTTTGCTGATTGGTTTACTGGCGCTACTTGCATGGCCTGCAAGTCTTGAAAGTGGCCGTGTAGGCAGTGTTGGGATCAGTGGCCCGAGTGCGCAGTTATGGGATTTTGTCACCACAGGTAACACTAAGTTCTTTAGTTGGCCGGGATATTTTCTCTTGGGATTATTTGTAGGTGCCTTTATCGCTGCCCGGGGCAGTGCTGAGCAGCGCTGGCGCTACCCAGGTCATAAAGTAGTGTTATTTGGGTTTGTTGGTGGCCTGTTGATGGGCGTGGGGAGCGGGCTTGCCGGAGGTTGCATGCTTGGTAATGCGCTCGTTGGCACGGCTTACTTGTCGTGGCAAGGCTGGCTATTTATCCCTGCTATTTTATTTGGCAGTTGGTGTTTTAACTATTTTGCGCTACTGAGGCCAATGCGTCTTGCGCAGATTTAACGTTTATAAAGGAGCTGTATATGGAACAGTATCTCGACACAACGGGTAAGCTATGCCCTTTTCCTTTAATTGAGTTACAACGCTTAATTGCGAGTCTTGAGACTGGCGATAAAGTGGTACTGGATTACGATTGTGGCCAAGCAACTGAGAATATTCCCCGCTGGGCGGCTGAAGCTGGGCATGAGGTGACACACTTTGCCCAGAAGGGCGATGCTGCTTGGACTATGACGATTCAAAAAGGCTAACTCGTCCTCAACTAAAAAGCGCTGCATTTGCAGCGCTTTTTGATCTTAGCCTTGGCAATCTACTGGCAAATATTCATCCGGAATACCGTTGCTGCTGCAAACCCAAGTGATATTATTTTGCTCATCAACTTGAGGCGATAGATAGACTTCATAGCCTTGATAATCCCCGAGTGCTTCGCTTCCTATAAAACCGACTATGCCATCTGTGTACAGATTAAATGTCGCAATCTGCTCGTCCGTGAGTCCAAGCACATCCAATTCGGTTGGCCAAGCTTTGTTGGTTTGATAGTAGCCGACTAAGATGTCAGTGATCGGTGCCAGTGCTTGATGTTGCTGGTCGATACTGGCGATGGCCAGTGCCGCATCGGGTACATTCAATGCTGCTGGTGTGGCTTCGGTCGTGGTTGGTGCCTCATAACTCGTGGTGGCACCCATTTTCTCTTGATAGTCCTTATACGCTGGCAACGCGACTGCTGCAGCAATACCAATAATCGCAGCGAAGATTATCAATCCACCGCCTGCTGTGCCTAAACGTGGCATAAAGAAGCTGAGTACATAGGCCCATGCACTGCGTGATGGCGGTGCATATTCCACTCCTTGTGCTTTGGCTTGGACTCTCGCCATGCGCTTGGTCAACCAAGGATAGCTGCCATTAAGCTCGTGCAGCGACATCCAAAAACCACTCGACTCACTGGCTTGGCGGATATATTGATCCACATTCATACGTTTCCATTGCTCGACACCAGCGGCTAACACAGCAACGGCATTTGTGGCTGAACGTAAGCTGTTGCAGCAACGTAATCCGTGGAGATCGCAGGTATATTCACAGGCGCGAGAATAAGCCGCACCCACTAAAGGTAACCAAGTGGCGAAGACTAAGAAGGGCGCTTTACCTATATGATTGCGGCGAATATGGCCTAACTCGTGGCCGATATAGAAGTTGAGCGCATCTTTATCTGACTCAAGCGCATCCACAATCGATGAAAATAGCACTATATAGTTGCGACCGAGGAAGCGTGTCGCCAGTGCGTTTAACATGCCATCAGCTGCCAATAAGTAAGCGCGTGGTGGCTCGCGCATTTCTAAACGTTCGCAACACGCTAAATATTGTTTATGTAATTCAGGAAATTGCTCTGCATTGATTTCGACAGCCGTGCCTTTTAAGTAGCTGATAAAGGCGGAGTGGCTAAAGAGATAAATAATGAAAAACATCAACACATAGAGCAGCGCCATGCCAAAAGTGCCTATGATCAATGCCGCCCAGACGATCCCAGAAATAATAGCTAACAGAGTGAACAGCGATTTTTCCTTCGAATAGACAATATCTGTCATTTGAATGGGATTCTCGTTCCCTGCGGTAATAACTTGTTCCATGTTGATCCTTTTCCTTGTGAAGAGACAAACGGCGTGAAAGTAGTCAATTTTACTCGAAAATTCAACCACTATCGTGTGCAAAGCAAAAAATTAACCGTTTTGACATTCAGTTTAATCAGCTATGCGCAAATTGGAGTAGGTCGATTTCATCAGGATTTTGTGGTTTTTTGGCGCTAGAGAGTCCGATTATGCAGGCGGACACAGATTGGTAAGTGGCTCTTAGTCTCTGGGCATTTTCCTCGCAGCGCACTAGAATTAGGTGTTTTCGCAGCATATCGGCTGAGGGTTAAGTCTTAAGTTAGAACCGAGATAAAAGTAAATCACATCACTATGAGTGCACTTTAAGGCATGGTTCTTCAAGGCATAGTGCTTTGAGTCAGGCTCGGTTAAGCCTATATAGGGTTAGCTATGGTAAGCGTTAAAACAAACCACAGAAATACAAAGGAATTGAGATGGCTAAGTTAACAAATAAGATGATAAGTAATCGATTGGGTTTCAAATGGTACTGTGCCGCAGGCGTGATGGTTAGCGCGTTAAGTGCGGGAGTAATGGCGGCTAATGCACCTTCTTTTGACTGCACGAAAGTGAATGCTGGCAGTATTGAAGACATGGTCTGTAAGGATGCGGGGCTGAACCAACTTGATAATCAGTTAGCTAAGGTTTATAGCCAAGCGCTTGAAAAAGCGAAGAATGAACAACCTCCTACTTTAAAGGCGATGCAACGTGGTTGGGTGAAAGGCCGTAATGAATGCTGGAAGAGCGACGATAAGCACGCGTGTATTGAATCTAGCTATCAAACCCGCATTGCCGAACTGCAGGCACAATATCGTTTAGTCGACATGACCGGCCCAGTGTTTTATGCCTGTGACGGCAATCCAGCTAACGAAGTGGTCGTGACTTATTTTAAAACCGAACCTGCAACCCTGGTTGCTGAACATGGTGATAGTACTTCATTAATGTTTGTGCAACCCAGCGGCAGCGGCGCTAAGTATCAAGGCCGCAATGAAAGCCTATGGGAACATCAAGGCGAAGCTAAAGTAGTTTGGGGCTACGAAGCACCAGAAATGACCTGTAAACTGGTGACCAAATAGGATTGATTTAAGGTCGCCATGAAACAAGCTCTCGTGCATATCGCCTTAGTCGTAAGAGATTACGATGAGGCGATTGATTTTTATGTGAATAAATTAAAATTCGAATTAGTTGAAGACACTTATCAAGCCGAGCAAGATAAGCGCTGGGTCGTTGTTGCCCCACCGGGTTCTAAGGGCGCTTCTATCTTGTTAGCGCGGGCGTCTAAACCTGAGCAGTTCGATTTTATCGGTAATCAGGCGGGTGGTCGGGTGTTTTTATTTTTAAATACCGATGACTTTTGGCGTGATTATCGCCGTATGGTCGCCGATGGCGTGGAGTTTGCGCGCGAGCCGCAAGAACAAGACTATGGCACAGTCGCTGTGTTTAAAGATCTCTACGGTAACTTATGGGATTTACTGCAATTGAACCCGAATCATGTCATGGCTAAGCGAATGAGTTAAGATTCAGTATTTCGTATGAATTACCGCGCAAGCTATTTAATGGGGTCAAACACTGGGAATACTCTTTGTGTTTGACCTCTGTTAAGTTCGTTTAAAATTCTCAGTTATTGATCATTTTTATTGGGAATTCACTGTAAATTTCAATTTATTCTTGTGTAACGGATAGATTTTATAATGGATCGGCCAATGCCATTATGTTTTTATTCAAAATTAAATATCTATCGAATAAATTATTCTTTGGTTTTTATAATTACCCATTCACTTTTTTCGTACTTTAGTATTTAACTCACATTTAAATTAATGAGCGTCAGTTTTTGTTGACAGTTTTATACGTCACTTATTTGCATAGGCGATTATTTTCACTTAGCTTCTTTAATGTTCTCTAGCGATAAAAATTTAGTCGTGAATATCATTACGTCTAAAGCAAGCTGGCATTTGAAAATAATATTTAATCTGAGTGACTTACTAAAGGAATCTGATAAGTATGAATTTTTTTAAAATACGTTGCACGGCATTATGGATAGGCCGCGCGTTAAGTATCTCCGCGATAGTAGCGTTACCATCGTTCGCATCTGATATGCCAACCAGTCAGTATCATATTGATGCAGAAGAAATGAAAATGGTAGATATGCCTAGTGTGTTACTGCCATTTAATAATCTGATGTTTTTATATGGCGTAGATGCATCGCAGTTTGATTTAGCTGACTTTATTTACGTCAATGTTCCTGACTTAATCGATAAAGAAGAGGCGATTACGCATTGGGCTGGATATTATAGTATTAACCCCAAAGTCATACTGACTTTGATGGAAATGCAATCTCAGTTAATTTCGTCTTCGACAGCTGAGGCGCTTAACCGACCTTTGGGAACATTATCGGATAAACAGGGTTTTGAGGAACAACTCCAAGATGTATTGGCTCAGCTATCACAACGTTTTTATGCCTATGAAGAGTCTCAATTAAAAGGCCTATACCCGCCAAGTACCGACGCAGTTAACGCATCGAGTTTCGCATTATTGGCTTTGTTAAACGGTCGTAGGATAGAGCAACAGCAACATGCCGTTATGACGGGTGAGCACGCTTTGGGATTGGACCCATTCATTGAGCAGTTTAGATTATTATTTGGCAATACTGACCGTGAGTTGTTAATGAGTTCCGTTGCTCAAAATCCGCCAGTAGCAGATTCGACTCAGTCGATGCAACAAGTCGTCCCATTGGCGAATATTACCGCGAGTAGTCTGCCACCCAGTAACATGCTGCAAATGCCTTGGCGACAGGGATATTCATGGCAATCCAATGGTGCTCATTCGCATACTGGGTCTGGCTATCCGCTATCATCAATCGATGTATCCTACGATTGGCCGCAATGGGGGAGTCCGACTTATTCGGTTGCTTCCGCACATGCTGGGACTGTCAATGTGTTGTCTCGCTGCCAAGTACGGGTGACAAATGCTAACGGTTGGGCGACTAACTATTATCATATGGATCAAATTACAGTGCGTAATGGTCAATATGTAAACCAGAATACCGTGATGGGCATTTATGCAAATAATAAAAATGCAGCCTTGTGTGAAGGTGGGAGTTCAACTGGGCCCCATTTGCATTTTTCTTTATTAAAGGATGGCCGCCATGTGTCGTTGCAAGATGTACATTTGGGGCAATATAGAATCAACATTGGTAGTTACAACTATGACAATAACTGTAGTCGTTTCAATCTGTTTGATGTAAGTAACAATCGTACAATGTGCGCTTGGGCGCCGCTGTATAATGCTGGAAGTCTCTAATCCATGATAGAAAGCCCCTCAATCGAGGGGCTGATATAATGCGAGGAAACCGTTGATCGATAAGCTAGCTAGACCCTCAAATTATTTGGATATCCCCCTACTTTATTTCTTGAATACCGATGACTTTGGCGTGATTATCGCCGTATGGTCGCCGATGGCGTGGAGTTTGCGCGCAAGCCGCAAGAACAAGACTATGGCACAGTCGCTGTGTTTAAAGATCTCTACGGTAACTTATGGGATTTACTGCAATTGAATGATGAGCATCCTATAGCACACAGGTTAGCGTATCGGGAGTGAGGATTAGAAGTTAACCCCTAATCCTAAGGTGTAGCTGGTATCTCTCGTATTGCCTATCACTGTTTTAGTGTCATTGAAGTCATATTTAAATGACAAATAAATCCGCTGAGTTAGCAGATATTTAAGTCCTACTGTCGAGTTTGAGATGTAATCAATCGAAGGCATATCTGGGAAGGCAATTTGTAGATCGGCATAGGACTCTAAAATGCCACCAAACCAATATTGTTTATAGTTAAGTGAGGCCGCCCAAGCATTTAGTTCTAGTTTAAAGGACTGTTGTTCAAGCCAAAAATGGTTGTAGGTTACGACGAAGTCTAATTTATCGCGCCCAGCACCCCAAAAGCGATAACCAGGACCGAGTCCCGCATAATAACTATGGCTATCGATGCCGAGTTTATCTTCTTCATAAAAATCTTCCTGACGTAACAGCCAATGCTCATTGAGCAGATAGTCTAATGAATAATGTCCTTCGAGGGTGTTGCGCTTAGTCACGTCATCTTCGGTTTCGTAGCGCACTTCGGTCTTGATATTATGTCGCCATTGCAAGGTTTCCGCTGTGATATCGCCTTTGATATGTAGCTTCTGACTATTTTTCTTGTTTTTGGTGACATCGAGTGTGGTTTCTACACTACCGTTAAAATTCCAATCTGAGTTTGCATAGTGCTGCGAAAATCTCAACTCACTCACGGGAGTGTGCTGGTTATTAATTAATACCATGCCATGTTCATTAGAGGCTTGAATACTTATGTCCTGTATAGAACGACTGACACTCCAAGGTCTAGTCTCTGTGACTTCGAGGCTGAGAATGGCACTGCGTTGAATGGTAATTTTAGGGGCATAACTGGTGTTGATGATGAGATTTTGATCGTTAAACTCTTTAATTTCACCGCTAATTTTATCGCCATTGAGCAAAAAAACTGTGTCGGCATAACACAAGGGACTAACACTGCAGAGCGTAGCAACAAGGTACAATGCTGGATTGGATATCAGATTATGCATCTTGCTCGTGGGCTCAAAATAAAGGGAGAGTAAGTGTTGTCATTCTACTCGAACACAGGCTCTACAAAGCAATAACATTTGATAAAAGTGTTGATAAGGGATTGAAAACGGGTTCGCAATCCCTTACTTCTTTGCCATGTTAGCGTGAGTTAATTTCGGTGATTTTGAGGTTAATGAGCTGTTTCTGCCATTGGGTTTTATCTATGCCTTCGACCCAAATGACGCTGCTTTTGCGCTGTTCGCCTTTGCGTAGGTAGGTCTCAGGCATGCGGAAAATAGCTTCCCACACTTCGAGTTTTTCGGTTTTGAGCAAAGTACCATTATCGGCGAAGAAGCTAGCTTCAACTTCAACTAAGGTAACGTGTTCATTGCTGGTGCTGGCGAGATCGAAACTGAGTCCAAGTTTATCGCCTTTCCATTGACCTTCAGCAAAGCTGACTTTGATCCCATCTTTTGCCGTTGAGCCTAATAGCTCAGGTTGGGTAATCGCAGTGGCGGTCAATGTGGTGACTGGCGCAGCAACAGTTTGAGTGGTAACTGCGGCACTTGGGACACTGGCAACATTGCTCGATGCACTTGCTACGGCTGCAGCGGCTAGGGCATTGGGCGCGGCTTTGGTTTCAGTGATCACGTATTCCCAGGTAAAGTCGTCTTTGAGTCTGACTTGGGCGCCATTTTCTAGGGTGATATTGGCTACGTCGGCCGCCATAACCGATGATGTTAGCAATAACAATGAGCTAAGTGCGCTAAGGCGTAATGAAGTGTGCATTAATTTTCTGGCTCCGATATCCGTCTGAGTCAATATTCTGCCCTAACATAAACAATTTGCCGCATGTTAGTCACTGTCTAAGTCGTGTTTTGATGAATAAAGTGGATTTAAAGGCGAGATTTTAACGCTAGTACAGATTGAGCTAGCTGACTGTGGCACTATTAGATAGGTGTACATGAGCGGTATGCTCAATGAATAAAGTAACAGGAGATTAAGATGCAGATGAAACATGGAATTTATGGCTTAGTGATTGGATTGGCATTTAGCACTGTCACTTTGGCTGCTGAAGCACCGAAAGTGGGTTGCGCGGCGAAATTAGATGCTATTAGTGCCGAACTTGCCCAAGCAAAAGCGGCAGGTAATAAGCATAAAGTCGCGGGACTTGAAAAGGCCTATGACGAAGTTTCAACCCATTGCGACGATGATAGCTTATACGCTGAGCGAGTCGCTAAAGTTGAGGCCTTAGAGGAAAAACTCACTGAGCGCCAAAACGAATTGGCCAAAGCCATAGAAGAAGGTCGTTCTATGGATAAAATCAACAAGAAACGCAATAAAGTCGCCGAAGTCGAGGCTGATCTTGCTAAGGCGCGAGCCGAGCTAACGCAATAAATAGCTCAAGCCCAATCGCTAGGAGCTTAGCCCGCGTAACCTATGCTTAAAATAGTGGATTCTGTGCTGGAGTTATAACCGGCACTCAGTATGAAGTGCTCAGTGATTCGATATCTTAGCCCAGCTTCTGCGCCCCAATGGGTCGTTTTATCTTCTTCCCATGTGGGTTTGCCATCGACAATTTTGGGTGAAATGTTATTCGTGTAAGACACTGTGCTGATATAGCCGCTGCCGCCGGCATAAAAGCTTAAATCTGCCGTTAAGCTGTAGCTTAAGCCTAAGCGGAAGAGGCTTTCTTGGCGATAGGACTGCGCGGGTTCTGGCACGATAATATCGGTTTCACGACTGCGGGCATAGCCTAGGTAATAACCCCATTGTTGGTAATTATTATCGAAATGATAGGGGGCGATTGTAATGCCATAGAGATTATCTGTGGCGGGAATATAATCGAGCATGAGAGCGATATAAGGTGCATTGGCAGTTTCGTCTGATTTATCTGGCTTAACTAATTGCTTAGAAGTGCTATATTCGGCCGCTTGAAGCGGTTGGCATAGGCTCAGGAGTCCAATGCTAAGACAGGCTAGCGTATATGAATGACGACACATGGGATGGTTTCCTTAGGGGTAGGGGAAATATTGTTCATTTTCCTGTGTGCGGGGTCAATTCAAAATGCTAAAATCTCTTTTAAAATAAGTATTTGTAAATATTTTGTGTTTTGATTTGAGTGTTTTCTAGGGTGATATTTAACCGAGGTCAACTCGGCAGTTACCTTTGTATGGGTTTGTTGCGCTAGCGCCTACGTTGGAGTGAAATTGTGGATCAGGAAATAAGGCTCGAAATTTCGGCATGGTTAGCGGGCTTTGGGATTGATAGCCAACCCTCTGATGGAATATCGACCACAGTTATGGTCATTGCTTGCTTACTGTTAGCGAGCATCGCTTATTTTATTGTCCGACGCGTGGTGATTCGTGCGGTGAATATGGTAATCCTGCGCTCTAAGGCGACGTGGGATGATGTATTCATGCGTTATAAGGTACTTGAAAAGCTGGCCATGCTTGTGCCCGCTATCGTACTTAATCTATTGGTGCCAATCGCGCTGACTGAGCATCCACTGTTAAGCGGGCTAGTCGACCGATTACTGAGTATTTGGTTAGTGGTGCTGATTATCCGCGCTATGTATGCAGGTATGGATGCGGTTGATGAAATTTCAGATGTGAATCTGGTGAGTCGGCGCTTGCCTGTTAAGAGTTTCGTACAGTTAACTAAGCTATTTTTATTCTTTGTTGGGATTATCGTTTCTATCTCAATCTTGGCCGATCAATCACCTGTGTACTTCCTCAGCGGCTTAGGTGTGGCAACGGGTTTTGTGATGTTAGTGTTCCGCGACACTATCTTAGGTTTTGTGGCGGGCATTCAGTTAGCGGCTAACCGTATGGTGAGTAAAGGCGACTGGATCCAGATGGATAAATACGGCGCCGACGGTGCGGTAGAAGAAGTCTCGCTGACCACAGTGAAAGTGCGTAACTGGGACAAAACCATCACTATGATCCCTGCTTATGCCTTAGTGTCGGATGCGTTTCGCAACTGGCGGGGTATGTCTGAGTCGGGCGGTCGCAGGATCAAACGCGCGATCAATATCGATATCAACAGCATAAAGTTTTTGACCGAGGAAGAGCGCGAACGTCTCAGTAAGATCAATTGCTTAAAAGAATATTTTCCCGCAAAAATAAACGAAATTCGTGAGTCGAATGCCAGAGTGTCGGATCTCGATATGAAAGTGAACGGCCGCCATTTGACTAACGTCGGCACTTTCCGCGCTTATCTGCAGGAATATTTACAGCGTCATGATAAAGTCCACAAGGATATGACCTTAATGGTACGCCAATTAGCGCCGACTACTGAAGGGTTACCGATCGAGATTTATATCTTCACTAACGACACTCGCTGGGCGTTTTATGAGGCGATACAAGCGGATATTTTCGACCATGTGTTTGCTGTATTACCTGAGTTTGGCCTGCAGGCGTTCCAAGCGCCAACGGGTAACGATATTCGCAGTTTAAAGTCGGTTAAGGTCGACTAGTTTGATGACTGTCGATGATTATCTATTTAGTTTCGAGAGACAAGAATCGCGGCTAAGGTGATAAATACACCGCCGCTGGTTCTGTCAAACCAATGCAGCTTGTTGCTCGCCTTTAGGCTGGGCGCAAGTACATTGGCCATGCAGGCATAAATCATCACAAAGCTAAAATCCACCACGGCCCAAGTGACGGCAAGAATGGTCAGTTGCGGTAATTGCGGTGCGGCAAGATTGATAAATTGCGGAAACAACGCGGCAAAAAACAGTAAATCCTTCGGATTACTGATCCCCACTAGAAACGCCTGCTTATAAAGCAGCCAAGGCGTACCTTTGCCCTCTGACGGGCTAACTTCAAGGGCTTGACCTTGGTTTTTCGTCAATAACAGCTTAATACCTAAAAATACTAAATAGGCCGCACCGCACCATTTGAGCAGGGTAAAACCGTATTCTGAGGCGCTAATAATCGCCCCCAGTCCTGCCGCTGACGCCATCATTAAGATTAAAGCGGCGCTAACACTGCCAAGACCAGTCGCTATGCTGCACATCTTGCCGAAGTGGATCCCATGGGACATAGACAACATAGCGATAGGACCGGGTGAAATCCCAATCAATACAATGGCGAAGAGATAGAGTAACCAAGTTTCGGGTTGCATATTTGCTGCTCTAAATGGAATAAATGTTAATGTTTAGCACTCGCTATAAAATCAGGGATCACCTTGGGATGACGGCCTTTAATAGTGCGATAGAAGCTCAAAATCTCTTGCATGTCGGTCACGATATCGTCACTGGGTTGCAGTGGTGTGCGGATAACGACAGTGCGGCGGCTAAAGTCTAAGCCAACGGGAGTGATGGGTACTTGGGCCTTGCTGGCGATATGATAAAAGCCGCACTTCCAGCGCGTCACTGGGCCGCGGGTGCCTTCTGGCGCTAGCGCTAACTTGTAATCGGATTTTGATTCAAACAGCTGCACGGCGGCATCGACTAAGTTGTTGTTCTTGCGCCGATCCACCGGACTGCCGCCAATGGCGCGGAAAAACCAGCCCCAAGGCGGGATAAAGAGTTGGTGTTTGCCGAGAAAGTGAATGCGGATACCTAGGGCGCCACGGGCTAAAATGCCGACAATGAAGTCCCAGTTACTAGTGTGCGGTGCAACTATGATGATGTATTTAGCACAGTCGGGCAGCTGGCCTTCTATCTGCCAGCCTGAAGTTTTAAGTAGCCAACGGCAAAGTGGTGTAAACATAGTTCGGTGCCCAGAGTCGAAAAATTAATAATATCATCAGCTTTTTTATATTTTAAACTGGCTTAAACAAGATAGTCTGTACTGAATTCGGTATAGTACAGTTTAACCTGATTGTGGGGGAACGATACTATGTTGAAAAATGGACTATTAAACAAGGTTATCTGGCAGCGTGTTTTTGCGGCACTGTTACTCCTGCTGACTTGTCATGTTAATGCGGTGCCGACGGATGAAATTACGCAGATGCTCAAAGGCCAAGAAGACGCCTGGAATCGCGGCGATCTCGATGCTTATATGCAAGGCTATTGGAAGAGTGATCAACTGCGTTTTGTCTCTAATGGTAAGTTTCGTTTTGGCTGGGAAGAAACTCTCGCTGCCTATAAGAAAAATTATCCAAATAAAGAAGCGCTTGGTGAACTGAAGTTCACTATCAAAGAAATAAAAATGCTCAGTAATTACGCCGCTATGGTTGTTGGGCGCTGGGATTTACGGCGGATAAAAGATGCCCCAACGGGCGTGTTTACTCTGTTGATTGAAAAAATCGACGATCGTTGGGTGATCACTATGGACCACAGTTCAGACTAAACCGTGTCCTTTACACTCAGTACTGCACTGCAGTTCAAATTAGATTTGCGATAATAAACAGTCTGGTTTGGCGGGCGGCTCGGCGGGCAGGGTTAAATGGAAATCTTGCTGTCCAAGCTGTCTACCTTTGCCATCGTATCTCACTTCGGTGAAATGCATACCGCCCTCAGCATCTTCGAGCAGAATGCTGGTGGAGCGGGTACCATAGTCGGGGTGACGAATATAAATCGCAGCTAAACGCCGTTCCCACTCGATCCCCACTCCCGTATTCGGCAGCTCATTATCTTGCGGCTGGGAATCGTCTTTCATTAGTTGTAACAGTACTTGCACTTCTATACTGCTGGACTGGCTGATTGCCGCTTCTAATGCCTGCTGTCCCTTCGCCATTTTCGGCCAAATATCATCGAGTGCACCATTGCTAATGGCATGAAATCCATCGGCAAGTTTTACTGTGTCTTTATTGATACTGTTAAAACAATATAAGTCTGTACCTTGGCCGAAGATGAGATTGAACGGCTGATAATTGTCGCTATGTTCAACGAGCCAATTAGGGCACACGAGCGATCCTGAGTTGAGCGTCATAATAATCAGCTCGCCACGACTCCGCATGGCTTCAGGGTTCTTTTGCGGAACGCGCAGATTGGTTACGCCTGCGATTTGTCCTTGTCTATTGATGCCAAACCAAGTGCCACCGGCCTGCAGATCTTTACCCGCGAGTATGTTTTCTTCCGGCGGCCAAAAATGCGCTGGCACAGTTGGTCTATGATGAAACTCATCGCGGTTGGCACAGATGATTAAGGGATACTTAGGATGGGCATTAATGGCGACAAAGAGTATGCACATAGCAGGCTAAATTAATCCAAAGGTAGATTAACTTAGCCTGTCTGCTCACAAATGAACAGCGTTAGTGGTGCGAGTGCTTATCCGTTTTTGCGTGTTCATGTGCATGTTTATCAGCACTAGGTGTCACAACAGATTTCTGCTCGTCTGTGTGCGAAGCGCTAGATTCATGAGTATGTGTATTCTCGTGGGAATGGCTATGGGCGTGGCTGTGCGAATGACTATGCGCATGAGCTACCGGTTTGCTGAGCATTAAGCGGCGTAAAAATTTACGTGGACCTAAGCGCAGTAAGCTGGCAGCAAACAACCCTGAGAGGATCAGTAGAGCAATTAAGTTCACGACTTCAGGCAAGGTAAATAAGGAGAACCATAGTGGCAAGCGTAATGCTGCGGCTAAACTCAGCGCAATAATACTCAGTAATATCGCCCTTTGCGTCCATGTCATTAACTTAAGCTGAGCTATGTTGAGCACAGGTGCTGCAATCAGCGGCATCATAATCGCGATAGGACTCCAGCCACTATAGGCCAGTGCAAGAGCGAGGACGGCGGCGCCTAAGTTGCAGAAACGCATTGGTAAAAATACAAGCAATAGCACAACAACCTGTAGCAATGGATTGCTTAAGGGCATTGAAGGGTGGCCAATTAAATTCACTAATACTAGGCTGAGTAAAATCCAAGGTGCGCTGCGATCGACTAAATGAGCAAAGCCGAAACGCAGTGAATTGCTGGGTAATTTAGTGTGTGGATCGGTAATGATGACGTTAGCATGGCTTAAATATGCACTCAGAATAAACACTACAAGCAATTGGAATAACGCTAACCAAGGACCGAGAAGTAGAGCTGTGATCACTAAGGCTTCAGGCCCTGCTAAGCGTTGGAACCAGCGACGGGCTAAACTGCTATCCTGCGGCGTCAAACCTAATTTAAAGCGCAACGCAGCCGCACCATAGCTCAGCAGCAACACGGGTGCGAGCTTTAATAGCCAAGTCATTAATTGCTCTGTGCTGTGATCATGGTGGGCATGTTCGTGGCCGTGGCCGCCTGAATCCATTAATAGCAACATCACGAGTAAGCCGATGCCGAGCAAACTACCTATGCCAGCTTGGTATTCATATTTGCCTTGCGTATCACTTTCATGCTGACCATGGGGTTGATGTAGTACCACATGCAGAATTGTGCCTGTAATAAAGGCTTGTAAGTAGACAGTGTCGTCGATATTTAAATAAGGAAGTAGTTGCTCACCGGCGAAATAGCCTATGCCTGTAAATAGCATCTGGGCTGCAAAGATCATGAGTGTCCAACGTGTTCCGAGATGGGGTTTAAGTATCCACCATACTGCAAAACCGACGGGTAATTGGTGGAGTATGACACCAAGAGCTAGCAGAATGGAGTTATCGTCTTGCTGCGCCAAAACCATAGCGGTGCCATCGGTGATGGTATGCAGTAATAAGCCACCAATACCCAAGAAAAGCGTAAAATTATGGGTGACTTCTGAATAACGGTGAAATAGGCGTTCGCTGGCGGTAGGCCCCCAGATGCCGAGGAGTACAAAGACGATCGCAAGCATGCCACCATGCTCGAGTAATTCTGGCAAGATGTGGATCAGCACTAATCCGCCTAATGAGACGAATATAAAACCATCGAGCCCCTTTTGTAAGCCACTACTCGATGAGAAGTAGCGATAAAACAGAGGGCCAATTAAGAGTGCGATACAGCTAGCAAGAAGATAGAGCATGGATTCCACGGAAAATTTGCTGAAAAAACGCCATAGTATACCAGCTGTAAAGCAAAGTGAGCAGTGACTTGCAGGCAATTTACTCAACTGACATTTTATACTGTGTTTTGAAGGGGAGAATTTTATTCACTTTGGCCATTCTGCGGAGAAATTTTCAGATCTAACTCGAGAAAAGGTTATACAATATCGGCTTATGTTGGCTTGGGTGTTGATACGTTAAATGGATATATTTTCTGCTGCGGTAATGTTGTTTCTGATCATGGACCCTTTGGGGAATTTGCCGATTTTCGCATCGATTCTGCGACATATCGATCCCAAGAAACGTCGTAAGGTACTGATCCGAGAGTTACTTTTCGCCTTAGTGATCATGCTGTCTTTTCTTTATGCGGGTGAAGCCATTTTAAGTTTCTTAAATCTTCGTTCCGAATCTGTGAGTATTGCAGGCGGTATTATTCTGTTTTTGATCGCGATTAAGATGATCTTCCCCCAACCCGGTGGTGTCGTTGGATTAGCCGCGGGAGAAGAGCCTTTTATCGTGCCTATGGCTATTCCCTTGATGGCTGGCCCATCGATTCTTGCAGCCTTGATTTTACTGGCGCATACCGATAGCTCACGTATGGGCGATTGGACCATAGCGTTAGTGTCAGCTTGGGGGGCGAGTGCGGTGATCTTAATGTTTTATAAACTTTTCACCCGTGTGTTGGGGGAAAAGGGGCTCACAGCGGTCGAGCGTTTGATGGGTATGGTGCTGGTCATGATCTCAGTGCAAATGTTCCTCGACGGCATTTCAAACTATCTGAAAACCGCTGGCTAACTTTATCTAGTTTGATCAAAGCGAAACCGTATTAACGTTGTTAATGCGGTTTTTTTATGGCTGAGATTTGGCTTGGAATTGAGTCAGCACAGAGGTTTGCTGAATATTTGCTGACAAAAGTACAAATCTTACCTGCGAACAGGTGTATCAAGTTGTTACTGAGGTGCAGTGCTGCTAATGTCGAAAATTCTGTCTCTATCACTTGAAGGCGGATAAACCCTGAGTAGGTTACTAATTAAAGGTAATTTGTCTTAATGCAAAGAGACACTAGTCTCAATAAATTGAATAGCGTAAACGGCGTTGGCTGTTACAGAAGGATGTTAAAAATGCGAAGTACAAAAGGCGTAACAGCGTTTGGACTGATGTTGGCATTGATTAGCGGCGCGAGTATTGCGGCTCCGAATCATACGCCTGCAGATGCGGGTGTGATTAATAAAGATCGAATTTTATATTGGTTGATTAAGCGTGGCGAAGTGGCCGCCGATGCCAGTGATAGCGTAAAGCAGGAGGCGATAGAAGCTTATATTCATCGCGCCACTTTGGCACAACCCAAAGCGCCGCGCATCGAAGTTGAAGCTGAACATGCGCGTCTACAAAGAGCTAAGTCATCGCAAATGATGCGCTCATCCGCACAGCGTTTACAGGCCGATGCGGATGTAAAGAAAACCGTTAAAGTGCTCACAGTATTAGTGGATTTTGCTGATCTAAAACATGATGACAATGGCTTAAAAGCGGGCGATACAGCCATGTATTACCCGAGTTATCCTGTGTCCCACTACAAGGAATTACTCTTTTCGCCTGCGGGATTTAAAGGTCCACAGGGGCAGACTTTAGATTCGGGGTATCAATATTATCAAGCGGTTTCTGGGCAAACTTTCTCCTTTACTGGGGATGTAAAGGGTTGGTATACCGCCTCACAAAATGCCGAATACTATGGTGCTAATGATCCAGATACTCGTAGTGATTCACAGGTCGAACAATTGGTAAAAGAAGCCGTATCTCAAGCCGTCGCGAATATGTCTCCTGCAGAGTTGACTAGCTATGATGTTGAAGACCAAAATGATTTGAACAACAACGGTAATTACAACGAGCCCGATGGCATTATCGACCATGTGATGATTTTCCACTCTAGCATAGGTGAAGAAGCCGGTGGTGGAGCTTTAGGCGCGAGTGCAATTTGGTCGCATCGATTTTTTGTTGACCAAGTAACCAATGGCTATGCGGTTCCTGGTACGGACAAAAAAGTATTCGGTTACACCATTCAGCCTATCGATGCGGCAACGGGCGTATGTACCCACGAATTTGGCCATGATTTAGGTCTGCCAGATGAATACGATACCACTGATAACACCAATAAAGACGGCTCGCCTGTGGGGTTATGGTCTTTGATGTCTGGAGGCAGTTGGGCTGGCGCTATCGCTGGTGCCCAGCCGAGTGGTTTTAGTCCCTATGCGCGTTCTTACCTACAGGAAAGATATAAAGGTAAGTGGTTGAATGAACGTGAAATCAGCTTAGATAGTATTCCTAAATCAGGCATGGATGTGACCTTGAATGAGGCGGTTAATCATCAGGCGGTTAACCAAGTCTCTATTCCACTTCCTCCAACGCCAATCCCCTTTAAAGCACCTTATCAGGGCAGTTATCAGTATTATTCTGGTCAAGGGGATATGCTGAATAACAGCATGAATTTCAATGTTACTTTGCCCGCAGTCACGACAGATAAACTGATCCTGAGTATGAAAGCCAGTTGGAGTATTGAACGTGACTATGACTACATGCAAGTGAAAGTGGATGGTGAGGCTATTGCGGGTAATCACACTAAGTTTAACAATGGGGTAAATAGCGCTCGTCATATTATTACTGGCGAGTCGTCTGCGATTGCTCAGGCGGAGGGCAATGATGCTTGGGTAACGTTAGAGTATGATTTATCTGCCTATTCAGGGAAAACGATTGCGGTCGAGATCAATTATGTCACCGATGACTATACCGGAGGGTCAGGTATCACTCTCGATAACATCAGCGTTAAACAAAATACCGCTGAGTTCTATAGTGATAACGCTGAAGTCGCGGATAAAGTGACGTTTTACGGTTATAGCCGGATTAAGGACTCACGTCCTGGGGCGGCATCTCGCTATCTTATCCAACTGCGTAGCCATAACGGTGTCGATGCTGGCTTAAACGTGGCAAGTTTTGAGCCTGGTGTATTAGTCTGGTTAGAAGATTTTGGTTACAGTGACAATAATGTCTCCGATCATGCGGGCCATGGCTTGATTGGCGTGATTGATGCCGACCAAAACCTGATTGGCACTCGCTCTACCGAGGTACAAATCCGCGATGCAGCCTTTAGCACAGTAAATCAAACCTTCTATTTGGAGGACAATCATCGCGATGCTGTCAGCCTGTTCGATGACAGTTTTGATTACAGCGCGCCACTACAGCCACAGTCAGGTATGGTGTTGCAGCAGCTAGGGTTGACAATGCAGGTACTATCTCAAGCCAGCAACAATAGTACTGCGGTTATTCGTCTTGCGAATGCGAACTCTGATGCTATAGCGCCGTTAACTGTCAGTTTTACTAATACTGTCAACCAATTAGCAGTAAGCTTCACCAGTAATATTGATGGCGGTATGGGAGTATTAACCTACGCTTGGGATTTTGGTGATGGCACGACAAGCACTGTCACGGCGCCAACCCATACCTATGCGAAGGCGGGCACTTATACTGTGAAGCTTACAGTGACAGATGCGCAAAATACTAAGGCGATTAGCAGTTCGACGGTAACGGTTGTTGCACCTGTTACGCCTCCAGTAACTCCGCCGGTCAGTGAGGGTTCAGGTGGCGGCAGCTTAGGTTGGTTAAGCCTTGCCTTCCTTAGCTTATTGACTTGGCGCCGCCAGTTAAATGTGCACTAAGTTAAATGTCCACTAAGTTGATTGTTTGAAACCCGAACAAAAATGCCTCTGATCTAGAGGCATTTTTTATCTGTCTTGAGGCTAAATTCTGGCTAAGCTTTGGATGAAGTCTAAAGTTTACAACTGACGGATAGCTTGCTCGGCCGCTGGAAGAAAGATTTCGCTGACGATCATTTCATGCTCACCGTGATGGAAATAGCGGCGGCGTCCCCAGAGTGCATGTTCGACACTTTGATCTAAACTTTCAGCTAAGTGGGCAAGGCGACTACAGGTTTCGAAACTGGCAACTTCGATTCTACCGGGGATGAAGTTATCTTGGCTAAACAGTAATTCACCTAAGGGGCGAGTCCCCAAACTAAGGAAATCCATTTTGCGCTCGGCCATTAATTTTTCAGGGATCAAGGTTCTGGCAAATACCCAAGGTATCGAGTCGAGGCAAAGCAAGACTTCACGGATCCATACAGCACCTTGCTGGGGATATTCGCCCTCTAAGGGAGCATGCAGTCCTTCGCCTAGTATCTTTACTTCAAATTGAGCGCAGCAAGTTTTGAGTTTTTGCGTTAGGCTGCCAGTGGCAAGCAACCATTCTTTCAAGGGCGATTTGGGGAGTTTGTCGGCTAGATCGGCTGAAAACCACTGAATAGATTCACCATAGGGAAAGCTTAAGCTAGTCACATTCATTAAATACTCGTTACAATATAAACAAACGTCGGCAGTCTAGCATGTCGCGACGCGAGCATATATACCCAAGCTACTTCCAGATACGGATACTGCATCTTCAGGTTGTTTGGCTATATAGATTGGGAAGTTTCTTCCATTACCATTATTGTTTTAGGGAGCCGTAAGTCGCTATGAAAAAATTACTCTCAGTCTGTCTTATCCTGTTTACAAGTGTTTTCAGTGTTTATGCGGCCGATGAAAAAGAAGCTGCACCTGCAGCAGCAACCCCACCGACGGGTGAGTATGCCTACTATGGTTTCGAACCCGAAATTGTCACTAACTACATTTCTAATCGCAAGAAATTGGGTTTTGTGAAGATTAGCGTTGAGTTAATGGTAAAGAGTCCAGATGATCTAGTGACAATTGAGCTCCATAATCCATTATTGCGAGCCGCAATTGTTGAAGTGTTAGGCAATCAATCGGAAGAGAAGATTAAGTCGCTCACGGGTCGTGAAGAGATTCGTCGTGAGTGCTTTGAAATGGTCAATAATTTGATCACTAAAGAAGCTGGTAAACCCTTGATCGTAAACTTATTGTTCACCTCTTATCTGTACGATTAATTTACTGCCCCATTCCATGGGCTGACTCAGGTCGGCCCATTGCGTTACAAGAGCTATTATGTCAAAACCTGCCGTTAAACCCGTCCAATTAGTGACTGCGAAACGCCTAACGAGTACAGCCAACATTGGTCATGCAAAAACTAAAGCACCAAAGCAGGCTAGAACTGAGGTGAAAGGCAAAGTGAAGTCGGTCAAAAACAGGCCTAGTGCTGAGATCAAAAAAGCTTTGCATCCTCGAAATGTACACTTGAACGGCTATGATTTTCCGGCGCTGGTGAGTTCATTCCCTAAGCTAAAAGCCTTTGTTCGACCCACGCCTTATGGGGCTTTATCGGTCGATTTTGCCGATCCGTTAGCAGTTAAAATCCTTAATGCGGCGCTACTGAAACACCATTATGGGATTGAATCTTGGGATATTCCTGATGGAGCGTTATGTCCTCCTATTCCCGGTCGAGTCGATTATTTGCATTATTTAGCAGACCTTCTAGCCGAAGGCGATGATGTATTTGCCTTGGATAAAACTAGGGTATTAGATATCGGCACTGGCGCGAACGGTATTTATCCCATATTGGGTTGCCAAGTATACGGTTGGCAATTTGTCGCCTCGGATATTAATGCCCATTCACTCAGTAATGTGCAGAGTATTATTGAGCAAAACCCAGTGCTGCAAGGGCAGATAAGTTTACGATTACAGCCAAATGACAAGGCGGTCTTCAAGGGAATCATTCAAGCCGGAGAATGTTTTGCGTTAACCCTGTGCAATCCGCCATTTCATGCCTCTATGGCTGAGGCGAGCGAAGGTACAAAGCGTAAGATGAATAATCTGCAGCTCAATCGGGGTGGCTTGGTAAAGGTTGCACCTAAGCTGAATTTCGGCGGCCAAGCGGCTGAGCTTTGGTGCCAAGGTGGTGAACGACAGTTTTTAGCGACTATGATCCGTGAGAGCCAAATGTTTGCAGATCAATGCTTATGGTTTACCAGTCTAGTGTCGAAGAAGGAAAACCTGAAACCTTGTTATCAAGCCTTAGCGCAGTTGAACGTCGATACTGTGAAAACGATTGAGATGCAGCAGGGCAATAAAATTACGCGGGTTTTAGCGTGGAGTTTCCAGTCAGCAGTTAAGCGCAAAATCTGGCGCGGTGAACACTTAGCCAGTTAAGACTTTTGAGTATGACCCAATTAAGTACTGCTAACAAAACAAGCGCTAATGGCGCCTGTTTTTATTAAAGGTAAAAATAGCCACTGTTACTGCGGCTTTTCTTCCTTATGATCGCGACGGAATAACGCCCACTCTTCAATTGCTTCACCGCTGGGTAAGGTGCAGATCCCATGTTCACCTTCGGCTGTTTTCTCAATTGTTAATTTGCCACCAATGGAGACACAATACTCAGAGGCGGGATTGGCTATTTTTACTTGTTCAGTATCACTGCATCCGACTAATACCAGACTCGCCAGAAGTGGAGCAGTAACAAGCAGGAATTTGATTTTCATAGACACTCCTTAGTGAGTTATTTTCGCCCTAAAATCCGCAGGATACGTAGGAACAAGTTGATGATATCCATATACAAAGCGGCGGCGCTATCGATGGCATTATCTATGGTTTTAGGGATTTGATTCGCCCGTCCCCAGTCATAACCAATATAACCGCAGAAAATCAGCACGACTATCCAATCTAAAATGCCGTGGTGAGTATTAAAGATAAACACTTCAATCAGTTCTACGACGATAACGAGCAATAAAGCAATCGTGAGTGCACCGGAAATTTTTTGGAAAAAGGCGGGGAAGAGTGTGCCTAAACACATCATGGCTATAGTCACTAGCCCTGTGATACGAATGGCCTCAGTCACCAATTCGGGATCGTATTGACTGACCACCATATTGATTATTAAGCCGAAGGGCACGACCACAAAGTTGTAGCCAATAAAACTGACAACGGGATTAGTCGATTTTTGGAATAGATAAATCCCAAAGAAACAGGAGGCGAAATAGCCGATAAAGAAAATCCAAGGATTAACACTGGCAATCGCCTCTGGGTCGATATTGGTGACCATCCAATAGTTAACGGCAAAACCCCAAATTAGCGTGAGGCCGATAACGAGGTTGTAAATACCTGCGCCAACTATGGGGTCGTCTGTGGTCATGCGGTCAAATACACTGTTTTCCGAATCCATATGTTTTCCTTGTGATTTCCTTATTTTAACGGGCCATTAAGCGTCATCAGTGTTGAGCTATATGACGGCAAATTAAGCGGTGGCAATTAAGCTAGTGTAAATAAAGCCGTTTTTCAAGCGAGAACAACCTAAGCCCCTTTAGTGCCACAAACACTGCAGTTGGCTTGTTTCGGTAACTTCATCTCGCGAAACTCCATCGTCATCGCATCGATCATCAAAATGCGTCCTGCTAAGGTTTTACCCATGCCAGTGATCACCTTGATAGCTTCAACCGCCTGCAAACAACCTATCATACCGACGACAGGGGCTAGGATACCCGATTCAACGCAGCTCAGTTGTTGCTCGCCAAATAGGGCGCTAAAGCAATGATAACAAGGCGTTTCGCTGTGATAATCGAACACAGTGACCATGCCTTCCATCCGAATTGCCGCGGCAGACACTAAGGGCACTTTATGCTTAAAACAGCTGAGATTAAGTTGCTCGCGCACACTGACATTATCGGTACAGTCGAGCACTAGGCCGTGATCGGCGACTAGGGCGTCAATCTCATGATCATCTAATACTGCATTGATAATGTTGATCTTAATAAAGGGATTGAGCTGCATGAGGCTCTGTTTAGCTGATTCGACTTTAGGCTGGCCGACATTGGTATCTTGATGCAGCACTTGGCGCTGCAGGTTGGATAATTCAACTGTATCAAAATCGACCAGTGTCAGCTCACCAATACCCGCAACCGTGAGGTACTGGCTGGCGGCACAGCCCAAACCGCCAGCGCCTATCATGAGCACTTTGGCTTGTTTTAAGCGTTCTTGACCGTCGATATCCATAGCCTTGATGGATATTTGGCGGCTGTATCTTAAGAGTTCGCTGTCGCTGAGAATATCTTTTGGCACATTCATTGGGATTTTCCTAGCAAAGCACGCTGTTAAATGGCTCGACAGTCACTTGGGTGCCAGCGGGAGTATCACCTTGGAATTGCTCCAATAAAACGAAACAGTTTGCTAAGCTCATCGAAGTCAACATGCCAGAACCTTGGCTACCAGTAATGGCAACTTCAAGTTTACCTTGTGCATTACGGCTTAAAACGCCCCGTTGATATTCGACGCGGCCCGGTTGTTTACGTACAGGCGTGGTGAGCGTAGCGTCTAACATCAAAGGTGCAACTGGGGTTAAGCCCTGCATCTTGTTCAGTATTGGCCAAACGAGTTTGTAAAACGTCACCATAGAAGATACGGGATTCCCCGGTAAACCACAGAATATTGCTTTGCCGATACGGCCCATGGCAAAGGGCTTGCCTGGTTTGATGGCGAGTTTCCAGAAGGTAATTTTGCCTTCCTCATCAAGAATTTGTTTAGTGAAATCTGCTTCACCGACCGACACGCCACCCGAGGTTAATACCATGTCGGCTTGGCTAGCGGCATTGCGAAATGCCTGACGTATGGCTTCAGGATCATCGGCTATTACGCCTAAATCGAGCCATTCCACATTAGCGCGGCTGAGTAAGCCTTGGATCGAGTAACGGTTTGAATCGTAAATTTGTCCTAGGGCTAATTCGCTGCCAACGGGACGCAGTTCATCGCCTGTGGAGAAAAAGGCCACTTTAAGCTGACGGTAAACTCGCACTTGGCTAACGCCAATCGTGGCCAACACCCCGAGTTCGGCGGCACCAATTTGAATGCCTGCACTGAGTACTTTAGTGCCTTGGGTGAGTTCTTCACCGCGGCAACGCACATTGGCGCCTTGCGCCCTAGGATGGCGGATATGAATAATCTCACCTTCAACCTCGGCTTCTTCCTGCATTTGCACTGTGTCATAACCTGTAGGCACAGGCGCGCCTGTCATGATCCGCACGCAGGTATTAGGTTTGGCTTCACCTTTAAAACCATGGCCAGCGAAGGAACTGCCGATAAGGCGCAATGCGGTCTGATTGGTTTGCGTATTTAAGTCGACAAAACGGAAGGCGTAGCCGTCCATAGAGGAGTTGTTAAAGGGCGGCAGGTCGATGCAGGAAGCTAAATCTTCTGCTAGGACGCGGCCAAGGGCATGGGGAAGCAATACGACTTCGGTGTCTGACACTGGGCTAACTTGCTCGAGCAAAAGGGGAATAGCTTGATCTGGATGCATTAAGCTAGGTTGCGAACAAGGATCGGCTGTTACGGACATTAGGGTCTGCCTTATATGCAATGGGTCGTAATGACGCTGAATGAATTTCCACCTGATTATGACTGGCTATTATGCCACGGTGATCTGGGATGGCTATGATTTGCATGTGAGTTTCTGTGATAGGCCAGTCAGTTTTTTCTGCCACTTTGGGTGATAACCTCGCTAGAAGTCATACAATTTACTGCGCTAATCCGAGGGTTGAACGCGAGTCGATGAACAAATGAAAATCATTTTTATCAATGAATCATTAACTTAGCAAGAAATCCAAAGGTAAATTTTGTTGCTTTTGTCGACCCCCTTGATGACAATGTCCCCCATGATTCAGTTCGAATGCAAAAGAGGATTTACTATGCTGTCTGCAACTATGATCGAAAAGTTGAATGAACAAATTAATATGGAGTTCTTCTCCTCAAATTTATACCTGCAAATGAGTGCGTGGTGTGAAGATCAGGGATTTGAAGGCGCAGCTAAGTTTATGCGTGAGCACGCGGATGAAGAAATGGGCCATATGCGCCGTCTGTTCACGTATGTGAGTGAAACCGGTGGCTTACCTTTGTTAGGTGCGATTGCGGCGCCACAGTCACAGTTCGATTCTTTACTGGCGTTGTTTGAATTAACCTATGAGCATGAGCAACTGATTACCCGTCAGATCAATGCCTTGGCCCATGCCGCATTTTCGAATCAAGATTACTCAACCTTTAACTTCTTACAATGGTATGTCGCTGAGCAGCATGAAGAAGAAAAGCTGTTTAAGTCGATTGTCGATAAGATACGTTTAGTGGGCGAAGATGGTAAGGCACTGTTCTTTATTGATAAAGATTTAGCTAAGCTAGCCTCTAAGGGGGGCGAAAGCATAATGAACGGTCAAGGCCAACCACAGGCTTAAACCCGTTTTATTTGCCACAAAAAAGCAGCCTAGGCTGCTTTTTTGTTCTTTATCGTTTTATTTTTTATAAGCTTAGATATTCACGCATTTATCTTGATAGCCATCATTCAACAGTGCTGTGTGCTTGATGCGTAGCAAGGGAGTGATTTCATTGAAGGGGAGCGGTTTGGAGATCAAATACCCTTGAGCGAAGTGACAACCTAAATCTCGTAGGAAGTGCCACTGTGCTTCGGTTTCTATGCCTTCAGCAACTAACTCCATTTCTAGGCTTTGCCCCATCATGACAATCGCTTTGACTAAGTTGGCGTTCGAGTTATTTTCGAGGGCATTTTCCACAAAGCTACGGTCGATTTTAATCACTGAAATCGGGAATTTTTTCAGATAACTCAGGGAAGAATAACCCGTACCAAAGTCATCGATATAGATTTGCGAGCCTAAATGACGAATAGACTCGAGCGTGCTCAAGCAATGGCTGGCATCGCCCATCAGCATGCTTTCAGTGATCTCAATATGCACATTTCGTGGGTTAACGTGGTGGCGGTTGAAGCACTCCTGCAACACTTGGTCGAACCCCATACCACGTGTATTGATACATTGGCGGCTGGAAACATTAATCGCGACATTGATATTTAAGCCACTTTTCTGCCATTGCCTCAGATCATGCATGGCTTGGTTGAGCACCCATTCGCCCATAGGCTCTATCAGCCCGGTTTCTTCGGCTAATGGGATAAATTGATCCGGCGGGATCAACCCAAGCTCGGGATCTTGCCAGCGGATAAGGGCTTCGACGCTGCAGACACTTCCGGTTTGCATATCCACGATAGGTTGATAATGCAGGGCAAATTCATTTTGTGCCACGGCACGGCGTAGACGTTGTTCTAACTCCATCCGGGCGAACATGGCTTGATTCATACCCGCGGTGAAGTATTTAAAATTGTTCCGTCCCGCATCTTTGGCTTGATACATGGCGGTTTCGGTATTGCGGGTGAGTGAGCCGGTATCTAACCCATCTTCGGGATAGACGCCAATACCAAAGCTGGCCGAAATCTGGATCTCGCGGTCATTTAAGTTAAATGGCATACCTAAGGTTTCAATGATTCGGGTTGCCATGTGTTCGATGGCGAGTTCGTTGGTCAGCCGTGGCAAGATAAGCACAAACTCGTCGCCACCGATACGTGCGATAAAATCGGTTTTCCCCGCAATGCCTTCTAAGCGCTTTGCGACATCTTTAAGTAATAAGTCGCCAGTGGCATGACCTTGTACATCATTGATATATTTGAATTGATCCAAATCAATCAGCAAGATAGCCAGCTTGCGAGAGTCATGCTGCGCCACATGGATTTCGTGCTGTAGTCGTTCATTGAACAGCTTACGATTAGGCAGCCCAGTTAACCCATCGAAGTTGGCCTGATACCAAAGATCCTGCTCATATTGCTTACGCTTACTGATATCCATAAATAAACCAATATGTTGGATTATTTTACCTTGCTCATTTCGCACCACAGTAATCGCTAGATACTCGGGATACACTTGGCCATCTTTGCGTTTATTCCAAACTTCACCCTCCCATTTCCCTTCTTTTTGTAGTGACTCCCACATGGCGGTATAAAAGTGTTTAGGATGACGGCTAGAGCTGAGTAGGGAGGGACTGCGGCCTTTTACTTCTTCCAATGAATAGCCCGTAATGTGGCAAAACGCGGGGTTGACCAGTTCAATATGGTTGTCGGCATCTGTCACCATTATGCCTTCGGCAGAATAGTCAAACACAGCTGCGGCACGGCTTAGGGCATGGTTTGCTTTTTGCCGTTCGCTAATCATACGGTTCATGGCACGGGCCATGCGAGCGAGTTCATCTGTGCCTGAGACTTGGATATTAATATTGAGCTGTGGATCTGCTGCCATTTGCTGCATGTCATTGGCAATCTTAGTGATCTTATCCATAAAATTGCGGATGATCTTTTGTCCAAGCCAAAGTGTGATGGTCGCGGTGAACAAAGCCGAGAACAAGTATAAGCCGAGTAAGATTAAGGTGTGGTTTTGTTGATATTCGCTCTGCTGCGCCATGTTCTTGGTGATATTTTGCGCTAGCAAATGTAGTTGATTGATACGCTGAGTGGTGAGACCCCACCACTCCTGGCTATCAATTGGATGTGGCGGCATTAATAGTTGGCTCATCGCTTGGCTTAATTTGTCCTCGCTGGCAGGGACTTGCGCGATGGCTTTGATCTCCGTCATCGGCAAACCTTGCTGCTGCAGTTGCTGCAACTTGACCATGCTGAATTGGTATTGATTTATGCTGTCCTCAATGGTTTTCAGCGCTGCCTTAAATTCGGGCAGAGAACGAGTCTCGTGACTGAGTTCATCCAAATTAAGCTGAATCGTCGCAAGTGCTGCATTAAATTTTTGCAGTGAAATCTCATCGCCCTTAAGCAAATAGTCCTGAAAACTGCCCATTAAGCCACCGTAACCTAAGTAGGCATTAATATTTTGTGCCAGAGCGCTAATGCGAGTTTGTTGTTCAATTTGCTTGCTGATTTGCAGAATGCGTTGATTTTCTGGCGAATCTTGTAGGTTTTGCAGTAAGGACCTTCTATCGGAAATTGACGCATTACTCGCGTGCATCACGGCTCGCTCATATTCATACATGAAGGAGATTATGGTGCGGTAATCATTAATATTGAGTGACTTGCTGAGCAGTAATTGATTGATGGCACTTCGTTCTTTTACGGCCAACTCCTGCACCATAAGCAGGTTCAATAGATCGGTATAGGCACGGGACTGACTGATTTCATTGGTTTGTAACTGTAATAACTGGATGAGCTGTAAAAGCTGAGTGTGGAATTGATTATAGAGTTCCGTAAACTGACTCAGTGTTTCGTCTGTGTGGTTTTGGTGAACGTTAGCGAGTTTGTTGCCTGTGAGTTTGAGCGCATCCAACAATGCGTTCATTTTGTTTGCTTCAATACTTTTAGGGTCGAGCGCCTCCAGAAGATGCTCTAAAGGCTCACTGTTCAGTAATGCATCGAGTGCTTTTGACCTAGTCGCTTGTTGCTGTAATAGCACTTCATCGGTTGGTCGCTGATTTGTACTTAGACCATATTCGTTTTGCAACTGATAGAGTAGCTCAGTGATTTGTACCGTCGTTTGTACCGCAAGATGATTGTGCTTGGCCGAGTGTGATTCCTTTATCAAGTCATGCATGCGCGTCAGAATGAAAAAGCTCATCATTAATAATGGGACTAACGAAAACAGAATGAGCTTTTGCTTCAAACTGAGATGGTGTAGCGCTGACGGCATTAAAGATCACTCCACTCGTTCACCTAGGCAGAAAAAGAAAATTCAACGTAATAACGTTGAATCCGAGTTACAAATAGGACTAGGCACAGGGTGAGGATATTTAACATAGGCGGCCAGCCACCGCGACCTTTAGTTTATGGATATCTAATCTAGGTCACGAAATTAAGCAAATTGTTATATATCATGCTAAGAGACTATTTTTATTAACCTATTTTGCACCTATCAAACAAGCATTTGTCTTGTCTGTGATGTGAAGCAGTATTTCATCATTCGAAAGAATGACTTGTTTAACTTTACCTTTTATCGGTTTTTTTAGTGCATTAGGTGGAACGCGATTGTTAACGGTAAATCTACTTAAATAAAAAGGACGCTTGCCGCAGCTAAACGTCCTTCTATTTAAATCAATGCCCTAGATTCAGGCGATTGGCATGTTATCTAGCCGACATTGGCCAGCAATGATTTGCGATAAACGACAATATCTTCAATCGTTAATACGGGTATATTGTGCTGAGCACCGAAGGCAATAATTTCGGGCAAACGCGCCATAGTGCCATCGGTGTTAGTGACTTCACACAATACGCCAGCGGCTTTTAAACCCGCGAGTTGCATTAAATCAATAGTGCCTTCAGTGTGACCACGGCGGGTCAATACCCCACCCGGTTGGGCGCGAAGTGGATACACATGGCCAGGACGAGCGAGATCACTTGGCTTAGCGCCATCGGCAATCGCCGCTTTAATGGTGGTCACGCGGTCAGCGGCAGAAACCCCTGTAGTCACACCGACTTTAGCTTCAATACTCACAGTAAACGCCGTGCCGTATTGGCTCGAGTTGTTTTCCACCATAGGGGGCAACTCGAGGGCTTTGACTTTTGCATCGGGTAAACACAGGCAAACAATACCGCTACATTCACGGATGAGCATGGCCATTTGCGCGTTAGTCAGCGTCTCGGCAGCGAAAATTAAATCGCCTTCGTTTTCTCTATCTTCGTCATCGACAACTAACACACCTTGTCCTTGACGCAGGGCATTAAGACCCGCTTCAACGCGTTCGATAGCAGTACCAAAAGGAGCAAGTAAAGACTGATTCATGGTTAATATCCTTAAATAAACGACATTGGAATATCCAGAATCAGGGCGTGCAGAAATACAACGTAATCAAACCCAATGGCTCGATTTTGCTGTAGCAATATCACTTCACTTGGGGTGAAGTTATTGCAAAACATGAGGCTAACACTGCAATACATAAGCGCGTTGCACTTAAATACTGCAAGGTGTTGTCTTACATTCTCTTCCATCCGGACTCAGCACTGTCGCCATTGAAGCAAACAGTCCATTACCGTCGGCTCTGGAATAGTCAGTTTTGCACTAGGCAAAATCTAAGGCACCAGATCTGCTGACCCCGAAAGTGATTTCGGGCGCTCGCGGGCTTTGGGTGTCGCTCAGCAAAATAATCACTTAGTCGTTACCCATTTACCGCCGGTGGGGAGTTTCACCCCGCCCTGAGAATTTGCTTTTGAGCCATTTGCGCTCAAAAACGCGGTTATGTTGCTCTTATTTACCGCGAATGGCAACTTCTCGCGTTCAATGTTTGCGCTAGTGCACACCTGACCACTATCATACTGAACACATAAGCTAATTGACTTGCCGTCGCATTCTTCGACGGTCGTTATGGACGTCACAAGGACGTATAAATGCGCTCTCTGCTACTCACTTTAGGTATTGCTATGCTGTTATCCGCTTGTTCGACCTCCAAAGGGCAAGTACCCGCCCCGGTTGCTGAAAAAATTCCCCATGTGATGACTTTACATGGCGTAACGCGTACCGATGATTACTATTGGCTGCGTGATGATGAGCGCAAAGATCCTAAAGTGTTGGCCTATCTCAACGCTGAGAATCGCTATACCGCGGCTTATTTCAAACCATTAAAGCCGTTGCAAGATGGTCTTTATAAAGAGTTAACCGAGCGTTTAGTCGCCGATGAGTCGAGCGTGCCGTACCAATGGCATCAGCACTGCTACTATCACAGATACCAAGAGGGTGGCGAATATCCGCTGATCAGCCGTAAGGGCGCCGATGGTGTTGAGCAAGTGATGCTCGATGTTAACGAGCGAGCTAAGGGCCATGAGTTTTATGGTTTAGGCGGCGCCAGTGTCAGCCCAGATGAAACCATGTTGGCCTTTGGCGAAGATGTCCTAAGCCGCCGTGTATATCACATCTATTTTAAAGACTTGGCTTCGGGCGACATGATCACCGACGTGCTTGAAAATACCGAAGGTCGCGTAGTGTGGGCGAACGACAACAAGCATGTGTTCTACATCGCCAAAGATCTAAAAACCTTGCTGGGCTATCAAGTGTATCGCCACGAGCTAGGCACTAAGCAATCGAGCGATGTCTTAGTGTATGAAGAACAAGACGATTCATTTTATATCTCACTTGGCAAAACCTTAGATGAGTCGCAAATTGTGTTGTTCCAAGAAAGCACCACGACGAGTGAAGTGTCTATTCTCGATGCCAGCGAGCCTTTAGGTTTATTCAAGCCAGTATTAGCGCGGGAAGAAGGTCACGAATACAGTGTGTCTAAGCTGGGTGATACTTATTACATTCTCACCAACTGGCAGGCGACTAACTTCCGTTTGATGAAAGTTGCCATCAAAGATGCGGCGGATAAATCGAAGTGGCAAGAAGTGGTTGCGCATAATCCCAATGCCCGTATCGAAGATGAGTTAGTGCTCAAGGATTATCTGATTATTCAGACCCGTGAAAACGGCCTGACGCGGATTAAAGTGATGCCGCTCAATGGTCAAAAGCCCTTCGAGTTGAGCTTTGATGAGCCTGCTTATGTGATGGGTTTAGAGATCAATTCCCAGCAAGACAGCAATAAGTTACGCATATTTTACTCCAGCCTAACGACGCCAGAAGCCGTATACGAATATTCACTGGTGAATCCCGATAGACGTGATTTATTGAAACAAGATCAAGTCTTAGGCGGCTTCGATGCCAGCCAGTATCGTGCCGAACGGATATTTGTGACGGCACGCGATGGTGCGAAAGTGCCCGTCTCTTTGGTATATCGCAAAGATAAATTCAAGAAAGATGGCACTAACCCTCTGTATCAATACGGTTATGGATCTTACGGTTACACAGTAGAACCCGATTTTTCTTCATCCGTTATCAGTTTGCTTGACCGCGGTTTTGTGTATGCCATTGCCCATGTGCGCGGCTCAGAAATGCTAGGTCGCCCTTGGTATGACAATGGTAAGTTGTTGAATAAGCAGAATACCTTCAATGATTTTATTGACGTAACAACGGCATTAACGGCGCAAGGTTATGGCGACAAAAACAAGGTTGTTGCCTCTGGCGGCAGCGCGGGTGGTTTGCTAATGGGCGCGATTGCTAACCAAGCGCCGGACAAGTATTTCGCCCTTGCAGCCCATGTACCTTTTGTTGATGTGGTGACGACTATGCTGGACGAGTCGATTCCGTTGACGACCAATGAGTACGACGAGTGGGGCAATCCGAACGAGAAAACCTATTTCGATTACATGCTGAGTTACTCGCCCTACGACAATGTCACTGAGCAAGAATACCCACACATGTTAGTGACGACAGGTTTGCATGATTCCCAAGTGCAGTATTTTGAACCCGCCAAGTGGGTCGCTAAACTGCGCGATGTACAGAATAAGTGGTACAAGATGGATGATAAGGTGTTGTTATTCAATGTGGATATGGAAGCTGGCCACGGCGGTAAGAGTGGTCGTTATCGCCAGTACCAAGACACTGCCCAAGAATATGCCTTCTTCTTGAGTCTATTAGGTATGGCGAAGTAGGTCATTCGCAAGTGACTGGATCAGCCGTCAACCTAGGCAATACTGACAGAGGCGCTTTACAGCAACATGAGTCACTGGTGGCAGACACACTTGTCCCAGTGACTAGCGCTGTCGCAACCAAAAATGTTGTTACAGAAGCTTCGCTGAATCCCGTACCATTAAATCCTGCACCACCGAAGCCTACACCCATAAAATCAGCACCCCTCTGGTATTTGTATCTAGTTCGCTGCGCCAACGGGCATTTATACACAGGCGTCACCACAGATGTCACACGACGCTTTAGCGAGCATCAATCGGGTGGTATCAAATCCGCTAAGTATTTGCGCGGTAAAGGTCCGTTAACGCTGATGTATCAAGAGCAGGTTGGCAGTCACGGCGATGCACTGCGCCGTGAAATAGCAGTTAAAAAGTTAAGCCGTAGTCAAAAGTTGGTGTTGATTGAGTCAGGGCGTGGATTACTAGAGCGTTAACACTGCATCATACTTGTTCTGTGACGAGGAATGAGATTAAGCACTGTCATTCCAGTGACTCGCCGTAAATATGTCCCTATAGGCTCGACGACGGCATCCAGGCCGTCAACGGTCACTTCCATGTCAGTGCTTAATCTGGCTAACTGCATAGTATCCTGTTACCTAGAGCATTCTCTTAAGCCTAATGTCAGACAGAACTATCTATCTTAGTTGGCATGATCCTATTGCAATATATGATAGGTTTGTAACTCGCACATGGGATATTCTGTCTGATAGATTGTTGTGTAAGGAAAGTGATAGAAATCTGATTAATTTATTTTGATACAAATAGTTAACGATGCACGCTTTCTCTGCTCTAATGAGGTAAGCGAGCATGCACACTATTCAAAGGTTATCTTAATGGAGGTCTTTTTTATATGCATGGCGTTTGCAAATTATGTAATCAAGAAGCGAAGCTTGAGTTGAGTCATTTTATTCCAAAATTTATAGGAAAGTGGCTTAAGAAGACTTCAATTACGGGTTATTTAAGAGATGGAAATCAAGTAAGTAAACGACAGCAAGATATAGCCAAAGAATATTGGTTATGTGGAGCTTGCGAAGATTTATTTTCAACATGGGAAAGAACTTTTTCGGTTAAAATATTCCACCCTTATATGAAAAACTCGAGTTTAGTAGCGGTGTATGGAAATTGGTTGTCAAAATTTGCAGCCTCTTTGTCTTGGCGAACACTTACTTATGTTCGCAGCAAAAATAGCCATGAAACTAAACCGCAAGAATACCTAGAAATGTTGGCAAAAGCTGAAGAGGGGTTAGCCAACTTCTTACTTGGTAAATCTTCAAACTTATACGAATTTGAGCAACACATATTTCCTCTTGATGTTATTGAGTCAACAAATTTCGATAATCTTCCAACAAACATCAATCGGTATTTCCTTCGTGCTATTGCCATGGATATTGTGGGTAACTCGCAAGGCACGTACATTTATACGAAGTTACCTTCGTTTATTGTTATAGGTGTAATTAAGTCAAAGCAATCGAAACAAATGCGATCTAGCCGTGTGGCTATTAGCGGTGGAACAATATCCCCAAGACAGTACGTCTTTCCTGACGATTTTGATGGTTATATCAGGGATGCTGCAAATAAAATATCTGAACTATACGAGCAAATCCCAGAAGAACAGCTTGCAAAGATTGAAAATTATGTGATTGATAATGTGGATAAAGTGGTAGGTTCAAAACTGTTTGAAGCTATTGTCCATGATTATGAGAGGTTTGGTCGAAAGTCATTAAGATAATAAAGCATTTAAGAGTGATTCCTAAAGCTTGGTATTTTTAGTTCAAGGTTGGGGGCTAGTGGCAATGTTGCTCATACTTGAATGCAACATTATATGTGAAGTTTATCAAGGCATTCATTGTTCAATTTGGCCACAGGTATACTCAAAGGTTAATGAGATTAAGCACTGTCATGGAAGTAACCGTTGGCGGCATAGCCGCTCTTTCACATCCATGTGATCGCGGTATTTGCACTTCTGTATGCAGCAGATGCCGCCGTTGAGCCTATAGGGACACTTCTGAAAGGCCGCGAGTTACTAGAATGGCAGTGCTTAATAGCTTAACGATTAATTTCCATAATAAATCAAGTGGTTAAGATTTTATCGTCACCAAAGACTGGTCTGCATTGGGGTGAGTCGATTTTTTTCTTCTGCTGAGTGATAAGTTTGTCAGCTATTGGTATTCTGAAATCCATTCAACGGTTTAAGAATGCCACTTACACAGATCTTTTCACGCTCTCGAACTACATGTCCGGCCTTTTTCTATGCTTAATTTACAATCCCTGGTAGGGCTTCTCTTAAAAGTTCCAACTCCTTTTTGTTTGCTTTAATCCAAAGTTTTTTCAAGTTTGGTATCGAAGCCAAGATTTCTACTGTCTCTTTAGTCTTAATTACATTTGTTTCAACAAGATACAACGCAAAAATATTTTTATTTCCACGCAACTCGTCAATACTGGACAACTGTGGGTTTCCACTGAGGTCTAAAATTTTTACGCTGTCCAGCGTTGAAATGATAGAACCAAAATCTAACTTTTGACATTTATTTAAAGATAAGTAGCTTAAATTCTGGGTGTTTCCAGTAATTTCAGAGAGTTTGCTTGCATGGGACACACTTAATGATTCAACTGAGTCTGAGCATAAATTAATTGACTCTAATGAACGAACAATGGAGCAGTTTAATGAAATTGCGACATCAACTTTTAGATTAATAACTTTGGAGTTGAATATATTTACATGCTTAATCCCGTCAACCAATTCAGATGATTCATTTTGCTCAACATAACCTTTCCGAATGAATGCCATTATGGCTTTCCAATCATCTCGCTGCCACTCAGCGTTATATACATAATCCAATATTGGTAATATAGAATCGAAGGTAGGTAATGAATTTTCCCACCTCTGCCATTCTGAAACATTTTCTGGTGCTAACTTTATATATTTCTTAAAAGATGAAATGTCCATATTATCACTTAATTAAAATTGGGTTGTCGAATTCAGAACGTTGATCTCTTCTGGTATATTTTTGCATTTCTTTTGAGAAGCGGCTCTAAATTCTGATGATTTATTCTGTCACGCTATCCCTTTACTCACTCTTATTTGAGCTGACTAAAGCTTTAAAGCGAAGGTCACTCTTGCTCAGAGGGGTAAGTGCCTCGGCTTTGGTGAGATATTGCATAGTGATGTGGATAGCGTCTTGATGGTGGCTAAATTCCCTAAAAATACGCTTTGCAATCAGCAGATTTAATTGATGTGCAGCTAATGAGGCATGTTCATGCTTTATCTGTAAAATAGCCTCTTCTAGGGAGATAGGGGGAATTTCTTCCAAGGTTATAAGAAAGGCTTTTGCGACAGTCCTGGCGTGTGAGAAATAGTCTGAGTGCGCATCTAAGGCGTAAATATGCTTGAAAATGTGTTTGGCTAGAGCTTTATTGCCGTTGCGATAAAAAGATTCGCCATCAAAACAAATATCCCCTAGTCCTTCCATTATCTGTCTAGGGTTATCCGATAGAGAAAGCGCTTCAATTTCTTTTTGGTATTCCGAAAACTGATCCATATTCTCGACCTTACTGGCAATACAGTGTGACTTTTCGACTATTGAAGTGGGAAGGCTGACAATCTTAGCAAATCCACAAGGTTAAAGCGTAACGGTCTGAATAAAATCAACATCATTTCTGCAAACTCAAGCTTAATTTCGGTATAAAAAATGCCACTACAAGGGGTTAGTGGCATAAATGCATAAGTCTGGCATACGCTTAAAAGGGTGGGTAGAAGACTGACATCTTGGCTGGGAACCGTTGCAACATCAGCCTCTACGCCGGGAAGAGGGTAAAACCTTTGGGAGTTGAGGGGTAAAACGGCGCGTTATTGCATGCTCACTGGGCCGTCGATTTTGTTAAATGTCGCATCGCCAGAACCTGCCGCAAGAATCGTTAATCCCTTAGTGTTAAAGACATTAATATTGCCTGAGCCGTCTGTGATGGTCACAGCACTTTGCACATTGGCGACCTCTATGTTGCCCGAGCCGTCATCAATTGCGGTATTGCCGCGAATATCGGTCAGCTTGATGGCACCAGCGCCATCTTCAATGGTTAGGCTGCCGTTGATTTGGCTGATTTCAATATCACCTGAGCCATCCTCTATGTTGATATTGTTACCACCGTTGATAGTGAGTTCACCCGAACCGTCTTTGATGTTCATGTCTGACGTCATCTTGCTGATCAAAATAGCCCCTGAGCTGTCATCAATATCCAGTGTAAAGTTCGCAGGGACTTGCAGTTTTAGGTCTATATAGGGCGAGTCATTATTAGAATCTGTTTGCTCAAAGTTGGCCTTGAGCTTGGCTTTATTGGCTTTTTTCTCAAGGGTGAGAATGACTTTGCTGTCATCGTTGCCGTCCTTATTGCTATAGATGTCGGCGATGAGTTTAATTTGGGCTAGGCCTTCGACACCGATAATTTCGAGACTGCCTGCGCCAGTTTCTGCAATCAGGCCTTGTAAGTCTTGGCTATCGAGTGTGAGTTCGCGTTGCTGGTGGTCTAAGTCTGGCATGCCTGCAGCGTTCACATTAAGAATGCAGCCAGTGAGCGATACTCCAGCAGTAAAAAACACTATAAAAGCGAGGGTGAATATAAATGGGCGTAGTGACATGTTAGCTTCCTTGTTTATCTGGCACTCGATTTTTTGGGTGAGTGCTGAGTCGTCTTGCGATGAATAAGACATTGCACAGCCCATGCCAATTTTAAGTTTCATTTATAATCAATTGGTTAAGCTGAAAGTGTCCGAGGTTCACTGTGCGGACATGTCCGCTACATGGGTGATTTACTCATAGATTAGTGAAATTGCTCATTTATTAAGTTAGTTTAAGCTCCGTAAGTCACGCGGAATCAAAAATACAAAAAAGACAAGAAGGGATGCTGATGGATTATTTAACAACAAACAAAACGGCTTGGGATGCGCGCACTCGGGTACATTTAACTTCTGATTTTTATGATGTGGCGGGCTTTCTTAGTGGTAAGACTTCGCTGCGGGAAATTGAGCTAGGTGAACTCGAGGTTGCAGGTAAAAGTTTGCTGCATCTGCAATGTCATTTCGGCTTAGACACCTTGTCGTGGGCGCGAATAGGGGCGAGAGTCACAGGCGTCGATTTGTCAGAAGTCGCGATTGTTGAAGCGCAAAAGCTGGCAGAACGGACACAGTTGTCCGCCGAGTTTGTCTGTAGCGATGTTTACAGTGTGGCGAGCAAGGTTGAGCCTCACGATATTGTGTTTACGTCCTATGGCGCCATTGTTTGGCTGCCGGATTTAACTCTGTGGGCGCAGACAGTGGCTGCCTGTTTAAAACCCGGCGGACAGTTTTACATGGCCGAGTTTCATCCGGCGCAGCAGTTGTTCGATGGTTATAGCTATTTTAATCGGGGTGAGCCAGACATAGAGCTGGAAGGCACATATACCGAAAATACCGGTGATGATCAGCAAACCTTAATGTGCTGGTCGCACAGTTTATCTGAAGTGATCAATGCGTTATTGCAGGCAGGCTTAGTGTTGGAGTTCTTCCACGAGTTTGATTTCAGCCCCTATAACTGCTTTGAAGGGCTCGAAGCACAAGCCGATGGTCGTTATGTGTTAACACACCAAGGGCAGAAGGTGCCCTTGGTGTATAGCATCAGTGCGCGTAAGCCTGCGTAATCACAACCTTTTGTAATCGCGATGATCAACGACTACGGTAAACCGGATACTTAAGGTATTGGTTATCGTAGTAAGGGCTACGTTCATAGAACCAGCGTAGGCGTGCCTCAGGATCGGCGGCAAACTCTGTATTAGTCAGTGCTTTGTCGAACTCAGCTTGTAGCTTAGGATCTTCTTTCAGCATCTTGGCAGCCATTGGCTCTACTGCATAATCTTCAATGTATTCAGTGCGAGTGAAGATAGGATTGAAGAAACCCCATTGCAGTAAAGAATCTGGTGATTGCGGCTCAAGCAGTAAAATCGCCAGATCACCTAGCGGTTGATCCGTACTGATTTTAATGGTGCCAGCGGGCAGAGTTGTACTGACTTTGGTTAACTCTGACTCGGCTTTGACCGTTTGGCGGCCCTCAAAATCCTTAGTGTTAAACACGGGATTGCTGAGGGTATATTGTTGCAATTTCAACTCGGTTGGCTTTTTGAGCGTGGTCATGCGAATGCCATGCACGTTAAGACGATCAATCACTTGAGTCCATTGAGCGGGAATATAGTAAGCACTCGGACGAGTGACCTTAATGTCGGGCACTGTTTCAGCCATCACAGGTAAGTTAGGGTAAAGCTTAGGTTCACCTGTCCAGCGCACAACTTCAGCGCCACTGATGGGGCTCTTTTCAAGTTGATAATCTATGCCTTTAAAATCCCAGCCTTTTTCTAATGGTGCTAATTTCCAAGTAAGGGTGATTAGCGGTGAGGCGCGGTATTTATCTTCTTGAATCGCACTCTTAAGTTTCGTCGCCTGTTCACCCACGGTTTTGAGGGTTTGCGCTAACATCACATAAGTGCCGAGCACCCTTTGCTTAAAGGGCTTTAGGCTGTGGTTTTCAACCAGAATGGTGGGCAAATGGCGAGCATCGCCATAACCGTTAGAGAAGCGCGGGCTTGGATTCCACAGCGACATGCCTTTGTTAATATCGGCGTTATCCACGGCAAAAATCAGTGCGCCGGGAATATGGCCTTGTTCCGTTAATGCGGCTTCAACCGCAGGTCTGTAGCTGTTTTCGAGCCAGCGGTAGCTCGCAGGGCTTAAGCCTTGGGCAAGGTTATAACCAAAGGTCACATCGTATTGATAGTCGATGCCGTCAGTAACATGGACATCGATATACAGATCCGGTTGCCATACGTTGATTGCGCGCAGCATGTGCTGCATTTCTAAGCTGTCGGCCTTAGCATAATCGCGGTTAAGGTTGAGATTATTAGCCGTAGTGCGCCAGCCCATATTCACAGGGCCACGTTGATTTACACGATTAAATTCGCCGCTGCGCTCATGGGCATCAACACTAAAAATAGGCACAAACAAGAGGTTAGCTTTATCGAGCAGGGCACTTTTATCGCCTTGGATAATGTCACGTAGTAGCATCATGCCGGCATCTTTACCGTCGATTTCTCCCGCATGAATCCCCGCCTGCACTAGCACTGTCGGCTTAGTGTTTTGTTTGAGGCGTGCCGATTCATTAATGCCTTCACTGCTGGCGATATACATCCAAATATCGCGCCCTTGTGGGCTCTTACCTAAGCTCACCTTTTGTAATTTATCTGTCTCGCCCGCGAGTTTGTCGAGCCAAGCGATAGTGGCATCGTAGCTTGGACTTTCAATACCGCCGCTTTGCTCAAAGGGAGTCGCCCACTCGCTATCAACACTTAACATGAGCGATTCGCTGGCGCCAGACCAAGTGATGTTTGGCGGTAAAATCGCATCGTTGACAAAGGTGTTGGCTCGTTCAGGAATGGGCGCTGGTTGTGCTTCTGGCGCCGTAACTGTGGTATCGGCCAGTACATTAGTCGCAGTTTCAGTCGCTTGGCTATTCGCTGCTGGACTTGCATCCTGTGACGTTGTGATTACTGGGGAGCCAACTGCCAATGTTTCTGTGGTAGAGGCTTGTGCCATAGTGGCTGCCGGAGTTGTTTGGGCTGTGGTTTTCGCATCATTGGCAAAAGCATTCCCAGGGTACAGATTGCCCGTAGAGAGACAGGCAATGGCGATAACGGAGAAAGAAAACAAGCGCATGAAAAGAGTCCATCTATCGAATTTTTATTAAGACGGTATCTTTTCATTAAACGCCCCGTTAACGCAAGGGCGGCTAAGGGTTATCCGGCATTTCTGACATGGATTTAAGCACTAAGCGAAATGGGAAAATCGACTAAGCCGTTTTGTTGGGCGTTATCTGAGAAGCTGGCCGCTTGTGATAGGCAATGTCGATAATGGCAATGTCTTTATAAAGTGCTTCGACGGCAATCGCGAGCTGATAAATCAGCCAGCTATAACCTGTGAGCGCAAATCCCTGCGGCACTTGGTCGTTTACGGCTGTCACTGGATCAGCGGTTGATGCTTGAGTGGCTGCAACTAGGGCAAGCTGGAGTCTGTGTTGTAATTCTTGATCTAAGCATTCTGGCAGTGTCGGTAATTGTTGAGCTTTACCCGCCACAAATTCTGCAAGTTGTTGCAAATAGAAGGCAAGCTCAGAGGCAACCGCATTAATCTGCAGATAGGCGTCTTTGTCTTCTTCCTGCCAGCGGGTTAAGGGTAATAGTTCGAGTAAGGTGATTAAGCGCACTTGTTTATTGGCTAACTGCGACAGTAGCACTTTGTGTTTTTTGAGGGTTTGACTTTCCCATTCCAAGGAGAAAAACAGTTTCTTTTGAGTGAGTACGGCCTTCATCGCAGCCTCCAGTCTAGCGCGAAAATCGAGCTCATGATTGGCGGGCGCCTTAAGATGCTCGGCTAATACATCGGCCATATTGTCGATGGCATGGGTGAGTTGGGAGCGCCAATCTTGTTTAGCTTTAATCGGGAAAATGAACAGTGAGACCAAAATAGCAATCACGCAGCCGGAGAGGATGTTGGCCGTGCGCCATAGTGCCTCAGAGGTGTCATGGTTGGCGTCGCCGACCACGATTATGATGGTAAATCCGGCCACTAAATAGGCATAGCTATAACGTCCGGCCGAGATAAAACAAATCAAGCTAACGGCTAAGATCAGCAGGCTCATGATTAGCCAATAACTGTCCACAGTGGCAACTAACATCACCCCATAAGCTGAGCCTAAACAAGTGCCTATCGCCCTTTGTAGCGACTTTTCAATCGCGCCGCCTACCTGAGGCAAGCTCATCATAATGATCACTATCGTGACCATGCTCCAAATAAAATGCGGTGGCGCCCAAATGGCATTAATAGTGACAGCAACGAGTAAGGCTAGCCCGAGCTTTAGGGCGTGGATTGAGCGGAAATGGCGATAGATAAAGTCGGCAAAGGGTGTGGCTGGGGCAAATACAGACATAGGGCAAAATTCCTTTGAGCTAACTTAGCGATGTTAATCTGGTGGCAGTATCGCAGAAAAACCGTGTCACTTGCGGCCATAGCGCCATAAAGAAATGTAAATTGCGAAATCTAGCAAATTGAGCTTAGTGGATGGCGCGGGAGAGATCACATTAACACTCAGATTAAATAGGCTTAACTGATGCGTGTAGAGGCAGGCCATTATACCGTGCTGCAGATATAAAAAAGGCTTGAATAAGCATTGCCTATTCAAGCCTATATTTAAAGTGTTTGAGTTAGCTTAAGCTGCGCTCACTATCCGCTTTAACGTCAACTTCTGTGTATTTATCCATGATCAAGGCACAAGCCGCATCGCCAGTGATATTGAGTGCGGTACGGATCATGTCAAAAACCCTGTCTAACGCAAACAGCAAAGGTAAACCATCGATAGGAATTCCTGCAGCTAACAGCACTGCCACCACTAAGAAGGATGGGCCTGGCACACCAGCTTGACCAATTGCACCTAAGGTTGAGGTGAAAATAATGGCCGCATAGGCTGTCATCGATAGATCAACGTTATACATTTGGGCGAAGAACATGGCCACTAAACCATAATAAATCGCGTTGCCGCTCATATTAATGGTGGCGCCTAACGGCAGTACAAAAGCCGTGGTTGCCTTAGAGACTTTAAGATCTTCCTCACAGGTTTCCATATTCACTGGCAGAGTCGCCATTGAAGAGGCGGTCGATAATGCCATCACCTGTGGTTTCTTCATTGCCGAAATAAACTGGCGCGCCGATACTCTTGAGAAGAGTTGTACCACTAATGGGAAGAAGATAAAGCCGTAGATCAGAATCGCAGCCACAAACACGGCGAATAACTTAAACACGACTTCTAGTGCATCGAAACCGAAGGTACCGACAGAATCGGCCATCAAACCAAATACACCGATAGGGGCAATGATCATCACGCAGTTGATCATCCACACAAAGGCATCGACGACTGTGTTGAGTGCGGCCAAAATAGGCTTAGCGCCATCGCCTTTAACTTTAGTCAGTGCGATGCCGAAGAAGATACTAAAGACTAAGATTTGTAATATGTTACCGCCGTTCAGCGACTCGAACACATTGGTTGGGATCATGCCGATAAAGGTATCCATTACCCCGGGTAATGCGCCATGTTCCTTGGTTACTTCCATCAAGTCTGTGCTGCTGTGGGCGGTAAAATCAACGCCTGCACCCGGTTGGAACAGATTACCCATCAAGAGTGCAAGCACAACGGCAAAGCCCGACGTGACAATAAAAAAGCCGAAAGTGCCAATGCCAATCTTACCCGCCGATGGGCTATCGCCTAAGCTCGCTGCTCCGCTGATGATAGAAACCAATACCAGTGGTATCACTAGCATTTTGATTAAATGGATGAAAATGGTTCCGAGTGGTGCAAACACACTTGCACTCTCACCCATCATAAAACCCACCAGTGCGCCGATAATCATGGCAATAACCACTTGCACACCAATGTTACCTAATAAACTCTTGCTCTTCATTCTTGCGAAACTCCCCAGTTGCCGCAGCATTTTGTGTCATGCACAGACGATTTGAACCTAGATGACTCAAGCTTTAGTGATTAAGGCTTACTCTAGGCTAAAGGTTCACTCTATGTTAAAGGCAAATGCCCGACATTTTTGACCGAGTAAAGTACCACAATTGCATAGCAGGGGATTGTGAAACATCACTAACCTTGGTTTCAAAATAACCAAAGTCTAAATCACGTTAACGTTAAATGAGGAATGCTTAAATTTATGTGCTTAAAAATGAATAAAGCTTATTTAATTGTGGGATTTTAACTGCCGAATTGATGAATTGTGATTTTTACTTTGATGGGCGCAGATATCCTCTCGTATTCTTTGGGCGGCTTGAGTCGTTGGTCACCCATCTTTTACTTGTATGAATCATGAGAGTGGTTAATAGCTAAAAAACCTCCATGACCATTCAACTCTGTGACTCACTCAGTTTTCCCTATGACAACTCCATTTCGAGGACATTATGAACATCACCTCATTTTTCGGCCCGCCCGAATCGTTACAGTGCTGGATAAGAAAGTGCGTCGAACAACCTGGATTAAGTTATTGGCTGGTTTATCAAGATCTTGATGAAGGTGAATCCCTGCAACTGACAACGTTATTATTCCCGATAGTGGCTGATATGAGAGACCTATCGGATGACGAAATCGATGCCTTTGAGGATAGCTTAGGCCGGAGTGACTATGGTTATCTGCTAAACATGGATCAAATCGAGGATGTGATCGATAACCTCAAGCAGCAAAAAGCTCAGCCCAGTGAACAGGAACTACTTGAAGCTATTATCTTTTATTATGAGCGAGATGCGTTTATAGATATTTAAGTGTTTATTTTGTTGTTTCTATATAAAATAAAATTACGTGTTGTTAGCGGTAAAATACCGACGGTTAACGTCGGCATTTGTGTTTAAGGCGAGGTAATAAGTTGTGCACCATTTAGTGGTTATTGAGGTATTGAGCGCCTGTTTATTATGAATTCAATTTCGCAAGCACTCTGAATACCTCTTGAACGCCCTAGGGTATTGCTGGGAAGGTGAATGAGCTGCCAATCCCTAGAGGCAGGCCTAATGCCCAATATGCCAGTAAGAAACCGCTCCAAAGTAAAAGAAAACTGATTGAAAACGGTAACATCAGTGCCACTAAAGTGCCTATGCCCGATTCCTTAACGTATTTTTGGCAAAACACCACAATTAACGGAAAGTAAGGCATCAGTGGGGTGATGATATTAGTGGATGAGTCGCCCACTCGGTAAGCGGCTTGAGTCAAATCCGGTGACACACCTAGTTCCATTAACATGGGCACCATAATGGCACCAATTAATGCCCATTTGGCTGAAGCGGAACCCACTAATAGATTGACGAACGCCGTGAGAAACACAATTCCCACCAAAGTCACACCCATAGGAAGGGCTAATTCCTTTAACGCCAATGCGCCTTTAATTGCCATTAATGCGCCTAAATTGGATTGACCAAAAGCATAAATAAACTGGGCGCAGAAGAAGGCCATGACGATGTAATAACCCATGCCGCTCATGGATTTGCTCATGCCTTGAATAATGGCTCTGTGGTTGTTTGCCGTGCCAGCGGCATAGCCATACACGATGCCGGGGATGAGGAAGAACACAAAAATAATCGCCACAATGGAGCGCATTAATGGCGCTGAAGCACTGGTTAAGGCGCCGTCAGTAGCACGCCAAGCAGAATGTTCACCATAGGCGGTTAATACTAATCCTAATGCACACAACAACATGGCGGCCATGGCGAATTTGAGTCCGCGGCGCTCATGGGGTTGCAGTTCATCTAGGGTTGGGAGCGTGCTGGGATCGCCATTCACCGCAGTGTTTTTTAGGCGCGGCTCGATAACTTTATCCGTTAAGAACCAGCCAACTAAGATAATTAAAATGGCAGAAGCCGAAGTAAAAAAGATGTTATTCAGTGGGTTAATCGTTAATGTGGCGGCCGCGGGATCGGCCGATAATCTTGCCGCTGCCTGAGTTAAGCCCGCTAACATAGGATCAAGGCTGGATGGCACGCCAACGGTTGCAGAAAAACCGCCGGATACGCCAGCGAAAGCGGCGGCAATACCGGCTAAGGGATGACGACCCGCGGCATAGAAGATCACCGCGCCGAGTGGGATAACGAGTACATAGCCCGCATCAACCGCGACATGGCTCAGAATACCCACGGCTATCAATACCGGGGTGAGTAACATCTTGGGAGTGACAGATAAAATGGAGCGCAGCCCTGCATTAATAAAGCCAGTATGTTCAGCAACGCCTAGGCCCAGCATGGCCACAAGCACCACACCTAGCGGCGGGAAAGTGACAAAGGTCGTGACCATCGCCGAGGTAAAAGCGGTTAACGCACCACCATCAAGCATATTGACGACTTGAATCGGGTTACCAGTACGAGGGTCGATTTCATCAAAACTGACACCCGATAATCCCCAAGAGATCAGCCAGACTAAGCCCAGAAACATCGCAAATAATACCGCCGGATCAGGCAGTTTATTGCCGACGACTTCGACGCCATTGAGAAATCGCTGGAATCCAGTGACAGGTTTATGATTTTCCATTTGGGTGCCGCTTCCTAAAAAATGATGATTGTTATCGGTGATTATAAAAACGCAGCATTAATTTAAGCTTGGTTTAACTAATCGATAAGAAATAAAACATATAAAAATCTATCGCAGTGACTTTAGTGCGGGTGGATTTAATCATCACTAAATCAATTTAGCCGCAAATAAAAAGCGCGGGTTCATGACTGAACCCGCGCTTTTTTATGAAACGATATTTTTGACTAAATAACCGTACCGAACAAATCCACTACGCGCTTATGCTTTTGGGCCTGCATTGCGGATAGCGTCTGACACTTGATACTTAGCGAAGTTTTTAGTGAAAGCTTCTGCTAGTTTCTGGGCGTATTCGGCATATAGCGCTTTATCGCCCCAAGTGTTGATTGGATTGAGTAAATTGCTGTCTACACCACTTACTGCTACAGGAACGGCGAGGTTCAAGGTGTCTAAGTGGACGGTTTCCACATCTTTCAACTCACCGCTGACAATCGCATCGACGATGGCGCGGGTGGTTGGGATGTCAAAACGTTTACCTACACCGTGTGGGCCACCAGTCCAACCAGTGTTGACTAAGTACACTTGGCTGCCGAAGGACTCAATGCGCTTCATCAACAGTTCTGCGTACACGCCAGCAGGGCGTGGGAAGAAAGGTGCGCCGAAGCACGTTGAGAAGGTGGATTGAATCGCCGAGGTTGAGCCGATTTCAGTCGAACCTACTTTGGCGGTATAGCCAGACAAGAAGTGGTATGCCGCTTGTTCTTTGGTCAGGATAGAAACCGGTGGTAATACGCCAGATACGTCGCAGGTTAAGAATACAACCGCATGTGGCTCAGCGCCGCAGTTGTCTTCTTTACGTTGGGCAATGTGCTCCAGCGGATAGGCTGCGCGGGTGTTTTCCGTCAGGCTACTGTCTTTGTAGTTAGGTACGCGGTGTTCGTCCATCACGACGTTTTCAAGCACAGTGCCGAAACGAATCGCATCCCAAATCACGGGCTCATTCTTCTGGCTTAAATCGATACATTTGGCGTAGCAACCGCCTTCGATGTTGAATACACCGCCGGGTGCCCAGCCGTGTTCATCATCACCAATCAGGAAGCGTTTTGGATCGGCAGAGAGTGTGGTTTTACCTGTGCCAGATAAACCGAAAAACAGCGTAGTGTCGCCATCTTTACCCACGTTGGCCGAGCAGTGCATTGGGAGCACGCCTTGGGCTGGCAGTAGGAAGTTCTGCACTGAGAACATAGACTTTTTCATTTCGCCAGCGTATTTCAGGCCGGCAAGTAGCACTTTACGTTCAGCGAAGTTTAAAATCACGGTCGCATCTGAGTTAGTGCCATCACGTTCTGGTACGCAAACAAAGTCAGGGGCATTGATGATCTGCCACACTGGTTTGTCTTTACGATTAAATTCTTCAGGAATGATAAATAGATTGCGGGCGAACAGTTGGTGCCAAGCGTATTGCGTGGTGACTCGTACTGGTTGGTAATGTTCAGTGTCGGCACCGACTTCGAGATCAGATACAAACAGTTCTTTATCGGCTAGGTAAGCTTCAACCCGTGCCCATAAACCTTCAAAAGCACCTGGATCGAAAGCTTGATTGACTGTTCCCCATTCGATGTCAGCTTCTGAACTGGGTTCTCTTACAATGAAACGATCGCCAGGTGAGCGACCGCTGCGAGCGCCTGTTTTAGCAACTAATGCGCCATTGGCTGTCAATTCACCTTCGCCGCGTAGCAGGGCAAATTCGACAAGTTGTGCTGTTGAGGGGTTAAAGTGAACGCGGTTTAATCCATCCGCCATAGTGAGGTCTCCATTTGATTTGTAAGGTTATTTTAATATCGATCGTCTGCCGATTTAATTTTATTTATCGCCTGAGTCGTGCTAGGTGACAAAGTGAGGCGATTGTAGCCTAAGCCGAGTGTAATGTGTGAGGGGATTATAGGTATGAATAAACAATGGGCGCCAAATAGGGCGCCCATTTTTTAGCGGGAGTCGTTTTACTGCTGGGTTGTTGATGTCTGACCGTTAGCAAATAAGGTTGCTACGTCTATGGCATCAAAGGTGTATTTAGCGTGGCAATATTCGCAACCCATTTCTATCTTGCCATCTTCGGCCAGTATGGCTTCGATTTCTGCTTGATCTAAGGTTTTGATCGCGCCGGCACTGCGTTCATGGGAACAAGTGCATTTAAAGCTCACATCGATAGGATCAAATAAGCGTACTTCTTCCTGATGATAGAGGCGATGTAACACGCTTTCTGCATCAAGAGTAAATAGCTCTTCGGCCTTGATGGTCGACGTCAGTTGGCTCAAGTGTTCGAAGTCGGCGTTGTGATCTTGCTGGCTTGGCAGAATTTGTAGGAACATGCCCGCCGCTTGTTTGCCGTCGGCAAATAACCAAATTCCCGTAGGTAACTGCTCAGATTGATTGAAGTATTCTTCAACACAGGCCGCAAGCGTTGGCTTGTCTAGTGCAACGACACCTTGGTAGCGTTCACCTTCGTCGGGTGTTAAGGTGATGACCATATAGCCTTGGCCGAAGAGTTCTGTGAGGCTAGCATCATCGGCGAGTTCAGCATTCCAGCGAGCCACACCGCGTAACTCTTGTAAATTGTTACCGTTGATCACTGCTAAAGAAACAGGGCCGTTGCCTTGTAACTGTACGCTGATATCACCGCTAAATTTCAATGTAGCGGTTAATAGTGAGGTGGCTGCCATTAATTCACCCAGTAGCACTTGCAGTACGGCTGGGTATTCTTGGGCGCTGATCACTTGTTGATAGCTGTCTTGTAACTGCACCAGTTCACCGCGCACATCGGCATTATCGAACAAGTAGCGGTGTAAAGTATCTTGGTTCATCGTGTATCTCACTGTTAAAGGTCTTTAAAGCGCATGAGCTGGCGTCGTTGCTTTTTATCTGGTTTCTGATCGGGTATCGGGTTATTGAGCATGTGGAGGCGTCGTTGCTCAGCATTAATGGCCCGTTTAGCCAGACTTGTCGCGGTTTCTTCGTACAATTCTTGTGCAATCGCACCACTTTGGCGTAATTGCGATAATTTTTTTATGACGATCTCTTTATCGTCATATCCTTGGCGTATCTTAAGGACGGCGCCTATCTCGGCATTCCTACTAGATTTGGCACGCTGGCCGTTGTAATGTACTTTGCCGCCGTTAATCATTTCTTTGGCGATGGCACGGGTTTTATAAAAACGTGCAGCCCAAAGCCACTTATCGAGTCGAATGTCTGTTTTATCGCTTTGACCTTGAGTCATAGTGTCTCCAGCTAAAAGATCGATGAGTTCACATGCCGAGCAAGAAAATGCGTGAAGAGCATTTCTATTATGTTAAAGGGTGGCGTGCTTCACACCCTTTTATGGCGGGCAAAGTTAGCATAATTGGCCTATTTTCGCCAATTTGAATGCTGTTATGGGCTTGTTGCCAAATGCTGCCTAGGTTAGCATGAGACGGTAACCGCCTAATTATTATAATCAGAACAGAGACCTGTATCGAGGGTCCACATAAAATATGGATTTATTAGATAAAGTTATCGCAAAAGCCATTGGCATGCCCCATAAGCCCTTAAGCCGGATAGTCTTCTGGTTGGGTTTTATTGTGATCATGTTGTTAGCCGCGCAAATTACATGGAAATTAGTGCCTACTAGCTCATCACCCAGTGCTTGGTCGCCAACGCCCGTTAACCTGACGGGTAAAGGTGCTGGGCAGGTTGATCTTGCGGGTTTACAGCAGCTTGGTCTCTTTGGTAAGGCAGATGCTAAATCTGAAAAGCCAAAAACTGAGGTTGTTGAGACTGTGACCGACGCGCCTAAGACCACACTCTCTATTCAGCTCACTGGCGTTGTTGCATCGACAGCGGATCAGAAAGGCTTAGCAATCATTGAGTCAAACGGCAGCCAAGAGACCTACAGCTTAGGCGATAAAATCAAGGGCACTTCGGCATCACTGAAAGAAGTCTATGCCGACCGTATTATCATCACTAACGCTGGCCGTTACGAGACATTAATGCTCGATGGCTTAGTTTATACTAGCCAAAGCCCAGCCAATCAGCAGTTACAACAAGCTAAGACTAATAAGACTGGCTCGGCAGTGAGCCGTGTTGATCAACGTAAAAATGCCGAAATCTCCCAAGAACTCGCCGAATCCCGCACCGAATTGTTAGCCGACCCTAGTAAGATCACCGATTATATTGCCATTTCACCTGTCAGACAGGGTGACGCTGTGGCGGGATATCGCTTGAATCCAGGGAAAGACGCCAATTTGTTTAAGCAGGCGGGTTTTAAAGCTAACGATTTAGCCAAATCGATTAATGGATACGACTTGACCGTAATGAGTCAAGCGTTAGAAATGATGAGCCAATTACCCGAGTTAACCGAAGTTTCTATTATGGTTGAGCGGGAAGGACAATTGGTTGAAATCATGTTTAGTTTGCCGCAATAACACGCGTTAGAGGAAAGAAAAAGAATGAATAACAAAAGGATTCGACGCAAGCTGATTGCTGGGGTTGTTGCGGGTGCAGCCATGTTCTCCTCCCAATTCGCTTGGTCTGAACAGTATGCGGCCAACTTTAAAGGCACGGATATTCAAGAGTTTATCAATATAGTTGGTAAAAACCTGAATAAGACCATCATAGTTGACCCGACAATTCGCGGCAAAATCAACGTTCGCAGTTATGATCTGTTGAACGATGAACAGTATTACCAGTTTTTCCTCAACGTCTTACAAGTTTACGGTTATGCCATCGTCGAGATGGAAAATAACGTTATTAAAGTCATTAAAGACAAAGATGCCAAAACCGCTGCAATTCGAGTCGCTAACGATAACGACCCTGGTCTTGGTGATGAAATGGTGACGCGTATCGTGGCCTTGTATAACACTGAGGCTAAGCAATTAGCGCCGTTATTGCGTCAACTTAATGATAATGCGGGTGGCGGCAACGTAGTGAACTACGACCCTTCCAATGTCTTGATGTTGTCTGGCCGTGCTGCTGTAGTGAACAAGTTAGTCGAAATTATCCGTCGAGTGGATAAGCAAGGCGATACCTCGGTGCAAGTCGTGCCGTTAGAATTTGCTTCTGCGGGTGAAATGGTACGAATTATCGATACCCTTTATCGTGCTACCGCTAACCAATCCCAATTGCCAGGACAAGCGCCAAAAGTGGTTGCTGACGAACGTATCAATGCCGTGGTCGTGAGCGGTGATGAGAAGAGCCGCCAACGTGTGGTTGAGCTTATCCATCGTCTCGATGCCGAACAAGCCAGTACAGGTAACACAAAAGTTCGTTATCTACGTTATGCCAAAGCTGAAGATTTAGTTGAAGTGCTGACTGGTTTTGCCCAAAAGTTGGAAGGCGAGAAAGATCCGAGCGCTCAGGCTGCGGGTGGTGGTAAACGCCGCAATGAAATCAATATCATGGCACATACTGAAACCAACGCCTTAGTGATCAGTGCTGAACCCGATCAGATGCGTACTATCGAGAGCGTGATTAATCAACTCGACATCCGCCGTGCTCAAGTGTTAGTTGAAGCGATTATCGTGGAAGTGGCTGAGGGCGATAACGTGGGCTTCGGGGTGCAATGGGCGGCTAAAGCGGGCGGCGGCACTCAGTTTAATAACTTAGGCCCAACCATAGGTGAGATTGGCGCGGGTGTATGGCAGGCACAAGGGGAAAAAGGCTCTTCAGTGACGACGATTGATCCGAATACAGGGCAGCCCGTAGTGACCACCAACCCAGATAAGCGCGGAGATGTGACGCTACTCGCCCAAGCCTTAGGTAAAGTGAACGGTATGGCTTGGGGCGTGGCCATGGGCGACTTTGGTGCCTTAATTCAAGCCGTGTCGAGTGACACTAACTCAAACGTACTGGCAACGCCTTCTATTACGACCTTAGATAACCAAGAAGCCTCGTTTATTGTGGGTGACGAAGTGCCTATTCTGACAGGTTCTACCGCCAGTTCGAGCAACAGCAACCCATTCCAAACCGTTGAGCGTAAAGAGGTTGGGGTTAAACTGAAAGTGGTGCCGCAGATCAACGAAGGCAGCTCAGTTAAGCTGACGATTGAACAGGAAGTTTCTGGGGTTAACGGTAATACAGGCGTGGATATTTCCTTCGCGACTCGTCGTTTAACCACTACCGTTATGGCGGATTCTGGTCAAATTGTGGTACTCGGTGGTTTGATCAACGAAGAAGTACAAGAAAGTATACAAAAAGTACCGTTCTTGGGTGATATCCCTATTCTAGGACATTTGTTTAAATCTTCTTCGAGCAAAAAAACGAAGAAAAACCTCATGATCTTCATCAAGCCAACGATTATACGTGATGGCATCACGATGGAAGGGATTGCTGGACGTAAATATAATTATTTCAGAGCATTACAGCTTGAACAGCAAGAGCGTGGCGTTAACTTAATGCCTGATACTAAAGTGCCTGTACTAGATGAATGGAATCAGTCTGAGTATTTACCACCTGAAGTTAACGAGATTTTAGAGCGTTATAAAGAAGGTAAAGGTTTAGAGACCCAGATGCGTAAAACGGATCCAACGCTCAAAACGCTCGATGAAAACAAAAACAAAGATAAAACCAATGAGTGAAATTCAACTATCCCAAGTCGATGACCTCAGCCAAGTCTCTAATGAGCTAGGCCTTGAAGCTGAAGGTGATGAGGTATTTCGTTCGAGCAGTAAAGAGCGTTTACCTTTTGCCTTTGCACACCGCCACGATGTGGTGCTCGCGCAGGGTGAAACGGGCGAGTTAAGCTTGTTTTATACGAGTAAAACACCGTTAACGGCTATGCTCGAAGCACGGCGTTATTCGGGTGTTGATTTGCCTTTGGTTAAGCTCGAAGTCGCAAAGTTTGAGGCCAAACTCACTCAAGCATATCAGGCGAACTCGTCTGAAGCGCAGCAGTTGATGGAAGACATAGGCAACGAGATGGATTTATTCACCCTTGCCGAAGAGCTGCCGCAGACCGAAGACTTACTTGAAGGTGATGATGATGCGCCTATCATCAAATTGATTAATGCCTTGTTATCTGAAGCGATTAAAGAAGAAGCGTCGGATATCCATATCGAAACCTACGAGAAACAGCTCGTGGTGCGTTTCCGCATCGATGGTGTGCTCAAGGAAGTCCTCAAGCCAAACCGTAAACTGTCGTCGCTGTTAGTGTCGCGGATTAAGGTTATGGCTCGCCTCGATATCGCCGAAAAACGTGTGCCACAGGATGGCCGTATTTCGCTGCGAATCGCAGGTCGTGCGGTAGATGTGCGGGTATCGACCATGCCATCGAGCCACGGTGAACGTGTTGTACTGCGTCTGCTGGATAAAAATACTGGCAACCTCGATTTAGAACAATTGGGGATGACAGACAGTATTCGCGTTAAGTTTGAAGATCTTATTCGTCGTCCTCACGGGATCATTTTGGTGACTGGCCCTACGGGCTCGGGTAAAAGTACCACTTTGTATGCGGGTCTGACGGAGATCAACTCCAAAGACACCAACATACTCACAGTAGAAGACCCTATCGAATACGAGTTAGACGGTATTGGTCAGACCCAAGTAAACACTAAGGCCGATATGACCTTCGCTCGTGGTCTGCGCGCTATTTTGCGTCAAGACCCCGATGTCGTGATGATAGGCGAGATCCGCGACCTCGAAACCGCGCAAATTGCGGTGCAAGCGTCACTCACTGGCCACATGGTGATTTCAACCCTACATACCAACACAGCCTCTGGCGCGATTACACGTTTGCAAGACATGGGCGTTGAGCCATTCCTCGTGTCTTCAAGTTTGCTCGGCGTGTTGGCTCAACGTTTGATCCGAACCCTTTGTCCTAAATGTAAAATCGAGCATGTGCCCGATGCGCGTGAGCGTGAGTTGCTGGGCATAGCTGCCGATGACGACAGACGTATTTTCCGTGCCAATGGCTGTAAATCCTGTGGTAACAATGGCTACCGTGGTCGAACCGGTATTCATGAGCTATTACTGGTTGACGATAATGTGCGTGAATTGATCCATGGCGGCCGCGGAGAGTTAGCCATCGAAAAGTATATTCGTCAGTTTGTACCGAGCATTCGTCACGATGGCATGAGCAAAGTGCTCGCGGGCATCACCACTCTCGAAGAAGTGCTACGTGTGACTCGCGAGGAGTAATTTATGCCAGCATTTGAATATAAGGCACTGGATGCCAAGGGAAAGCAGCTTAAGGGTGTGATTGAGGCGGATACCGCCAGACACGCCCGCAGCCAACTGCGCGATCAGCGCATGATGCCCTTGGAAATACTGCCTGTTACTGAAAAAGAAGCCAAAGCTAAGAGCAGCAGTTTTTCGTTTTTCAAACGTGGCATTTCAGTTGCTGAATTAGCTTTGATCACCCGCCAAATTGCGACCTTAGTGGCCGCTGGTTTACCGATTGAAGAATCCCTTAAAGCCGTTGGTCAGCAGTGCGAGAAAGATCGTCTCGCGAGCATGATTATGGCGGTACGTTCTCGGGTGGTAGAAGGTTATAGTCTGGCCGATTCCTTGGCTGAATTTCCGCATATTTTCGATGATTTATACCGTGCCATGGTGGCCTCGGGTGAAAAATCCGGTCACTTAGAAGTGGTGCTTAATCGGTTAGCAGATTACACAGAGCGACGCCAACAGCTTAAATCTAAGCTGACCCAAGCCATGATTTATCCCGCGGTTTTGACCACAGTGGCGATAGGGGTGATTTCAATCCTGCTAGCAGCGGTTGTGCCTAAAGTGGTCGGACAGTTTGAGCACATGGGCGCGGAGCTTCCCGCCTCGACCCGATTTTTGATCTCGGCCTCTGACTTTGTTCAAAACTATGGTGTGTTTGTGGTCATCGCCTTAGTGCTGCTGTTCGCACTCTTTAGGCGCATGTTAAAGTCACCTGCGTTTAGGATGAAGTACGATAATTTTTTATTGAGCATGCCGGTTGTAGGCCGCGTGAGTAAGGGATTAAATACGGCGCGTTTTGCGCGGACGTTAAGTATCTTATCCGCAAGCTCTGTGCCTTTGCTCGATGGGATGCGTATCGCCAGTGAAGTGTTGCAGAATATGCGAGTGCGGGCCGCAGTTGACGATGCGACTGCACGCGTGCGGGAAGGAACTAGCTTAGGTGCAGCGTTGACTAATACTAAGTTGTTTCCGGCTATGATGTTATACATGATTGCGTCGGGCGAGAAGAGTGGTCAACTTGAGCAGATGTTAGAGCGGGCCGCCGATAACCAAGACAGGGAATTCGAAGGTAACGTCAACATAGCATTGGGTGTATTCGAGCCTATGCTGGTGGTCAGTATGGCGTGTGTTGTGCTCTTTATCGTGATGGCAATTTTGCAGCCAATTTTAGCCTTGAATAACTTGATTAGCGGTTAATTTTTGAATTTATGGATTATGACCAAGTCGATTGGCATAGGATTTTTTTAGGAGAAGTAGTCGATGCAAATGAACAAGAAACATCAAGGTTTTACCTTACTCGAAGTGATGGTTGTTATCGTGATTTTAGGGATTTTAGCCTCTATGGTGGTGCCTAACTTGATGGGTAACAAAGACAAGGCTGACCAACAAAAAGCCGTGTCTGACATAGTTGCACTCGAAAATGCCTTAGATATGTATAAGTTAGATAACGGTGTTTATCCATCGACCGAACAAGGCTTAGAAGCATTAGTGCAAAAGCCTACGATTTCGCCTGAGCCACGTAACTACCGTGAAGATGGTTATGTAAAACGTTTGCCAGAAGATCCATGGCGCAATAACTACCTGTTGTTAAGCCCTGGCGAAAACGGCAAGTTAGATATTTTCAGTGCAGGCCCCGATGGTCAACCAGGTACCGAAGATGACATCGGTAACTGGAATTTACAGAATTTCCAATAAGATGCTAAAGCTGCGTCACGCTGGTTTCACCTTAATGGAGGTGATGCTAGTGATTTTGTTGATGGGGCTCACGGCTGCGGCCGTGACTATGTCTATCGGTAATTCTGGGCCGCAACAGGCCTTAGATAGAACGGCGCGGCAGTTTATTGCGGCCACTGAAATGGTGCTTGATGAAACTGTTTTAAGTGGCCAGTTTATTGGTATTGTGATTGAGAAAACTAGTTATCAGTTTGTTTTTTATAAAGAAGGTAAGTGGGAGCCTTTGGATAAAGACAGACTCTTATCTGAAAAGCAAATGGAGCCAGGGGTTGTACTGAACTTAGTGCTCGATGGTTTACCTTTGGTACAAGAGGATGAGAAAGACGATTCTTGGTTTGAAGAACCGCTGATTGAACCCTCTGCCGATGATAAGAAGAAACACCCTGAGCCACAGGTCATGCTATTCCCGAGCGGTGAAATGAGCGCTTTTGAGCTGACGTTTATCGCTAAAACTAACAAAGGCCAGCAGGCCGAAACGTTAGTGGTCGGTGATGCGCTGGGCAGATTAACCATAGGGCGCCCCGATGAAACGCGTTAAGGGCATGACCCTACTCGAAGTGATTGTGGCCCTTGCCGTATTTTCGATTGCGACCGTGTCTATCACTAAAAGTTTGGGCGAGCAGATGGCAAACATGCCGATTCTGGAATCGCGCACTTTGGCACAATGGGTGGCTGATAATCAGATGGTCGATGCCAGACTTGATCCACAGTTTCCTGAAATCGGTAAAAAAGAAGGTCAAGTTGAGCTCGCAGGAAAGGATTGGTATTGGCGTAAAGAAGTGGTGAAAACAACGGACGATAATTTTCGTATGATCCGCATAAGTGTGAGTGAAGACGAACGTTATCAGCGTATTGCCGCACAAGTGAGCAGTTATGTCCTTAAAACTAACTAGTGCGCAGCGGGGATTCACCCTGCTGGAAATGCTGATCGCCATCGCGATTTTCGCCATGATAGGTTTGGCTTCTAATGCGGTACTCAGCACAGTGCTGACTAACGATGAAGTGACGCGCGCGTTTTCAACTCGGCTTAAAGCTCTACAGCAAGGTTTTGGTGCGATTGAGCGTGATCTCGCGCAAATGGTGGCGCGCACACCAAGATTACTCGAAGGTGGTCGAGGTTCGACCGTCTTCCAAACGGGCAATGATATCTTAGATTCGGAATCGGAAGCCTTAGTGTTTTACCGTTTAGGCTGGTTAAATCCCGACGGTTTATTACCGCGAGGCAGCTTACAGTCTGTGGCGTATGTGGTGCATGAAGGGCGGCTGGAACGTTGGTATTTTCCTTATCCTGAGCCTGAGTTTGGCGCCGAGCCGATTAAGACTGTGATTATCGACAAAGTGCTATCGGTGGAATATTCCTTCTTCATGGAAGACAAGTGGGAGCGCAAGGTCGAGGCGACTAAGTTGCCTAAAGCGATCGCCATGGAGATTGAGATTGAAGGTTTAGGCAAGATCCAACGTAAGTTCTTGTTGCCGCTGGGTGCTGTTGCACCAGAAAAGTCTAAGGATGACGATAATAAAGACGAAAATCCGGACGATACGAACAAAGATAAAGACAAAGATGGTGATGGAGTCGATGATGGCTCGGGGAACGATCCAGGTGACGGTTCTGGTGATCCAGGTGATGGTGACCCTGAAGATGAGGGCCGCGAATGAGAACCCAATCTCGGTCTAAACAGCGCGGTGTCGCACTGATAGTTGTGCTCTTGATAGTTGCCATGGTGGTGATCATCGCGACAAACATCACAGGCCGTAATCAGTTATCCATGCGTCGAACGTTGAACTTGGCCCAGTACGATCAAGCCTATTGGTACGCGATTTCTGCCGAAGAACTGGCGAAGAAAATTTTAAAACAAGATTTAGACGACTCGGAAGGTCGGGTCCACAGGCAACAATATTGGGCCATGGCCGATGTAGTGTTTCCGGCGGAATACGGTGAAATTGCTGGCAAGATCACTGATATGCGTGCCTGTTTTAACTTAAATGCCTTGTCTGTGACCACGAAAGAGGTGGAAAACAGTCAACCTAAGCTGCCGCTGGCGGCTAAGCAATATAAGGCCTTGTTGGTGAGTTTAGGGATGGACGACTTTAGTGCGGACCGTCTGACCCAGACCTTAAAAGATTATATCGACGAAGACACCACTGCTAGCCCTTATGGTGCCGAAGATGCGGAATACGAAGCGCGAAATGTGCCTTACCGTGCGGCCAATACGCTGATGAATCATCGCAGTGAATTACGGGCAGTGATGGGATACACCCAAGATATCTATTTGAAACTCTTGCCCTATGTATGCGTTATCCCAGGCAATGACAGGCAATTACTGAATGTGAATACCTTGGAAGTCGAGCAAGCGGCACTGTTAGCTGGCATGCTCGAAAATCAGATTTCGGTAGGCGAAGCAGAAAGTATCATCAACCAACGCCCAGGCGATGGCTTTGCCAAGATAGATGACTTTTATGAAAGCTCATCCATGGGATCGATCAAGTGGGAAGGTGCCATGAAGTCGAGCTTTGTCATCGATAGCCAATATTTTTTATTGGCCTCGGGGGCGAAGGTTGATAACGCCGTATTTAGAATGGAAAGTGTGCTCAAAAAGAGCGGCGGCAATAAAATGGAAGTGCTCACCCGTCAGTTTGGTGGCCAAAAATAATGGCAGTGCTCACCCGTCAGTGTTTGAAGTTGGTGGCCAAAAATAATGGCAGTGCTCACCCGGCAGGGTTTGATGTTGGTGGACAAAAATAATGGCAGTGCTCACCCGGCAGGGTTTGATGTTGGTGGGCAAAAATAATGGCAGTGCTCACCCGTCAAGGTTTGATGTTGGTGGCCGAAAATAATGGAAGTGCTCACCCGGCAGAATCTGGTGGACAAAAATAATAGCAACGAGCTCAGTCACGCTTTCTTGACTGGGACTGGTGGAGAAAAACTGTGAGTGAACGGCTATTTATTCGCTTAGGCAGAACAGCAGAGCAAGCGTGCTCTTGGCTCGTTTGGTCGGAGCAAGAACAGGAAATTATCGCCTCTGGCGAGCTCGCCAATGCTCAAGGTTTGTCGACCTTAACTGAGCGTGCGGGCAATCGTCCCGTCGATGTGTTAGTGCCCGCCGCGGCAATGACGCTCACTAGTGTGCATTTGCCCGAAAAAGGCCAACGCCAAGCCTTGAAAGCCTTGCCTTTTATGCTCGAAGAAGCCTTAGCCGATGATGTCGATGCCATGCATTTTACTGTTGGTCCACGTGATGGTGATGCCTTAAGTGTGGTCGCTGTGGCCCATGAGCAAATGCAGACTTGGCTGAGTTGTTTGACCGAAGCGGGTTTAAAAGTGAAGCGCATTGTGCCTGACTGTTTAGCCTTGCCATTGCAAGAGTGCCAATGGGCGGCAATGAATTTTGGCAATGAGCTATTGCTGCGTACCGGATTAGCTTCGGGCCAGAGCTTACCTCTGCCTTGGTTGCCAATTGCGTTAGAACAACTTAAGCCAGTGCAAGGTGAGGTCTCAGTTGCCAGTTATACCGAGATGCAACTCGAGGGTGTCGAGCTTAAGCCGCAGTCACTTGAGCTACCTATGTTAGTGTTAGCCCGCGGTATTTTGCATGCGCCAGTGAATTTACTGAGCGGCGTTTACACGCCGAAGCGTGAATACAGCAAACAGTTGATGATGTGGAAAAGTGCGGCCATCGTTATTGCCATCGCGTGCGTGCTGGCCTTAGTGAATAAAGGGCTGACTATACATCAAGTCAATGGTCAGATTGCCGATCTTAAAGCCCAGAGTGAATCCATTTATCAGCAAGTGATCCCGGGAAATTCGCGCATTGTTAACCTACGTTCGCAGATGGAAAGTCAGTTACGTGCATTGCAGGGACAGGGTAGTGGTGCCGAGTTTTTTGCCATGCTCGATGGTTTACAGGATGCCTTTAAGCAAGTGCCTGAACTTAAACCTAATAGCTTAAGATTCGAAAGTGCTCGTAACGAGATCCGAATGCAAGTGAGTGCGAAAAATTACGCGCAGATCGAGAAGTTTAAAGAGATTGTCGGTCGTCGTTTTCAACTCGACGGCGGCACTATGAATAGCGGTGAAGAGCAAGTCACCAGTACCTTAACCTTGAGGAGCAAATAAGATGGATAATTTGCGGACTTGGTGGCAAGGGCTCGCATCGCGCGAGCAGCAATTAGTGGGCTTTTGCTCGGTATTCTTCGTTATAGGTATTTTTTATTGGGGTGTTTGGACGCCGATTGCCAATGCTGAAGCCGATGCATTACGTAACCTCAATGCACAGCAACAGACGTTGAACTATGTAAAACAAACGGCGAATAAAATTGCGAGTTTGAAGCAGAACGGTGCTAAGCCAACGACGTCGGGCAGTTTAAGCTCAGTGGTTAACCAAACTGCGGGCAATTATGGGTTAGTGATTACTCGCATGCAGCCTCAAGGCGATAAAATCCAAGTGTGGATGGACGATGTTCCTTTTGATGCCTTGTTAGGTTATTTGAGTGAATTAGTGCAGAAGAAAGGACTTTCACTCGAAAGTGTTGATTTGGCTGAGGCCGATGTACCTGGCTATGTCAAAGTGAGACGTATCCAATTAGCGCAATAAATTAAGGTGTAGCTGTGAGTTTGATAAAAAAAGTCATCATAGGCGTACTGATTTATTTAATATTTTTAGTCGTTCTATTCCCCGCTAAGATTGCGATAGCGTTAGCCCCATTGCCCGCGAATATCAGTGTTTCGGGTGTGAGTGGCAGTATTTGGTCTGGCAGCATAGAAACCTTAAGTATGCCGCAGCGCCAGGTAGAGCAAGTGCGTTGGGATCTGAGTCCTTGGGCGCTATTTTTAGGTAAAGTGAAAGTCGATTTTCAAGTGGGCAGCCGCGCAACACCTGTCAGCGCTAAGGGATTAATCTCTTGGTCCATGGGCGGCTTAAGTGCGCAGGGGTTACGTTTCGAAGCGCCGGATAGCTTTTTACTCGGCAATGCAAAACTGCCTTTTAAGACCGAAATCACTGGTGAAGTCAGCCTATTAGTCGAGACGTTAGAGCAAGGTAAACCTTGGTGCGAGCAGCTGTCTGGTAAGCTATTTTTGAATCAAACCAATGTTAAGAATCAGTTTGGTAACTATCCTCTAGGTAATATTGAACTCGGACTGAGTTGTGTCGAAGGCAAAGCGCAATTGGCCACAGATGAAACCAAGAACCAGCTTGGTATTGTTGGTACTTTACAGTTAGATGAAGGCAATATGGTGAAGGTTGAGGCTAAGATTAAAGAAACGGCAGAGCAACCGGAAGATATGCGTGAGTCGCTGAATATTTTAGGTAAGCGTGGTGCGGATGGTTATTTCCCTGTGGTATATCAGGGGCGGATTCCAGGGTTATAGCGCTGTTTTAGATGAGCACTTAAACTTAATGTGAGTGCTCAGATGTGAAGGCCGTAATGCGAGGGTTGTGACTAAACGTTCGATCATAAAACAACGCGATGCATAGAAACGAAGGCACCTTAGGTGCCTTTTTTATAGCCTTTTTATCGCGTTAGATCAGTCAGTAGTGAGTGATAGTCGGTAATTGCGGGAAAATCGTGAAAGACTTTGATTGGTTTTTTACTGTCAGGGTTAGCAATCCCCAATTGATGGCCCACGCCAGCAAGTTTAGCGGCTTTGAGTATGGGTTCGCTATCGTCGATAAAGAGACAGCGACTTGGTTCAAGGTTGAATTGTTTAAACAAGGTCAGCCAGAATTGTGGGTGTTCCTTAGGGTAACCTGTCTCGTGGCTAGAAATCATGTCATCGAGCCCTGCTGCTAGCTCGGTATGTTCAAGCTTTAGAGCAAGACTCTTGGGATGCGCATTGGTCACTAAGATGCGCCGTTTACCTACAGAGGCCAACGCCGCTAAAAATGGCATGCTGTCTTGGCGCAGTTGAATACGATCCACTAAAGTGCGGTGCAAGCCCATAATGTCGAGCTGCAGTTGCTCCTGCCAATAATCGAGACAGTACCAATCGAGCGTGCCTACGACTTTCTCATAGGCGTTCACAACTAATTGCTGCGCTTCGTTGTGGCTCAAACCTTGTTGTCGACTCAATTCCTGCGGTACTAAATTCAGCCAAAAATGATTGTCGAAGTGCAAATCCAATAGGGTGCCATCCATATCGAGCAGAACCGTATCGATAGTCTTCCAGTTAAACATGGGTATTTCCTATTTTTGCAAAACTGAATCACGCTTAGCATTGATTGTTGCACTGCGTAATACTCAGTGATGACGATGATTCGAGTCACTTGTATGCTTAAATCTTTGTGCTAGTCTTGGATGATTAATTATTTTTAGTCTGAAAATTAAGCGGTTGGATATGGATATCTGTTCTTTTGCCCTATTAGCTCAAGTTTCAAACTCCCTTAGTTTACAGCAAGAGTTGAATGCTTTGCTGCAACAAGACTGGTTACCCCATGTTAATCAGCGTGATTATATGGGTGGTTGGGATGTTCTCGTCTTACGCTGTGCAGCAGAGTATCGCGGTGCTCATCCTATCTTGCAAGCCTTCTCAATTTCTACCGGTCAGCACTGGCAAGATTTGCCTCAACTCGAATCGAGCCCTGCGTTATGCCATTTTCTACAATCTTTAGCCTGCCCAGTGAAATCCGTGCGTTTGATGCGCTTACATGCGGGGGCAGAAATCAAACCCCATAGAGATCAAGGACTCTGCCTAGAACAAGGCGAGGCAAGACTGCATTTGCCACTGCAAACGAATGAGCAACTCAACTTTTACGTGGACGATAAACGTGTACCCATGCAGGCCGGAGAGCTTTGGTATATCAATGCCGACCAAGTCCATTGGGTTGAAAATAAAGGGCAGGATGCGCGGATCAATTTAGTGATTGATTGCGAGGTCAATACTTGGTTAAGGGAGTTAATCGATGCTGCAAAGATCAGAGCTTGAATTAGGGCATAGTTTGGATGTAGCTGTATTAACTCAGTTTGCTAATGCGCTACTGCTGTCAACCTCAGCAGGGGAGTCTAAACGGCTCATTGATCCCATGCTGAAGCAGTTGTGCCAAATAGCAGCAGTGGAGTTACATCCCGAGTCTTTTTTGGATACTGAGGCGAGCCATACACCTTTTGGTAAGGCGGTGTCACTCACTACCGCGGCGCAGTGTGCCGAAGATCCCGAGCGGGGCCGAGTCTTCATACAAGGGATTTATCAAGCAATACAAGATCGTCTAAAGGCTCATCCCGGGCAGATTGTGAACATCCTATATGCGGGGACTGGACCTTTTGCTTGGTTATTAATACCTCTGCTGCCGTTATTTTCTGCGAGTCAAATTCAAGTGACTTTGCTCGACATTCATCAAGCCTCGTTAGATAAAGTCACCAAGCTTATTGAACACTTTGATTTGGCTGATCGTGTGGTGGAAAGTGTCTGTGCGGATGCCACGCTTTGGCAGCCAAATACAGTCGTTAAGTTTGATGTAATTCTTTCCGAAACCATGAAGCACTTGTTGCAACAGGAGCCGCAAGTGCAAATTTTTACCCATTTACAGGCGTATCTTGCCGATGATGGTGTGCTCATCCCGCAAAATATTGAGTTAGACGCTTGGCTTGAGTGTCGTACTGTGCAGGATTTTGTGGAGACGCATTATTTAGGACCGTTATTCGCGCTCAACCTACAAACAGCACGCTTGCTTGCCAGTGGAGACCGCAGTTTCTTGGCTGGTACATTACTATTGCCCGATTTCAGCCCGAGTGTGGTAACGCTTAAGTTCACGACTTCCATTCAAGTCTATGGTAATTCCATGCTGAGCGAATACCAATCTCAACTCACTCTGCCTCGATATCGACGTGAACATTGGCTTAAGCCGCTCTCATGCCTTGCTTTTCGATATGAGCAGGGTACTCATCCCGATTTTGTGTTTGATGTTATAGAGCAAAAACCAGTGCTGGTGTCGAGTGACGATCTGAGCTGCTTAGGCATTTATCATTTGCAGCGGCTTTGGCAAAAGATACAACTACGCAAACGGGGAGTGCCATTCACTGAACTGGCTAATGAATGGCACTTAGATAAAACCTTGCTGGATCTTTGTGGAATAGGGCTAGAGCCGGGTCTAAGAGCTTTATATCAAAACGATCATCAGTCAGCTTTTGTTGCTTACATTCAGCAAATCGCCAAGCTGACAGCCGCGGATATTGCTGGGATTAATCAGCAATTAGGCGCTATTTCCCATGGATTAATGCCATCGGTCACAGTACCAGAAGTCGAAGACTTCAATTCAGCAGAGGTTGAAGACTCAAATCCGGTGGCAGTACTCAGTGAGTCACAACTCAATTTTTGGCAAAGTGAAGGCTACTTAATGATCCCGCAAGTACTCACGGCAGAGCAATGCGCCGCAACACGAGATTTTATTTGGCAGCAGTTAGGAGCCAATGAACAAGATCCCACCACTTGGTATCAACCTCATGAGTTTATGCAGAAAATCATGCTGCAACTGTTTCGCCATCCGCAACTGGACGCGAATCGACAAGTCCCCAAAATTCGTCAAGTGTTTGAACAATTGTGGCAGCAAACGGATTTAGTTATGACAACCGATAGAGTCAGCTTTAATCCACCAGAAACGCCAACTTGGCATTTCCCCGGTCCGGATATGCACTGGGATATGCCACTACAGCTACCCGTTAAGTTTGCGACGCAAGGGTTAATTTATTTAACCGACACCAGTGCGGAACAAGGCGCATTCTGTTGTGTCCCCGGATTTCATCTCAAGATAGAGGAGTGGCTTCTCGAACAGAACAAGCCTGATATTGAGCTTCAGCAACAGGATTGGCATCGCTGGCAAGTAAAACCTATAGCGGCTAAAGCGGGCGATTTAATCATTTGGCACCATGCCTTGCCCCACGGCGCCAGTCCTAATCGTGGGACGTTACCGCGTATGGTGCAATACATTAACTTTTACCCTATGGCTTCCTAATGGTTGATTTTAAAGAACAACAGCAACGCTATTGGTTGTTAGTTCATAATCCAGCCGCCCTGAGGGAGCTTGGCAAGGTTATGACTCTCACCAACTTTTGCCAATATTTGCGGCTTTTTTGGCACTTACCAGACTGTGGCGATGATACGTTACTGGCCATCTTGCATACTGGTAATCGACAAAGGATAGAGCCGGATTATTCACTCTTCTGCCAGTTTTGGGCGCCAGCAGACTATGACCCTAAACGCAGAGTATTAGAGTGGATGTCCGCCGCAGAAAAACCGATTCATCCTTTCTACTCGGAGCATATTTCTGCCGTGCGGGGTCAGTTATTGTCCGCCTTGATCAAACCCCAAACTGCTCTGTTACCTGCGCCAAATCTTTCTGGGCTAGTAGAACAAGTGCAGCCTGCCGGATTTATATTTCACCTCTCTCGCTGTGGATCTACCTTAGTGTCGCGCAGTTTTGCGGGGTTATCTAAATGCAGGGCGTTATCTGAATCGCCTTTGCTGACTCAAGTGCTATTGGATAGGAACCTATCAGACACTGAAAGACGCGCAGCTTTAATATTTTGCATTAATACCCAAGGTCAGTTGTTTCATCCTGAACAGCATTTGTTGATTAAATGGAATGCGTGGGATTTGCAGTTTTGGCCATTGATCCTATCACTTTATCCTCAAGTTCCCGTGTTATTGCTACTTAGGGACCCCGTCGAGATCTTAGCCTCACAGCAAAAGTCTGCTGGATATCATATGGTGCGACAACCGTCTCGACCTTTATTCCGTGAATTATCAGTACCAGAGGAGGGGGAGTCGATACTGGATTATCAATGTAAGGTATTGCGCTTGTTATTGGGTTATGGGTTAGAGATGAGTCAGCGTAACCAAGTGATGGTCGTGGATTATCAGGAGTTGTTACCCGCGATAGCGAATAAAATCGCAAACTGGTTTTCGTTGGCTCTCTCTAAAGAAGAGTGCAGCCAAGTCGAACAATGTCAGTTAATACACTCTAAAACAGCCACGCAGCCCTTTGTAGCAGATTCACAATCTAAACAAAGTTTTTTTTCGGCTAAGCAAAAAGAACAGATCCACCGTTATTGTAACTGGTCTAATCTTCACCTTTTTGAAACTAAAGGTTAACATAAATCTTGTATTTTTGTGTGATGTGAACTAGCTTTAGCCAACTATCTATATTAAAAAATATCAGCAAGTTAACGTTTTTATTCTAGGGATGGAAAATGCAATCATGTACTTCAAAGTCGTTAGCCTTTTTTATTCTGCGAACGTATTTCCCTGAGTCTCTCTTTAAACCTGTCATTCGATTTGTTGAGTTTTGCCCGTTAACCCCGAGCTGCCACGACGAATTAAAGAACTATAAAGCGCTGTTAGAGTTACTTATTACAGGGAATGTATTTGATGGTAGAAGACATAGTATTACCTAAAGCCTATTCATTGCGTTATGCGTATAAAAATGACGATGCTTTTGTATTTTCACTATTTTGTTCTGCAAGGACGGAACTGTCTCTATTACCGCTTCCCCCACAGCAACGAGAGCTGTTAGTGCAACAACAATACCGCTTACAGCAAGCGAGTTACGCTGCCCAATACCCTCAAGCGGTGACTCTAATCATTGAATATCAATCAATTTCTATTGGCAAAATCATACTTAATCCCTCTGTTAACGGTGTCCATATCGTCGATTTTGTCATCGCACCGCAATTTCGTGGCTATGGTTATGGTTCAGTCATTTTGGACTCGGTAAAAGCCTATGCCCAAGCAAAAGAGGCGAGTGTGAGTCTGAGTGTTGATCGACAAAATATGCGTGCGAAACAGTTATATCTTCGCTTGGGTTTCTTACCTTTTGAAATATCACCTACCCAAGAGTGGCTATCGTGGCCATCACCATAGGTAGTGTTGTTTGAGGGAAGAGGAAAGCGTGTGTAATCAAAAAGATGATGTATAGATAGGTTTATTTTTATTAAGGAGTCATGGATGTCTGATTTTTTTCTCGGAGAAATTAAGCTTCTCCCATACAACTGGGCACCTAAGTATTGGACTTTGTGTGCAGGGCAATTATTGCCCATCAACACCAACCAAGCGCTTTTTTCACTCTTGGGTACGACCTACGGTGGCGACGGTATCAATACTTTTGCGTTGCCGGATTTACGTGGTCGCGTACCAGTTCACCCTAATGTTAGTGCAGGTTTGCCTCAGGGCAGTAAGGCGGGTGTTGAAAATGTAACCCTAGTACCTAACAACCTGCCAGTACACAATCACCTTGTGATGGCCAGTTCTACTGCCGGCGATACCACGTTGTTTGCAGGCAATAATATTGCTGCCGCCAAAAATGCAGCAGGTGAGGTCAATTTGTATGGGTCCGCTGCAAGTTTACAAGCGTTGGACCCTGCAACTGTATCCAGTACCGGCGGCAATCAAGCCCATGAAAATTGTCAGCCTTCACTGGTAATGAATTATTGCATTGCCACTCAAGGCATTTACCCTTCACGTAACTAGAGGAGAATCACTATGGATCCTTATATCGGTGATATCCGTCTTTTTGCGGGTAGTTTTGCACCTAGAGGTTGGATGTTGTGCGCTGGTCAGCTATTAAGTATTAGTGAGCAAAGCACTCTTTTCGCAATTATCGGAACCACTTATGGTGGTGATGGGGTAACAACATTTCAATTGCCGGATTTGCGCGGTCGCCTTCCGGTTGGGCAGGGTAATGGCCCTGGTCTGACTCCCCGTGTTATCGGTCAGCAGTTTGGTGTTGAATCCGTTACCTTATTAACGCCGCAAATACCTTCACACAGCCATAGTTTATCGGCGAGTACTGCAAGTCCCTCCACATCACCTAGCCCTATGGGTAATGTCTTTGCCCACAGTAATACCGATAATATTTATGCTCCTTTGCCATCTAGCGGTGCCGATCCCCAAGTTATGAATGCACTCAGTGTGCAAGCCTCAGGGGGAACACAACCACATAATAACATCATGCCTACTACAGCGATAAATTACATCATATGTATTGAAGGCATTTTCCCATCGCGTAATTAAGGAGCGAAATTATGGATCCATTTATAGGTGAAATCCGTTTGTTGCCATTCAGCTTCGCTCCCCACAATTGGGCGCTGTGTAATGGCCAAATATTGTCAATCGCAAGTAATACCGCGTTGTTTTCAATTATCGGAATTACTTATGGTGGCAATGGTACAACCACGTTCCAATTGCCTAATTTGCAGGGGCAGACCGTAGTTGGTGTAGGTCAGGGCCCTGGGCTGAGAACCTGGGATTGGGGCGAACAGTTTGGTGAAAATGGGGTGACGCTGATCTCCACTGAAATGCCAGCACACAACCACACGCTGACCGGTTTGAATAATCAGGGGACTTTGCCTTCTCCGGCAGCGAATACCTATCTTGCGAAGGATGGACGTGGTGGTGGCATAGTCAACTATATGCAGGCAGCACCAGGTACGTTAAATACCACTATGGCACCACAGACTTTAGGTCTAAATGGTGGTGGTCTACCCCATGAAAACCGTCAGCCATTTATCGCATTGAATTATTGTATTGCCCTTTATGGTGTATTTCCGGCACGCAATTAATTGATGAATGATCCCGGCATGTTTGTCGGGAAGTTTTTAATAAATATTTTTAATTAGTAAGTCACATTAATGCCAAACAAATTACATTTTATTTCAGGTTTACCGCGTGCTGGCTCGACGCTGCTCGCAGGTATACTTCTGCAAAATCCACGCTTTCATGCGGCTATCAGTAGCCCTGTAGCGGGGCTTGTGAATGGTGCCCTCGAACAAATGGGGGCTGGTAGTGAGTCCTATTCATTTTTCGATGAACATAAACGTAAGGTCATTTGTCGGGCATTAATTGATGCTTATTATCAAGATAAAAATCATCCGGTTATTTTCGACACAAACCGTCACTGGACTGCCCGTCTACATCAATTGGTAGAGTTGGTTGATGATTTTAAAGTGATTTGTTGTGTGCGCAATCCGGCTTGGATTATGGATAGTTTTGAAGTGATTTACCGTAAAAACCCATTTGATTACAGCCGTATGTTCAATGCGGCCTCGCGTCAGACGGTTTATAGCCGCTGCGAGTCATTAATCAATGCTGGTGGTGCGGTTGGAAGTGCATGGACCGCACTCAAGGAAGCCTATTACGGCGAGTTTTCTGATCGCTTGCTATTAGTGGATTATGATCTGCTTACCCAGCATCCGGCACGCACGCTGGAGTTAATCTATCGTTTTATTGGCGAACCGCAATTCGAACACGATTTTAATAATGTCGACTATGCTGAAAATGAGTTTGACCACAATCTTGGGGTCAAAGGTTTGCATAGCGTTAAGCGGAAAGTGGAATACAAAAGTAGGCGCAGTATTTTACCGCCTGACTTATTTATGAAGTATCAAGAAATGGACTTCTGGCTGGATAGTACTGGCACTGCAGCCAATATTATTGCAAGTAAAAAACCTGTAGCACCTAACGCAAAAAATGAAGGGAATCACTTATCATGAGACACGCACTGCTTAGTGGGCTTTCCTCGCTGTTATTACCATTCGGACTCTATGGTGCTGGTGCTATTGCAGCGCCGAGTTATCAGCGATCCTATTTGAGTTCATCAATAAGTGCATCGACCGATCTATTATTGCGTTCAGACACCTCTCTACCACAGGATCTAATTGATTTATCTGGTGATCAACTGGATATCCAGAGTGCACATCCGGTGCGTGAGCTGGTGATTGTTGATGGCGCAGTGGCTGAAGCTGATAAATCGGTATTGCGCCGCGCCCTTAAACCTAGTGTTCAATTGGTAGAGTTAGATTCTTCTATCGCTGGATTAGCGCAATTAATTAATGTACTTGATGGACACAAAAATCTCGCTGCTATTCATGTGGTCTCCCACGCACAAGCGGGCGCTATTTTGCTCGGTAATTCACGTATTACTCCGGAGACAATCCAGCGTGAAGTGTTGGCATTTGCCGCGTTAAAAGGCGCGGTGCGTGAAGGTGGCGATTTATTATTTTACGGTTGCGATCTGGCCGCGAATGACAGCGGTGAAGAGTTGCTGGATATCATCAGCAATAACACAGGTTTGGATATTGCCGCCTCCAATAATTTAACCGGCAATGCCGAATTACAAGGCGACTGGGATTTAGAAGTTACCCGCGGAAATATTGAATCTACTTTGGCGTTTTCTGAAAAAGCATTAAGGGATTTTTCAGGGGTGTTAGCGCCAATTGTAAATGGCACTTATGGTTTTGTAGGTTGGAGTGGGCAGGCAACTGCACAGCTCAGCACAACTCATTTCAGATTAACCGCTAAGGGTGGTGATGGCGTCACTCAAAATCTAGCTAGTAGCATTGGCAATTTTGCTTACATGCATGGTGGTGAGACTAGCACTAACCATTATTTTTATTTGCGCGCAGATGGTACCAATACCACTGCATTTGAGTTAACTGGATTAACGGGAGGCGAGGCTGCTGATCCTGCCTATACAGCTCAATTTACTAATCTGCGTATTGTTGGTTACTTGCAGAATGGCGGAACTGTTACCTCCTCGACTGTTAACGGAAGCGGAGTTAAAGAGACCTTTACCTTTGCACCAGGACAATTGGCGTCTTTTTCGGGCGTTAAGCTAAAAGGCTTTAAATTGTTTTTTGATTGTGCCAGTGCTTGTAATTCTTCAACGGATGGCCCCGAGTTCTTTGAGTTTTATGGTTTCACCGTCGCGAATGCAATAGATACTCCACCACCACCTACAGTCAGCGATGCCCGAATCAGCATTTCCGGCGCAACTGGCACCAGTGGTGCTTACAAGATTGGCGATACAGTTACCGCTACTTGGAATAATACTGCAAGTGGCGATAATAATTCTGGTGTTACCGGTGTAACGGTTGATTTTTCACAATTCGGCGGTGGTGCTGCTGTTGTTGCAAGCAATAGCAGTAATACCTGGACTGCAAGCTACACAATCACCGCAGGTGCCATCGATAATACGGCGCGCAATGTGAGTGTCACTGCTACGAATGCAGGTGGCAGCGATACTACAGCGGATAGCACCAATGCTACCGTCGATAGCATCGCGCCTACTGTGACAGATGGACGCATCAGTATTTCCGGCGCAACTGGAACCAGCGGTGCCTACAAAATTGGCGATACGGTTACGGCGACCTGGAACAACACGGCTGGTGGTGATAACAATACCGATACGATTAGTTCAGCTACCGTCAACTTCACACAATTTGGTGGTGGTGCTGCAGTGGCCGCAACCAATAGTTCGGGAACCTGGACTGCAACCTACACCATAGTCGCTGGTGCGATTGATAACACCAACCGCAATATCTCCTTCAGTGCAACCGATAACGCCGGCAATGCCACAACCGCAGCAGATACTACTGGTGCGACGATTGATAATATTGCTCCGACCCTGAGCGGTATTGCGCTCAGCGGTACTCCTGCTTCAACTGATTCGAGCATGGCATTTGTTGCCAGTTTCAGTGAGTCAGTAAGCAACATATCAACCGATGACTTTACCTTGGCGACAACTTCAGGAACCGCTACGGGAAATATTGCCAGCGTGTCGGCAGCGTCGGGTACCAGCGTTAATATCAATATCAACGGCATTAGTGGCAACGGCGTCTTCAAGTTGAATTTAAATGGTTCAACCAATATTGCTGACGACGCAGGTAATGCGGGTATTGCGGCTTATAGCAGTGGTGCAACCCACACAGTTGCTATTCCAACTGCGCCTGCTGCACCAACCATAGGCACAGCCACCGCAGGCGATGGCCAAGCATCAGTAACCTTTAGTGCCCCCGGCAATAATGGCGGTTCAGCAATTACTACTTACACCGCTACGGCTAACCCCGGTGGTGCATTTGGCACCTGTGCTGGGCCCGCAGCTTGTACTGCTACAGTTACTGGTCTTAGCAATGGCTCGGCTTACACTTTTACCGTTACCGCGACTAATGGCATAGGCACCAGTACGGCCTCCGGTGCTTCCAACTCAGTAACTCCCAAAGGTGCTCAAACCATCACCTTCGGTAATCCTGGAGCGCAAAACTTTGGTACCACACCAACGCTCAGTGCGACAGCAACATCCAGCTTGACCCCAACCTTCAGTTCATCCACTACCGGTGTTTGTACCATCACCAGCGGCGGCGCCCTGACCTTTGTGACGGCGGGTTCTTGTACTATCGATGCAGATCAGGCAGGCAATACGGCTTGGAATGCGGCCACTACGGTTACCCAAACTTTCACCGTGAATGCGATAGTTCCTGATGCACCAACCATCGGCACTGCCACTGTAGGTGATACTGAAGCAACGGTGACATTTACTGCACCAGCCAGTACGGGTGGGGCTGCGATTATTGCCAGCGGTTACACCGTCACCGCTAATCCAGGTGGTGCAACCGGTACGGGTTCAAGTTCGCCAATTACAGTAACTGGGCTGATGAACGGAGTGGCCTATACTTTTACGGTAACCGCGACCAACTCAGCAGGGACGGGTGCAGCATCGGCAGCTTCCAACTCGATCATTCCGGCATCACCACAGACGATTACCTTTGCTAATCCAGGAACACGGAACTTTGGTACTTCGCCAACGCTGACCGCAAGCTCATCGGCAGGTGGTGGTTATGTTGTCACTTTCACCTCATCTACCACCAGTGTTTGTACTATTACCAGTGGCGGTGTGTTGACCTTTATAACGACAGGAACCTGTACGGTCAATGCGGATCAGGCGGGCGATTTGTCTTTCCTGGCTGCACCGCAGGTGAGCCAGTCTTTCAGCGTTAGCCCCGTAGTTCCCGGCGCACCAACCATAGGGACTGCAATCGCCGGTGATACCCAGGCCAGTGTTGCATTTGTTGCCCCAGTGAATATTGGTGGCTCGGCGATTACCGGTTATACCGTGACGGTAAACCCGGCGGATGTCGTTCCAGTACACGGTGGTTCATCTCCGATTGTGGTGACCGGTTTAACCAATGGCCAAGCGTACACCTTTACTGTAACTGCCGATAATGTGGCGGGTACTGGCTCTGCATCGGCCGCATCCAACTCGATTACTCCGGCAGCAATCCAAACCATCACTTTTGCTGCCCCAAGTGCACAGAACTTTGGTACTACGCCAACATTAACGGTTACAGCTGATTCAGGCTTAACACCTGTCTTTACTTCATCCACTACGGGCGTTTGTACTATTACCTCCGGTGGTGCACTGACCTTTGTGACGGCCGGTAGCTGTACTATTAATGCAGATCAAGCAGGTAATAGTAGCTATTTACCAGCAACACAGGTGAGCAGAACCTTTGCGGTAAATGCTGTCGTGGCTGGAGCGCCAACCATAGGAGCCGCAATCGCTGGGGATAGCCAAGCGGTTGTTAGCTTCACTGCACCGATATTTAATGGCGGTTCATCAATTACAGCTTATACAGTGACATCTAGCCCCGGTGGTTTTACGGGTTCGGGAGCAGGATCTCCAATTACAGTTACAGGGCTTTCAAATGGTACGGCCTATACATTTAGTGTTACTGCGGCGAATACTGTGGGAAGTGGTAATGCTTCAAGTGCGAGTAACTCTGTGACGCCAAATGGTGCACCGACTATTAGTGGTTCGCCGATATTAATAGTGAATCAGGATGCTTCGTACCAGTTTACGCCAACAGCGTCTGACTCTGTGGGAGATACACTTAGCTTTAGTATTAGTAATAAACCTACGTGGGCAACGTTTAATACCGCGACAGGTATGTTGTCTGGTATTCCATTAAATCAAGATGTTGGTGTGACTAACGGAATTGTTATCAGCGTTTCTGATGGCGCTTTATCCGCGAGTCTACCAGCGTTTAATTTAACTGTGACGAACGTCAACGATGCACCGACGATTAGTTCTATGGCTATGACTGCAGCGACCCAAGATGCAGCGTATAGCTACATCTTTACGGCTGCGGATACTGATGTGGGCGATGTACTTACGTTAAGCGCGATAACTAAGCCTAGCTGGCTAAGCTTTAACGTCGCGACTGGTGTATTAAGCGGCACGCCTACTAATGCTGATGTGGGTTCTCACCCAGTGACGCTGAGGGTGACAGACGCAGATGGCTTAACGGCTGACCAATCCTTCATGGTTATTGTGACCAACGTCAACGATGCACCTGTGATTAGCTCTCCAGCCATCACTACAGCAACTCAAGATATAGCTTACAGTTACACAGTGATAGCTACAGACTTAGATGTGGGTGCTGTGTTAACCCTCAGTGTAGTGACCAAACCGAGCTGGTTGAGTTTCAACTCGGTGACGGGTTTACTCAGTGGTACGCCGAGCAATGCGGATGTGGGCAGTCATGCTGTGTTACTGCGAGTGACGGACGCTGACGGATTAACAGCAGATCAATCGTTTAGTATTACAGTCACTAATAGCAACGACGCACCTACCATCACTTCAACAGCAACTACGGCCGCTGTGCAAGAGGCTGTTTACAGCTATACCTTTGCCGCTACAGATGTCGATGTGGACGACGTACTGACATTGAGTGCGGTGACGATACCGAGCTGGTTGAGTTTCAACGCGGCGACGGGTTTACTCAGCGGCACGCCTAGCAATGCTGATGTGGGCAGTCACCCGGTCACCTTACGTGTGACGGATACGGATGGCTTAACGGCTGAGCAGTCCTTTAGCATTACAGTGACTAACGTTAACGATGCGCCTGTTGCGACGAGTGCAAGTGTGACCTTAGAGGAAGATAGCTCTGTGATGATCACGCTTACTGGGGAGGATGCAGATAGTGATCCTCTTACCTATGAAGTGGTGAGCCAACCTGAATCGGGCACTTTGGAGCAGCATGGAACTGTGTGGTTATACACACCGGAGAAAGATTTCAACGGTGCAGATCAGATAAGCTTTATTGCTAAGGATGCTGAACTGAGTTCTGAGCCTGCAACTATCACCATTAATGTCACGCCAGTGAATGATGACCCACAAGCTGTCGATGATAATTACACTCTAGCCAGCACCGCGGATGATAAATACACACTAGCTGCGCTAGAGAATGATGTTGATGTGGACGGTGATACTTTGACTATCGATGGCGCGGCGGCAGACATAGGTAGTGTGCAGATTACTGCTGATGGACTCATATTTACTGCCCCTGCAGCTTATGTTGGTCCGGTCGCACTTCGTTATACCATTAGTGACGGTCAGAAAGGGCGCGCAAGTGCAAAAGTCAACTTACTGGTAGAAGGTGGGGAGGCTGACAATTTACCTGTTATTACTGTACCTAGTGATGTTGAAGTTAATGCAACAGGCTTGTTCACTCGAGTGGATCTAGGGTTTGCGAAGGCCGTCGATCGTAATGGTCATCCACTGCCCGTTTCTTTGGTCGATAAGCGTTTATTCTTTGCCCCTGGTAGTTATCTTGCTTACTGGCAAGCCGTAGATCGTGATGGCAATAAAGCGACTAAGGCTCAGAAAGTAAAAGTGCATCCATTAATTTCCTTGAGTAAAGATCAAGTCGTGGGTGAGGGTAATGAGGTTGTTGTTAGTATTCACTTAAACGGTGTAGCGCCTGAGTATCCAATATCAGTTCCTTATACGGTTGCAGGTTCCGCGGACAGCAATGATCATGACTTAGTCGATGCGGTAGTGGAGATTACTTCAGGTACATTGGCCCATATTCACTTTAGAACCATAGAGGATGGGGAAGTTGAGGCTGAAGAAGATGTGTTGATCAGCCTAGATCCAAGTTTGAATTTAGGCAGTAAGAAGCAAACACAAGTGTCGATCACTGAGGCTAACATTGCCCCGAGTGTGACTCTTGAGGTGACTCAAGCGGGTGAACGTCAGTTGATCGTGGCACAAAATGGTGGCGAGGTTCATATTCATGCGCAGATTAGCGATGCCAACATGAACGATACTTTGACATCTGTATGGTCGAGTGGCGCGCTGAACTTGCAGTCCGATGATGCGGGGATGTTCTTCTTGCCGACAGAGGTCTTGCCTGGCATTTATCCTGTGAGCCTGACTGTGACGGATAGCGGCTTACCCGCGCTGTCTACCACGGAGAAAGTTTATATTGTTGTGCGCCCATCTTTGCCACCTCTGACGGGGACTGATACCGACGGTGATTTGATCCCTGATAACCAAGAGGGATTTACCGATACAGACCGCGATGGCATTCCAGATTACTTGGATGCAATCAATGATTGTAACGTGATGCCTGAAGGTGAGTTGCAGCCTGTGTACTTTCTGGCAGAGGGGCAAGCGGGCGTGTGCTTACGCTTAGGTAATATTGCACTGATGCAAGAGCAAAGTGGTATTCAACTATTACCTAATCTGGTTCCTGAAGACAGTATCGCGGCCAATGTGGGGGGGATTTTTGACTTCATTGCTACAGGACTACCGCAACAAGGGCAGAGTTACAGTCTGGTGATACCACAACGTTCGCCAGTTCCTGCCAATGCGGTATATCGTAAGTATCAAGCCCAAAATGGTTGGAAGGATTTTGTGATTGATGCACGTAATAGTGTCGCGAGTAGTGAAGGTGAGCGTGGTTTCTGCCCTCCTCCTGGAGATAATCGTTGGACTTCAGGATTAACTGAAGGCCATTGGTGTGTGCAGTTAACCATAGAAGATGGCGGGCCAAACGATGACGATGGCGTCGCTAACCGAACCATTGTCGACCCAAGTGGTGTGTCAGTGATACTCAATGGTAACCATTTACCTGTGGCGAACCCAGATACGGCATCTTTACCTTGGAATCAGAGTCTCGATGTCGATGTGCTCGCCAATGATACGGATAGCGATGGTGATGCTTTGACGGTAACACAAGTCACCAGCGAGTTCGGAACTGTAGTTATCTTGGCTAATCAGCAGTTAAGTTACACGCCAGCAACCGATTTCATCGGTACAGATGTGCTGGTGTATAGCATTACCGATGGTAAAGGTGGTACTGCGAGTAGTGAGTTGACTGTGATTGTTAATGGCAATACAGCACCTAAGACAGTGAACGATAGTGCTGCCATAGATGACAGAACGAGCTTGTTACTCGATGTGTTGAGTAATGACAGCGATCCCGATGGCAACGTTTTAACCTTAGTCAGCGCAACCGCGCAGCAAGGAACGGTTTCTGTTGAGTCTAATAAACTACGTTATATCCCTAAAACTGGATTTGATGGAGTAGATACTGTGAGTTATCAGATTAGTGATGGATTGGGCGGCGAAGCAACTGGGCAAGCGTTAATCACAGTTAAGGCATATCAAGATGTGGTGATAGATAACAAGTCGGGTGGAGGCAGTATGTCCTTATGGGCATTAGGTTTGATTCTTACAATGGGGTTAATTCGCCGTAAGGAATTACATAAATTAGTCTTGGGCGCTGTGTTGCTCGCAGGCTCCGTTAATCAAGCAAATGCGGCTGATAACTGGTATGTCGAGGGATTTGTCGGGCAAGCTCAGGTTGATAGCAGCAGGCGAGCTCTACAGCCACAAGCGGGGACAGGCTTTGTAACATCGGTTGATGATAAAGATACTGCTTTGGGTGTGAGTATCGGTTATCAATGGACTCCCTTTGTTGCCACCGAATTAGGCTATGCCGACTTTGGTAATGGGACTGCGAGGATTGAGGGCGCAAGTCTCACCCCTGAGCAATATCATGAGCAGGTCAAAGCCGTAACGCCAGTACTGGCCGATGGTGTCATGCTGGGATTACGTTTCACTTTACTCCAACATGAAGCTTGGCGGTTTGAAGTACCCATCGGATTGTTTAGGTGGCAAGCGGATATCAGTAGCACTATGGGCAATAGCCGTTTAACTACAGAGCTTGATGGTACAGATTGGTATGCGGGCGTGCGTTTTAGCTATCAATTTAGTGAGTCATGGTCTGTAGGTTTGGGATATCAATATGTGGATATCGAGCCTAATGATTTCCTCAGTTACCAGCTCAATCTACGATATCAATTTTAAGCGTTAGCATATCAAAAGGGGCATTCGCCCCTTTTTACTATCCAATAAAACATCGTATTTGAGAATATTTTGAAGGTGTTCACTTAAGGCTGGGCTGGGTTTGTGATGCATATCGCAAAGGATTTGTGGCTTACCATTAGGAGCATGTAATAAATTCAGGTTGTAGATTAAAGACAGGATAGTAAGATTGTCACTTACCTTATTTAATTTATCGCTTTTTTATCCAGAGGCAGTTATGTCGCAACGGCAGAATAAGCCGGAAATATTGCATACCGAAGTTGTCGCGAGAAGCCGATTATTTCAAATTGAGCAAGTGCATCTTAAGTTCTCCAATGGTGTAGAGCGCCAATATGAGCGCATGAAAGGCGGTAGTCGTGGCGCTGTGATGATAGTGCCTATTCATCAAGGGAAAATGCTACTGGCACGCGAATATGCTGCCGGAACTGATAATTACGAACTCGGTTTCCCAAAAGGTTTGATCGATCCCGGTGAGACAGCAATAGAAGCTGCTAATCGTGAATTACAGGAAGAAATTGGCTTTGGATCGAATAAGCTCACCTTACTGAAAGAACTCAGCCTAGCTCCGGGTTATTTCTCTAGTAAGATGCAAATTTTTCTTGCAGAAGATCTGTATGAGAGTCGCCTTGAAGGTGATGAGCCTGAGCCAATTGATGTGGTGCCTTGGGCGCTCGCCGATTGGGAAGCCTTGCTCGATGATGTCGATTTTTCTGAATCCCGTAGTGTGAGCGCGTTGTTTTTGGCGCAAAAATATTTATACCCAAACAACCTGAAGATGCAGGATTCAGCGGGAGTTTAACGCACTTTAGGCAAGGCGGTTATTTGCAGACCTAGCGGGCTAAGTTAAAAATAACCAACACAGCATAAAGTGCGTTAAAACCCGCCGGGACGGAGCGCCTAGGGCACTCCACTTCGGTGTTGCATCAATTTAAAAGGTGGCCGACATTCTGTCATTGATGCGCCTTGAATTGAAGCACCCAAGGCGCTCTGAAACTCGTATCTTCAGGTAGCTTGGGTATATAACTTAAATAATCTTTTTCCTTTTAAGCGTTCAGAGTTTGCACGCTTGCAAAACATTCGCTCAGCAGGCGATTGGAGTTGTTATGAAGCCAGAAGAGTTGATCGACGAAGTTATTGCGATTGCGACCGATGCAGGGATAACTATCCGTGACATTTATCTCAAAGGTAATTTTGAGCGAGAAATGAAGTCTGACAATACCCCTGTCACTTCCGCAGATTTAGCGGCGAACAAGATCATTTGTGACCGATTAACCGCCTTAACGCCTGATATTCCTGTGTTATCTGAAGAAGCCGCCGACATTCCGTTGAATGTGCGTGAATCTTGGAAGCGCTATTGGTTGGTGGATCCGCTCGATGGTACGGGGGAGTTTATCGCCGGCAGTGGTGATTTTTCAGTCATTATTGCGCTGGTGGAACACAATCGTCCTGTGATGGGCGTGGTTTATGTGCCGATGACGCAAGTGTGTTATTACGCTATTGCTGGTTTAGGGGCGTACAAACGCACGGATAAACAAGAAGTGCGTATTAGCAGTCGCCAAATTGAGCACCGTGAAAAGGTATCCCTAAGATTGGCCGTAAGTCGCCGTCAGGACCCCCAATCTGTGTTGACCCTATTCAACCATCCCAAACACTGCGAGTTAGTCGTGATGGGGGGCGCAGCGTTGAAGAGCTGTCTTGTCGCGGAAGGTCGTGCTGATTGTTATGTACGAGTCGGACCAACGGGTGAGTGGGACACGGGAGCCGCGCAAATTATCGTCGAGGAAGCGGGTGGACAGCTGATGGATACTGAGCTGCAACCGTTAACCTACAATGAGCGCGAGAGCTTAGAAAACCCTAACTTCATCGTAGTTGGTGCACCCAACTTAGAGTGGGATAAGATTTTAATAGGTGAATGATTTTCAAATGCAGTCTATACGTCCGGTATTAAAGTCAGAGTTATTCGCAGTTTATCAGCTCGAACAGGCCATTTTTGGTGAGCACAGCTATCCTGATTTCTTCTTCCGTCAGGGATTTGATTGTTGGCCAGAGCAATTTTTAGTGGCCGTGGATGCAGATAATCAGCTACAAGGCTATTTGCTCAGTGTCCAGAGTAGCGATCCTAGCTGCATGTGGATATTATCTGTCGCAGTGAGTGAAAATGCTCGCGGGAAGGGATTCGGCAAGCGTTTGATGCAACAATGTTTAGCCGAGTTGCCCGTGTCAGTTGAGCGGGTGTGTTTAACCGTTGATCCGAGTAACCCTGCCCATGGCTTATATCAGCATTTAGGTTTCATTGATTCAACTTTTGAAGCCGATTATTTTGGCGCTGGCGCAGATAGGGTTGTGATGACTTATCGCAGGCCATAAATCGCGCGCTTATCTTTGAACCAAAGATTATCCTCAAATAAAAATCACCTTTGAATTAAGAGTGATTTTTAAATCAAAATAATGGACGGTGTGCTGACAGAGCGCGCCGTTTTTTATGCTCTTTTAGGCGATGTCATCCCACGGATCCCGTTATGCTTGCTGAGGGAATCTAATTCGAGTGTCTATCTTTATCCATCATCCTCAATAATATCCTTCATTATTTACCCTTTTCTGTACGTAAAACAAACTTATTTTGAACGTTGTTTTTTATTTTAACTGCTGTTAGTCTCTTGCTATTCAACAGGGGATGAGACCTATGGCCAGACGAAAAGAACACAGCCACGATGAAATTCGCGCGATGGCAATACAAGCAGCAACTGAGTTACTGATAGATAAAGGTGCCATAGGGCTCAGCTTACGCAAAGTGGCCAGCCAAATTGGTTATGTCCCTAGTACCTTGATCAATATTTTCGGCAGCTACAACTATTTATTACTGGCGATTTCTGAGTCAACGCTTAGGACTTTGCACGACCGATTGACGGGTGTTCGTGCGACCGACAGTTTAGGTAAAATTATTGCAATGGCGTGGGAGTATAGTCAATTCGCTCATGAGCAGCGCCAAGCTTTCAAGCTGGTTTTTGAGCTGCAATTACTCGATTCTGAACCCTTACCTGAATCGCAAGGGCAATTGATTGCGGGGTTATTTACTCTGATTGAGCGTGAATTGGCGCAACTATTTCCCGAGGTTACGCCGGTGCAGCATCTCAGTATGAGCCGGGTATTATGGGGGGGAATTCATGGGCTGACCTCTCTGTCACTCGATAATAAGCTCTTCGCTGAGTCATTATCACTGCGGGATTTACTCAAGAGTCACGTACAAGCTTATTTACAAGGAATGGGTTACCAGAAGGAACTATCATGCTGCTAACAAAACGTTTTTTACCCTATTTTGCGACTCAGTGCTTAGGCGCATTGAATGACAACATCTATAAAAATGTGTTGCTGTTACTAGTGACCTTTAGCCAAGTGAAAGACCTACCCATAAGCGTCGATATGTTTGTAAACTTGGCGGCTGGGGTGTTTATTTTGCCATTTTTCCTCTTTTCGGCCCATGCGGGTGTGGTCGCCGATAATATGGATAAGGCTAAACTCATTCGCCGATTGAAACTACTCGAAGTCATCATCATGTTTAGCGCCGCGATTGCGATTCTGAGCGAGAGCTACATGATGATGTTATTACTATTATTTTTAACGGGTAGTCAGTCTGCATACTTCGGTCCGGTTAAATATTCCTTGTTACCCCAAGCGTTGAAAGAGGACGAGTTAGTCACAGGCAACGCTTGGGTTGAAATGGGCACTTTTCTCTCTATTCTGGTGGGCACTTTGAGTGCGGGGATCTTGGTTTCTAATGAAAACGGTACGCTTTGGTCGGCGATTACTGTTGCTGTATTAGCCTTTGCAGGATATTTATCGAGCCGAGCGATTCCTGCATTACCCCCGCAGGGCGTCATTGAAAAAATACGTTTCAGGCCGTTATCGGGCACTTGGCGTAGCATCAAAAAAGCCCGTCAAACGCCTTCAATCTGGATGGCTATCCTCGCTATCAGTTGGTTTTGGTTTTTAGGCGCGACCTATCTGACTCAGTTTCCTAACTTTGCTAAGCTGCATTTGCATTCTGGTGCGACTGTGGTGTCATTATTATTAGGCATGTTTTCTATCGGGATTGCTGTTGGCTCCTTCGTTTGTGAACGTTTCTCCTACGGCCATGTGGAACTCGGTTTGCTGCCGTTTGGGGTATTGGGATTAACTATCTTTGGTGTCGATTTGCTTTGGGCTATTCCACCTGCGCCCGTAGATGCTGGTTTTGTCTATGGATTAAAGGCCTTTATTGGCGAGTCCCAACATTATCGCGTGATGCTAGATTTCTTTATGATTGGCGTTAGCGGTGGCTTGTTTATCGTCCCCCTGTATGCGTTTATTCAATCTCGTTCGCCTAAGGGTGAATGTGCTCAGGCGATTGCAGCCAATAACATTATGAACTCATTGTTTATGGTGGTTTCGGCACTGTTATCTATGCTGTTACTGGGCGTTGCAGGTTGGACTATTCCACAGTTATTTCTGCTACTCGCCGTGATGAATGCTGTAGTCGCGCTCTATGTTTATTCACAAGTACCAGAATTTACACAACGATTTATCAGTTACTTACTCAGTCATGTCATGTATCGAGTGACAGTCACAGGCCGAGAGAAAATTCCAAAGGAAGGGGCTGGCATCATAGTCTGTAACCATCTGAGTTATGTGGATGCATTGATTATTATGGGAGCGTCGACACGGCCAATCCGCTTTGTGATGGATAAATCCATCAGCGAAATTCCTCTGTTGAAGTATTTGTTCCGCCATGCAGGTGTGATCCCTATCTGTTCGCCTAAGCAAAGTGAAGATACCTATAATCGTGCCTTCGAGGCGATTCATGAAGCGCTCGCCAATGACGAGTTGGTATGTATTTTCCCTGAGGGTCGACTCACACCTGACGGTGAACTTGGCGATTTTCGTCCCGGAATTGATAAGATTTTGGCCAGAGATCCTGTGCCAGTCATTCCTATGGCATTGCACGGATTATGGGGTTCTTACTTTAGTCACAAGGGCGGACATGCCTTGGCTAAAATGCCCAAGCGTTTTTGGTCAAGGGTGTCGGTGGATTTAACGGATGCCGTCGATGGTAAGCTTGCGAATAAGGAATCTTTGAGAGTCCAAGTGGCGAGCCTGCTGGGCAAGTCTTAAATTCGTTAAGGCATGAAATAAAGTGAAGTGATAACCGCGGATCTAATGTTCGCGGTTATCTCATTTATGCGTGGGCAATTTATCGAGTTTGATAACTATCCAACCATTCGTGCATCGCTTGATGTGAGCCTTTAAAAAGAACACGTTCGGACTTTTTCTGTAATTGGTATTGATACATAGGATCGTAATACTTGTGCAATAACAGGTTTATCCAGACTAAGTGCAGCGAAGTGTCATTCTGGTTGATTTGTTGATCGAGAGCTTGTTGCATCAAATCTTGCAGTTCTTGATGTTGTTTTCCGCCTAGACGTTTGCGAATGCTCACTAAACTCTGTAATAAATATTCACTGAAAGCCGCAAAACCTGCTTCCGGCCCTAGGCGCTCACAGAAGCCGCTATACATTTTATGCACATATTCATAGCGTAAGCGTTCGAGCCTCGCATCGTCCGACTCTTCTAGCACTAAAACATTAGCGGCTTGCATGGCATTGTAAAATGTCTGCGGCAGCGCCGAACGCCCAATCAGGAAGCTTTCATCCTCGAGCAGTAAACACGCCGCGCCACTTGTTTGGTGTTGTAGCAAGGCAATGGCGAGTTGATTTTCAAAGTTAATCTGCGTTGGCTGTGGGTCGATATTCTTTCCAAAACTAGAGCCTCTGTGATTAGCTATTTCTTCAAGATCAACCGCTTCTTTACGCTGTAGTAGAAAATCGGTTTTACCGCAGCCCGTCATCCCGCTCAAACTCAATAACGGTTGCTGAGTCGGTGTCGCTTCAATCACGCCAATCAGATATTGGCGCATGGCCTTATAGCCACCCTGAATATAGGGGACTTCGATCCCCGCTTCTTTGAGCCATTGTTGCGTGAGTTGCGAACGCAGGCCGCCGCGAAAGCAATAAAGGTAAGCATTAGGATTGGCTTTAACATAGCTAGCCCAAGCCTCGATTCTCTGTTGCTTGATGGGACCATTCACTAGTGAATGACCTAATGCAATCGCGGCTTGCTGACCAAATTGCTTATAACAAGTACCGACTTTTTCCCTTTCACTATCCAGCATCAAGGGCAAGTTGGTCGAGTTGGGAAACGCGCCCCGAGTGAACTCTATGGGCGCTCGCACATCCATCATCGGATGTTGATTGAGAAAGATCTCCCTATATTGCTCTGCGGCTACAATAGCGCTTGGCATCAGCACAACACCACATTCGCTGCAGTGGTCGGTGTTTCCAGTGACCCAATGCAGATTGGGGTTATGTGGTTCGCATCGAGTAGGGCAATTAATTCCGCTTCAGCTGCGGCCGAGACGGCAACTAACAGGCCACCACTGGTTTGCGGATCGCACAGTATCGCTTTTTGATGCTCGCTGAGCTCGGGGAGATGCTCGCCATAACTATCGTAATTACGGTGAGTTCCGCCAGGAACACAACCTAAGGCCAAATAATCTAAGGCGCGTGGTAACAATGGCACTGCATCAAATTTAAGCTTCGCAGTGAGGTTGGCGCCTTGGCACATTTCGAGTAAGTGTCCCGCCAGTCCAAAACCTGTGACATCGGTCAGGGCATTTACACCGCTAATTTTTGCAATGGTCGCGCCTATAGTATTGAGTTGGCACATGGCATTTACCGCAATGAGACTATCTTCATCGCGGAGTTTTTTCTGTTTTTGCGCTGTGGTTAAAATACCAATGCCGATAGGTTTAGTGAGATATAAACGATCGCCGGCTTTAGCGGTATCATTCTGTTTTAAATCACTTAAGGCAATTTGCCCGGTAACCGCGAGACCAAAAATAGGTTCGGGTGCGTCTATGCTATGACCACCGGCTAGCATGATCCCTGCTTCCATGCAGGCTTGTCTGCCGCCATCGACCACTTGCTGTGCGATTTCTGCGGGTAGTTTATTGATTGGCCAACCTAAAATTGCAATCGCCATAATAGGCGTGCCACCCATGGCATAAATATCGCTGATCGCATTGGTCGCTGCGATACGACCGAAGGTGAATGGATCGTCAACTATTGGCATAAAAAAATCGGTAGTGCTAATGATGCCTATGTCATCATTGAGTTTGTACACTGCAGCATCGTCGCGGCTCTGATTACCAACCAGCAGATTTGGATCGGTAAATACAGGTAATTGCGAGGCTAAGATAGTGCTGAGCACTTTAGGGGATATTTTGCAGCCACAACCTGCGCCATGACTATATTCTGTTAGCTTGATTGATTCTGGGAGTGTAACTAGGGAATCTGACATGATCTCAACAGCCTATTTAAGTGATTAAGGCATCATCATAATCAGATACGGCCACCATGCAAGGTGGCCGTATGACTTTCGGGCAGAATTGTGGCTTAGCTATAAGTTGCGGTCAAGCTGCGCCAATGTTTTTGCTGGACTAAGAAACGCGCCTTTAGCTCTTCAACTTGTTGCAATAGTTGCTGATCGACAAGTTGTTTACGCTTGGCTTCAAGCAAGGTTTTCTGTGCTTGATAGTAATCCATTAAGTGCTGCTTTAATAACTCATACTCTGCTTGGATTTTTTCAATAATTTCATCAGCATTAGGCAGGTTATTAACCTTCCGCTTGGTACGTAATAACTGCATCTGTAAGCGTGCGCTCTCGATACGTTCCTGTGGACTCGTACGCAAATCCTTAGCTAATCCCAACCAAGATAATGACTTAATCAACCATTTGGTTGGATCGTAGTGCCACCATTTAATGCCATTACGATAGTCATTTTCGAAAATATGATGGAAATTATGATAACCCTCACCGTAGGTCAACATGGCCAAGAAGCCATTATCGCGGGCGGTATTCTTATCGGTATAAGGCTGACTGCCCCACACGTGGGCTAAAGAGTTGATAAAGAAAGTGCAGTGATGCACCACCACTAAACGCAATAAACCCGCCATCAGTAACATAGACAGCACGTCGCCATTGAGCCAGCCAAGCAGTGCTGGCAGTCCAATGTTCATCAGCAAAACGAGTGCGAGGTAATGTTTGTGTTGCCACATGACAATACGGTCATTTTGCAGATCACGCACATTTTGATAATCGTGATAGCGTTGCGACTGATACTCACGCAGCATCCAACCGATATGGCTGTACCAGAATCCCATTTTGGCAGAGTACGGGTCTTTGTCGTTATCATCTACGTGTTTGTGGTGAACTCTGTGATCAGATGCCCAGTGCAATGCACTGTTTTGTAATGCTAAAGCACCACCAAGGGCATATATAAAACGCACTGCCGGATGGGCTTTATAGGCCTTGTGTGACCAGAGTCTGTGATAACCAGCGGTGATCGACAAACCACTGGCAAAGGCTAAAACAATAAAAGCGATCCATTCACTGGCACCATAGCCATGAACAATACCGCGCCATGGAACTAAAATTACCGCACTGAGGAAAGTGATGGCAAACAGACTGACATTAAGCCAGATGATAGGGGGTTTTTTCATTATAGGTTTCCAAAATTCGCTTTTGAGCGTACATCTGTAAGCTAATTTAGCTTAGCTATATTGTTTGGTCAAGGACGATGGGGCTGTGTTTAATGCCTAAAAGCGGTATTATCGCGTTATTACATTCAGTTAGCGGATTTAAGAATGGGTATTCGAGCACAGCAAAAAGAGAAAACTCGCAGAGCTTTAGTCGATGCGGCCTTTAATCAGCTAAGTGCTGAGCGCAGTTTCTCAAGTCTGAGTTTGCGAGAGGTTGCTCGGGAAGCTAATATCGCGCCGACATCTTTTTATCGCCATTTTAAAGATATGAACGAACTTGGCCTTACTATGGTGGATGAGGGCGGGTTAACCCTAAGGCAGATGATGCGTAAAGGCCGTCAGCGAGCTGAAGTGGGTGGCAGTGTGATCCGTATTTCCGTTGATACCTTTATGGAAGTGCTTGATTCGAATCCAAACGTATTCCGTATTTTATTGCATGAACGCTCTGGAACCTCGGCAGCATTCCGTGCGGCAGTTGCCCGCGAAATTGAGCATTTTATTTCTGAATTGGCTCATTATACCGAAGCCAAAGCGGGTCGAACCCCCTTGCTAGCCCGTGCGCAGGCTGAAGCTTTAGTGACTCTGGTGTTTAATGCCGGCGCTTCCGCATTAGATATGAAACGGGCTGACCGCAAAATTCTTGCCGATCAATTAGTCATGCAATTGCGCATGGTCGCCAAAGGCGCCGAGGCTTTGCAGCATAAGGTTGAACACCGCTAATCTGAGTGAGATGCATATTCACTAAAATAATGGAGCCTAAGGCTCCATTATTTTTTTAGCGAATTTACGTTTAAGTGTTCTGCAGTCGAGCTCAGTGTATCTGAAGTGATTAACGACGCTCGAGTAGTACACCCGTTTCCATGTGATCTGTGTAAGGGAACTGATCAAACAAGGCAAAGCGGGTCACTCTATGGGTTTCGTTCAGTTGTTGCAGGTTATCTTTTAAGGTTTCAGGGTTGCAGGAAATATACAAAATCCGCTCATAACCTTGGACTAACGCCAGCGTATCAGGATCAATCCCCGCGCGTGGTGGGTCAACAAAAATGGTGTTGCAAACATAGCTGTCAAGATCGATACCTTCTAAACGTCTAAAGCTGCGTTTCTTCGCCATGGCATCGCTAAAGTCTTCGGCTGACATACGAATAATCTGCAGATTATCAATACCATTCACTTCGATATTGTATTGCGCCGCATCGACTGAAGGCTTAGCGAGTTCGGTTGCCAATACGCGATTAAAGTTTTGCGCCAGTGCGATAGAAAAGTTGCCATTACCACAGTAGAGCTCGAGTAAGTCTCCCTTACTGTTTTGAGTCGCATCGATAGCCCACTCCAACATTTTTACGGAAACTTTGGCATTCGGTTGAGTAAAGCTGTTCTCGATTTGCTTATATAAGAAGGTTTTATCATTTACTTGTAATGACTCAACCACAAAGTCTTTATCTAAATCGATTTTTTGCTTACGGGCACGGCCGATAATGTTGACGTTAAACTGGCTACTTAACTTGGCTTTCAATGCAGCCGCATCGGCGCGCCATTGGTCATCAAGCTGCCTGTGATAAAGCAAAGACACTAAAATCTCGCCGCTTAAAGTCGACAAAAAATCCACTTGGAACAGTTTGTGCCTTAGACTCGGATTCGGTTTCAGCTCGGCGATTAAGGCCGACATCATTTGATTGATGAGCACGCTAGCTGGTAAGTATTGATCGCAACGTACCTTCTCATTCAATACTTTATCGAACATGTAATAGTATAAGTCGTCACCATCATGCCAGATGCGGAATTCGGCGCGCATACGGTAGTTAGCTGGCTCTGAGGCAAAAACTTCAACACTCGGTGTTTCAAATTGGGCAAAGGCTTGTTCTAGCTTGATACGCTTGTGTTCTAACTGCGCATCATAAGTCTGAGGGTCCATTGCTGCTAAGTTCATTGTTTGATTCACCGTTGCTGTAAATTGGGGCGCAAATATTATACTAGGTGACACGAATGTCCAGTATCTTGCTTTTGCGGTTTTCGCAAAGCTATGGGAAAATCCGCGCACTTGAATGTGGTTCTATGGTATTTGGCTGGATTCCGCCAGTAAAGCAGCCATCGAATCGTTAATGCGTCCAATCTGTATAGTTTATTTATATATCCGAAACTGGAGATTCGCTTGTCGCGACCTATATTAGTGTTTGATTCTGGGATTGGTGGTCTATCTGTACTGGCTGAAATTCGCAAGAGTTTGCCCCATAGCGACTATTGCTATCTTTTCGACAACGCTAGGTTGCCCTATGGAGAGTTGGAAGAGCAGGTATTAATTTCTGGCTGTGTCGAATTAGTATGCGATCTAGTGGCTCGTACCAATGCAATGATAGTGGTCGTTGCCTGCAATACTGCAAGTACTGTTGTATTACCGGCATTACGTGCACATCTTACTGTCCCTGTCGTAGGTGTTGTCCCTGCCATTAAACCCGCCGCTCTAATGTCTAAGAGCAAACGTATTGGACTCTTGGCTACACCTGGCACAGTTAAGCGTCATTATACCCATGAACTCATCAGCCAATTTGCTGATGATTGCCATGTCGAACTCTTTGGTTGTTCTGAATTAGTGATGATGGCAGAACAAAAAGTGGCGACTGGAATGTTGGATATGCATAGATTGGCACAGTTACTGGCACCAGTCGTTGCCGCACAATTGGATGTTCTCGTACTAGGTTGCACTCATTTCCCTATGATCAAAGCTGAATTACAACAAGTGCTCGGTGCGGGCGTAAAACTAATGGATTCTGGCGCTGCAATTGCTAAGCGAGTTGTCACTCTTTTAACGCAACAGAATCTTATTGTGGAAGAGCACAGAGTAACAGATGAGAGAGAAGCCGTAAGGGAGTCAGTGATGCAAGCTTTCTATACTAAGGTGGGAATCAGCGAAGGGTTAACAACAACATTAATTGATTGTGGCTTTTCAACTATCGAACGAATCACCACAACCAACTAAATTACAAAATAAAGCAAAACAGTTTAAGCGGTAATACTACTCGTCTGTCCCTGTACGGTCGGCAGCTTCCGAATCTTGTGTTTTTGCTTCTCTTACTTTTAAGGTTCTTTCTTGGAAACTATAGTCATTCAGTTTAACCATGGCTTTCTGAGCGCCTGATTCTGACATCTCCACAAAACCAAAACCTTTACGACGACCCGTCTTACGATCTCTGACTAAACGCACAGAGTTTACTGGACCAAATTCGCCAAATAATACTTTTACTTCACCCTCATGAACACGATAAGGCAGGTTACCTACATATAAGGTCATAGTAGGGCCAACATATTGTTCTTCTGAAGCATGAGATGATGAAGTCTCTGGAACAAATTTAAAAACAAGACTTGCAATGATAGCGCCAGCGACAAAAGCAATAGCTGATAATGGCGTTGCGAACTGAGATAGTGCTACTGCGCCAATAATGGCGACAATCAAGACAATAAGAAATGACTTTTGCATAAGAATGCTCTCTGATGAATGGGAAATTGATAAATAACTGTTAACAGCAAGTATATGGTAATGAATTATTTACTTTTACACTAGACCATTGCTGAAATATTGAGCGTGAATTATCAATTATTAGATAAAAAACCTTACTTATCTCCGATAAATAGAGCTTATAAGCTAAAAAATGGTCATAACGTTTAAAATATCGACGTGCGATTCAATGATCGATAAAAAGCCCTTGCGGACTTTCTCAATCTCCCTATAATGCGCATCCACTGACACGGCAGACAGCGTAACGCAAGTTAAGCAAAAAAAGCCATGCAGTTCATCGTTTAGCAAGCTAAACGATGAGTGTTGAGAAAGTTGAAAAAACTACTTGACGCACTAACGGGAATGCGTAGAATACGCAGCCCTGACCCGCTGAAAACTCAGTGTGTGGTCAACGCTCTTTAACAATTTATCAAGCAAATCTGTGTGGACACTCACAGGTGTTGAGTTAATCGAAACTGCTTAACCTTCGGGTTGGCAGTCAAAAATTTAAATCAATGTAACAATGAGTGTTCATAGTAATATGTACAGTTTGTTTCAGCCCTTCTTTTATAGGGAGTGCGAGAAACAAAAAATCAGAATTCATTGAGCCGCTGAAGTCGCAAGACGGAAGCAACAAAACTTTAATTGAAGAGTTTGATCATGGCTCAGATTGAACGCTGGCGGCAGGCCTAACACATGCAAGTCGAGCGGCAGCGGGAAGATAGCTTGCTAT